>NZ_JBHMDZ010000049.1:0-455623 GCF_042430175.1 Paracoccus cavernae | reverse complement strand
GGCTCCAGAAACCACCATCCCGATGGACCAAAGGCCGGTCATGCACTAACTTTTAAAACGGACCACTCAAGTGGGGCTGATCAACACCGCCGAGCGCTTCAGCTGGGCGCTGGACGAGGAGGCCATCGCCGCGGCCGAACTGTTCGACGGAAAGCTCGCGCTGCTGACCAATGCGCCGGACCTGACCCCGGCAGAGGCCGTGCGCCGCTACAAGGCCCTGGCGGATATCGAGCGCGGCTTCCGCGTGCTCAAATCCGACATCGAGATCGCGCCCGTGCACCATCGCCTGCCCGACCGCATCCGGGCGCACGCCCTCATCTGCTTCCTTGCCCTGGTGCTCTATCGCGTCATGCGCATGCGTCTGAAGGCGAAGGGCAGCAGTACCAGCCCGAAGATCGCCCACGAGCTGCTGGCGCGCATTCAGAAGCATACCACCCATATCGGCCCTCAAACCTTCTCCGGGATCTCCAATCCGCAGCCGGAACAGTTGAACCTCTTCGACGCCCTGGACGTGAAGCGCCCCTGATCGCTTGCCGTGTTGTGGCAAAATCGCTCATTCGAGAACAATGAAAACATGCGCTTAGCGTTTTATCTGTCGAAGTTGGGAGATGTAGACGTAGCGCCGGGCAGAGAGATCGCGGCGTTGCCAGCGGTCGTAGTCTTTTTGCCAGCCCGTCGTGAGCCGCGTGATGACGCCTGGCGACAGGTTTGGCGCATCCGTCCCGAGCAACGCGCTCAGCGCCTCCTGAAAATCTCCAGTGGAAATGCCGCGCAGATAGAGCACCGGGAGCAACGCATCGAGACTGCGTGACCGCCGCGCCCATCGTGGCAGAATGCTCGAGGTGAAGCGGATCTTCTTCTCGTCAGCAACACCTTCCGCCCTGTCGCGGACCTTCTGGCGCTGCACGGGGACAGGTCCGATCCCGGTCTGGATCTCGCGCTCGGGGCCCGTACCATGCCGGACGATACGCTGTCGGCCATCGGGCAGAAGCTCGTCGGCAAACTGCGCGACGAAGTTGGCCGCCTCCGCCTTCAGCGCAGCCGCCAGCATCTGACGCGCGCCTTCACGGGCAATTTCCGTCAACGGGTCGAGGATCGTTCCGGGCTGGCGGAGCGGGGTGATCGTGGTATCTTCTGACATAGGCGTATCGTTCCTTGTGGAAGTTCTGGCAGGCTTGGACACCCGCCACGATACGCCGCCTTCTCAGGCACCATCACCCATTTTCAGCCATAGCTCGGGTTTTGCTGACGATGCCCGCGCCTGTTCAGCGCTGGGCCTTTATCTCCTCCAAGTCGCGTAACTCTTGATTTTCGAACGCCAGCACATCTTCGAGGCGGTAGATCACGCGCCCACCGAGCTTCATGAAGCTCGGTCCTTCGCCGCACCACCGCCACCTCTCGAGTGTCCTCGGGCTAATTCTCCATCGGGCAGCCAGATCGATCTGACTAAGGCATACTTCTCGCATTTTCGTTTCCTTTCGAACGACCACCGTGGTCGCGCGACTACGAATGCGTAGAAATAAAACGTATTCAAGTCAGTGTGTTGCGGGGCTCTGCGCGTTGCGGGCTGCGTCCCTCGGACATTGGGAACAGCGGCGAATTGCCCCGTGAACCGGCGTTAAATTGCGAAATGTTCCCTAGAAGTCCGTAAGACTCGTAATCCTGCCGGAGCATCCTCAAGGGTCACAGGAGACGGTCCAGTTGGAAGGGCACTCCCTCCGCCACTTGCACAATGCAAACCCGAAAACGGGTCCCTCGCGGGGCCGCTTTTATGTGCAAAAGTGGTTTGCAGAGACCATCCGCCCTTCGGAGACGGCCGACTGCGCGAGATCGGTCTCCGAACGCCCAACGTCTCTTTCCACCCGCCCCTCGCTCTGGGCGAGACGGATGCATAATCTCCATATATTTCAGTAAATTGAAGAGATCGCGAGGCGACCGTACTTCGCTGGTTCCGGCCTGTCTCAATCCCGACGGAGAGCCAAGGCGTTCGAGCTGCACCCGCCGCTGGACGCGCATGTCTCACTGACCGCGACGTCCTTTCGGGCGAGTTTTCATTGAGGGTTGCGAAAAGGCCCGCTCTGCCTGCGCCTGCCATGCCTCCTTCCGCCGGAAAGCGCAGATCGTAAAAGCCGGACATCGCGGACCGCCGGACGTTCGGGATTGATTTATCCGCAGCCGAGGCGTTTCATGATGCGGCAATCTTCGAGGTGTTTGACCATGAAGGCAGTTCTTCCGAGCGTTGCTTTCCTCGTGGCCTCATCGGTGGCCGCCGCAGCTGCGCCAACCACATTTGACTGTACGCCCGCTCGCGGTCAGCCGTCGGCCAGCAAGCTGATTGTGGATCTTGAACGCGGCACGATGGGCCTCGAAGGCGATGAGAGCCGCCCCATAACCGAATCCTCTGACAACCATCTGCTGAGCCTGTGGCATGACGGCTTTAGCGGAACATCGCTGCTTTTCGATCGCGCCACAGGGGCGCTGTACCAAGGCGGCGTGCGCCAATGGTGCACGAACGGCGAATGCGGGGCGCGGTCTTATGCGAACGAATACAGCTGCAAAGGTGCCCGCGCGCTCTAGCGCTCATCCGCTTGCCATTTAAGGCCATGTCACAGCGGCACGGTAGAGATGCCATGTCGCGTGGCCAAGGACCGGCAGGACGAAGATCAGCCCGACAAAAAGCGGAATCGACCCCAGCGCCAGCAAGACCGCGACAATCAATCCCCATAGGGCAATGGTCGCGGGGTTGCGGCGAACAACGGCCAGCGATGTTGCGACGGCCAAGGGGATGCCGGCCCGACGATCGACCAACATGGGGAAAGACACGACGCTCAGACAAAGCACAACCGCGGCGAATATGGCGCCTACACCGACGCCCGCCGCAATCATCTCCCACCCTGCCTCGGTCGTGAAGCTGTCGCGCAGCAAAGCAGAGATGCTGTCGTAAGGCACAGGCCCGAGCGTGGCGAGCCAGATGGAATGGGCGGCATAGAGCCATAGCAGGAAGACCCCGACGAGCAGAGCCCCGAGCGTGAGCACCGGACCAAAGACGCCCGCGCGCAAGGCGTCCATCGCGACGCCCCAACTGGGCTCCAGACCTTGCTCGCGCCGCTTGCTCATCTCGTAAAGCCCGGTCGCCGCCACAGGCCCCACAAGGGGAAAACCGGCCGCCAGCGGAAGCAAAAGATGCAGCTGCCCCGCCTTGAGCGCCCAGACGACCAGTGCAAATCCGATCACCGGATAGAGCAGCACCAAGACGATGACGTCGGATCGGTATGCCGCCAGATCCCTGACGCCCTTGCTCAGAGCCGCTCCAACCTCTCGCGCTCCAATCGTGTTGACGACCGGCTGCGCAACCTCCCGACCGCCGATCCCGTCGACAGCAGCCTCAAGGCCATGACCTGCGCCAATAACCCGCCGTGCGGCCCAAGTGATCGGGTTGCCAATAATTTCGGTGGACATTGCTTTACCCTCCATCTCGAGGAGGCGCGGAGCTAAGTCAGACGTTGACCGGTCGGACGGCGGTCCCAAACCAAGCCGTCAGGCCATTCCGGCCTCCACCCCAGCATATCAGGTTTTGCGCGGACTTCACACCGGATTCGCAGGGAATGCCTACGCCGGGTCAGCACTGCATTTCGGCATCACCTCGCAGGTGCTGAGCGATCCACCCAGTGCGCCATCCGCGGCCCGCAACGTCCGACCAGCTGATGGCGGGCTTTTCAGGTGAGCTACTCCCCGGAAATCGGACAGCGACGAAAGCTACGATCTGACGTCTTCCCGTCTCCAAGGGCGAAGGGATCAGGACTGCGGAAACGCCGTAACCATGACGCGGGCTTCACGGCGCGCGTGGTGCTGGAGGCTGTGAAGGGCGAGCGCCCGCCCGATGGAACGTTTCCCGCTGCGCCCTGTGCCGGACCGCGCGGACGCGCTCGGCAGAGGCCATGATCCGCTCCTCGGTCAGAACGCCCCGAGAGATGGCATCGCGGACCCAGCCGACCACGCGCGACGGCAGCAGCGGATCATAGCCGAAAAGGTTCTTGATCATGATCAGATCATTGCCTGCGACCAGCGATGCGATGACAGCCTGCCTGCGGTTCATGAGATGGCTTATCGCTTCCATATCAATGTCATCCGTCATGATAACGCCTCGAAAACCCATCTTTTCCCGCAGCAGCCCTGTCACAATGGAGGAGGAAATTGTGGCGGGCAGCCCGTCGGAAGCGATGGCGTCAAGCCGCAGATGGCCCATCATCACCATGGCGGGAGCCTGTGCCGAGACGAAAAGACGGCGAAAAGGCTGCAGTTCCGCCTCGTTCCAGCTCTCCGAAATATCGGCAACGCCGTGGTGGCTGTCTCCCATCGCACTGCCGTGGCCCGGAAAATGCTTGGCGACACACAGGATACCCGCTCCCGAGAACCCCTCCACGAAGGCCTCCGCATAGGGAACGATCAGAACGGGATCGGATCCGAATGACCGTTTGGCACGACCGATTGCGGGACTTTGCGGCATGTCGATATCAAGCACGGGACCGAAATTGGTATTGAACCCCAAGGCCGCGAGCTCTTGTCCGGCGGTCGCGTAGATTTCCCGCGCCTGCACGGGCGACATGGTCGCGGCAACCACTTTTGCAGCCGGCAGCGGAGTCATCCCGTGGGCTTCCTTCAGCCGCTGGACAATGCCGCCTTCTTGATCAATCGCGATCATCGGTTGATGTTCGCCCGCGCGGAACAGGCGCAGAAGGCCCGTCACCTCTTGCAGCGTGCCAATGTTCTGGGTGACGAAAAAGACGCCTCCGACTTCGCCGCGCTGCACCTGTCGGGCGAGCAGCCGTGCCGAGGGGGCCCGCTCGTTCGCGCCGTAAAACCCGATCATCAGCAAATCCGAGACCGCGGCGGCGAGGTCGCTGCGCGAGCGGCCCATCCCCACCCATGCGGCATGATACACAAGCATTCCGCGTGCCATCCCCAAGCCCGCACGAAAGATCCGCCGGAAGCGCCGAAACGCGGCAGGCGGATCGGCAGCCGCTTGGGACAGGGCGGCACGAAGCCCCTTCATCGCGCGCCTCGTTCGGGATCCCACGATCACATTTCCGCTTTGCAAACCGGACGCTCGGCGGGCCGGACAGCTGCGGGAGGGTTCTTTTGTGCGCAGCGGACACGGGTCATATGGCGCAGGATGGTCTCGGCGAGCGCTCCGACGTTTTCGGGCGTGAAATAGCTTCCATGCGTCCCGGGGATGATCTCGACCTTGTGGCCGCCGGAATAGGCTGCGCGGAAGAGTTGCTCGGGCGCGTCGATCTGGCCGTAGGGGTTGAGGTAGCTGCCCGCCCCGAACAGGAGCAGCGTTTCCCCGGGATAGAGCAGGAAGCGGCCCTGCTCCATCAAGATGGTCAGTGCGACTTCACGGCCGCGCCGCATCAGCTCCAGCCCGGCCGCCCTCATCACGATCCCCCCTTGGCAGTTTCCGCCGATAGAGAGCGCACCTGACGGCGCGACCGTCTCGATTTCGTCGGCATAAAGACGGCCGAGCGCCGAGAGCGTTTCGTCGTTGTATTCGACCGCGAGATGTCCAGAGCGCAGACCAAACAGCGTCGCCGCTTCCTGCAGGGCTGTGCTCAACTGGGCAAACTCGCTACCTGTCTGGAAACACCAAAAGAGTTTCGGGCCAAGCTTTTGGGGGGCAAGGCTGCGGACCAGCCCTTTTCGTCCGAGGTGTTCGCCAGGCCAAGTCGCAAGATAGGGTGCCAGCTTGTCGGCGAGACCATCTTCCGGAACGTCCAGATCGTCAGGCACCGCGCGGGACGGTGCGTTCAGGCGCGCCTCCACCATCAACGCAAGGATCTCGACAGTGTCGCGGCCCGGCTCGAAATCTATATCGAGTCTGACATCGAACGCGTCCTCGACCGCAAACAGAAGGGCCGCCATGGAAAGGGAGTCGATCCCTGCCCGATCGAAGCTGTCGCGGACGCCCGCGAGCCTGTGCTGGCCCACATTGGCATCGATCAGCGCCATGAGCCGCGCTTCGGTCGCTGTGCCGACCGTGCGGGCTACGGGCGGCTCCGTCAGAAATGGGGGCAGCGGCAAGGCGCTGCGGTTCCGCTTGCCATTGGCATTGAGCGGCAGCTCCGGAACCGGCAGGAACGCGGACGGGATCATAAAGGCGGGCAATCGCTTCGAGAGGCTTTCACGCAGCGCCAGCGGATCGAACGTGCCGGTCCCGCGCCGCATCACCACATGGGCAATCAGCCGGTCGGGCATGGATTCTGCCGCGAGCAGCGACACTGACGCGTCAACCACATCGGGCTGATCGCAGAGCACCGCCTCGATTTCTGCCGGTTCGATGCGGTGGCCGTTGATCTTCACTTGATCATCGATCCGCCCGAGGCAGATGAACCTACCCTCTGCGGTGGCCTTGGCGCGGTCGCCTGTGCGGTAGATCCGCATGGATCCTTGGCCCGGAATGTCGACCGTCGGGAATTGCCGCGCGGTCAGCTCCGGCTGATCGAGATAGCCTAGCGCCAGACCCCGTCCGAAAAGGCAAAGCTCGCCCTCCTCTCCCCGAGCGACAGGTTGCAGGTCCTGCGTCAGCAGGCAGGCGCCCATATTGTCGACGGGCCTCCCGATCGTGACGGGATGGCCGGGCTCGCATCGGGTAAAAAGCGCCTCGATCGTGGCTTCAGTCGGCCCGTAGGCATTGATGAAGGTGCGCCCCCGTCCCCATTGCTCGACCAGAGCGGGGCGACAGGCCTCTCCGGCCACGATAATATGCGTCAGCTCGGGATGATCTGCCTGCGGGATGATCGTCAGCGCCGAGGGGGTGAGCGACAAGTGCGTCAGGCGTGCCTGATCAATGAAGCGCCCGACCGCCGGACCCGGAAGCCCCTGAACATCCGTAGGAAAGACGAGACAGGCACCTGCAGCGAGAGCCATGGCCATATCGCCGACCGAGACGTCGAATCCGAAACCGTTTAGCTGCGAGACCCTCGCGCTGGCGCCGAGCTCGAAATGACGGGCGGCGGCAACGGCGTAATTGGCCAGCGCTGCGCGCGAGAGGACCACGCCTTTGGGCTGGCCGCTCGTCCCCGAGGTGAAGATGATATAGGCTGGGGCATCACCGGCGCAGTCATCGGGCTGCCAGTCGAATTCCGGCAGGCCCGCGACCTCGGGCAGACGGTCCAAAACCACAAAATCCAGCTCCATGTCCGGCAATGCCGGACTTGCCGCATTCACGATCACAAGCCGCATGTCCGTGCTGTTCAGAACATGACGCAACCGCTCTTCCGGCAGGGCCGGATCAAGCGGCACGAAGACCGCGCCCATTTGCAGGATCGCCAGGAACGAAGAAACACGGTCCACGCTTCGGCCGATGCAGACACCCACATTGTCGCCCGCGCCCACTCCGGCCGCCCCGAGTGCGGCGGCGAGGTCACGGACGCGGCGTGCCAGCTCGCCGTAGCTCAACCTGCGATGCCCCATTTCCAAGGCCGGTGCAGCGGGATTGCGGGCCGCGTGTCCCGCCACGATCCCGATGAGATCGCGAGCGACAGGGGTCGTCTCTCCGACCAGAACGCATGAGGTAGACGGGGACGCAGGTATCAGGTTTTCGCCCAGCCAACCGGCCAGACCGTCCCCGCTGCCCCCCGCCATGACGACAATCGTATCATCCGGCCGCAGATTGTCCTGCAAGCGGACGAGCAGTTCGGCTCGGCCCGAAACCGAGACGGCAGAAAGCGCGAGGGACCGCGCGGCGGCTTTCAGTGCGGCGTCGCCGTCCTGACCCCGCGCGCTCTCGCCATGCGCCGCCACCGGCAAGATGAAACTCAGCTCCGCCGCCGACAGCGCCTCGGCAAAGCGCAACGCCATCCGCGAGACCCGACTGTGCAATTGCGGCTCGAAGACCGCGATCAGCCGCCCTGCAGCGCCCTCACGAAGAACCGCGATCGACGCGGCAACTTCGGACGGATGATGCGCGAAATCGTCGAAAACTCGCAGGGACTGCTTGGCCGGTACCCGCTGCAGACGCCGCGCGATCCCTCGGAATCCGGCGAGCGCAGCGGCTGCGGTTTCAAAGCCCACACCGAGCGAGAGCGCCATCCCAAGCGCCCCCATTGCATTGAGCAGATTGTGGCGGCCGGGGATGGAGAGGGTCAGCGTCCCCAGCTCCGCCCCGCGCAAAGTGAGTGCGATCCGCTTCGGTCCCACCTCGGTCGCCCTGAGAAGGTTTCCTTCACCGAAACCATAGGTCAGGGCGGCATTTCGCGTTCTTCTCAACAGGTCCGCGACGCCCGCATCGTCGCCACAGGCGACAACCGCCCCCCCGACAGGCACTCTCGAGAGAAAAGACCCGAAGGCCGCTGTCAACCCGTCCGTGCCGCCGTAGTGGTTGGCGTGATCGTCATCGACATTGGTCACAATGGCATGGGCAGGTTGCCAGCAGGCAAGCGCGCCGTGGGCTTCACAGGCTTCGATCACGACGGGTGCTTCCGCTTTGCCGAGGCGCGCGGGGGGAAGCGTGCCGCATGCAAACGATGCGCCCAGCATATGGCCGCAATCGCTCGGCCCCGCATAATCGAGAATATGAACAAGCATTGCCGTGGTTGTCGATTTTCCGTGGCTGCCGGCAACGCAGATCGAGGGTCGCTGTGCGATCAGTTCGGCAAGCGCCCGAGCTCGCGTTTGCACGGGTATGCTGTCGCGTCGGGCCGCACGCAGCTCGGCATGGGATTCGGGAATGGCGGGGCTCACAATGACGCCGTCCACATCGCGCATCGCTGCAGCCTGAACGCGAATACCGTTCGCCAGCAGGAGATCAAGGCGCTCCTTGCTGCAGTTGCTGTCGCTCCCCGAGACCTCATAGCCCGCCTGACGCAACAACAGAGCCAGAGGGAACATGCCGGATCCGCCGACACCGATCAAATGCAGTTTGGGCAATTCAGATGTCACCCAAGTCACCCTTGAGCGCATATTCAGCAATCTTCCCCAACTCGGCGAGCACGCGGTTGCGGCCGTGCTCCGTCTGCCACCAGGTCTCGGCGGACAGATCGCGGGGGTCAGAGGGGGGCTGGGCGATGATGCGGACATCCTCGGGGATGTAGCGCCGCAAGGTCATGATGGCTCGCCGCATGTGAAAGGGCTTGCAGCAAACAGCGATCTTGCGGACGCTGTTCCAGCCCAGTTCGCTTTCGACCAGCGCAGCCCCGTAGGCCGCGTTTTCTGCCGTATTGCGGGCAGTTTTCTCCAGCAGGAGATCGCTTTGAGCCACGCCCGATGCGAGCGCGTGGTCGCGATAGAACGACCACTCGACCAATCCGTCGGCGGTGATGCCCGCCCCCGTGATCAGCACCTTCGGCGCCATGCCCGACGCGTAAAGCCCAACCGCCGGTGTGAGGCTGCTGATGGTCGGACTGCAAAAGACAAAAGCCAGATCGACCGGTTCCGCTTCATCCTGCTTGAAAAGAAAGGAGCTGATGGCTCGGCGGCTGTCATAAATCATGCAGAAATTCTCTTCTCTTGAAAATTGCACATTTCGGTCGAGACGCGACGCGACTTTCCCACCGAGACCTCGCCCGCCTTTGGATCATGCGAAACAGGTCATATGGGGCAGGTCATGGCTTGCTTCCTGCTTTATCCGGCAGCGGCTTTGGAGCGGAGGATGTCGTTGCCGGATTTCGGATGTGGCGGGCTTGAGAAACAGGCCATCACAACAACGGGCCCTTTGTCTCGAAATGGTGAAAACCGGGCAACCCACCGTCTCCTGAGCAGGATTTGACGTAAAGCTAGCTACCATTGCACCATTTGACCGGCTTGGGAGCTATCATTTCCATGCCAGGAGAGCAACGAGGGTGACATGCCCTGGAAAGGCAGACATGTACCCGATGCGGTTGCCGCGCTTGTAGCGCCTCTTGTCGTGTCTCATTGCTGGCCGCGCAATTTCCGGCTGGGAACGCGGATCTTTGTCCTTCGATGCCGCTTTGAATTGATCGGCGTCATAATCCCGATCCGACTTTTCGTCTGACGCCTCAAACGCCCCGCCGATTCACTGCATCCGGTTCCGCCCGCCTCTGCGAGCCGGATCTCCGCCCCAATTCCGCCCTTGATCCCGCTCCGATTGAAAAAAGAACATCCTTGTTCATTTCCGCATTCCGAGCGCGGCAAGTTTCCACGAAAAGCGGAATTTCGATCCGGAAGTTGAGCCGATACCCGACCTGACAGGGAAAACGTTTTGCAAATCCGCGCAATCAGCACCTGTCCGTTCCTTGCGGTTGCCAAATCCCGTCCTTATCAAACGTGATTAAGAAATGACGGGGCCGAGCCATGACCATCACGATTGCCGGAATGCGCAAAGGCTTCGGTCAGACCGAAGTGCTGCGAGGCATCGACCTTTCCATCGAGAAGGGCGAGCTGGTCGCGCTGCTCGGGCCTTCGGGTTCTGGAAAGACGACGTTGCTCAAGATCATCGCGGGGCTCGAATGGCCCGATAGCGGCGCCTTGCAGGTCGACGGGCAGAACTGGCTCGATCTGGCGGCACAGGACCGCCGCATCGGCTTTGTGTTCCAGCATTACGCCCTCTTTCCGCATATGAGCGTGCGCGACAATATCGCCTTCGGGCTGACGGTGCGTCCGCGCGCCCAGCGGCCGGGACGCGATCTGATTGCGGCCAAAGCGAACGAGCTTTTGGAGTTTCTCCAGATCGCGCATCTCGGCGACCGCTATCCGGCGCAGCTTTCGGGCGGCCAGCGCCAGCGCGTGGCACTCGGGCGGGCTTTGGCGATCGAGCCCACGGTTTTGCTGCTTGACGAACCCTTCGGCGCGCTTGATGCCGCGATCCGCCGCGATCTGCGGATCTGGCTGCGCGGCGTGCACGAGCAAACCGGCTCGACCACGATTTTCGTCACCCATGACCAGGAGGAGGCCTTCGAGCTGGCCGACCGCGTCGTCGTCATGGGGCAAGGCCGGATCGAGCAGATCGGCAGCGCCGACCAGATCCACGACCATCCTGCCTCGCCTTTCGTGGCGCGCTTCATGGGGGCCACGGTCGAACTGGCGGTCAACCTGCGCGCGGGCCGCGCCGAGGCGGAAGGGCTTGATGCCTCGCGACTCGAACGTCGTCCGTTGCCCGATGGTCCCGCGCAGCTGTTCCTGCGCCCCGAGGACATCACGCCGGTCATCGATCCGGCAGGTCCGTGGCGCGTGAACCAGATCACCAGCACGGGCGCGACCATCCGCGCGCAGCTCGGCGATCAAGGCGGCCAGCAGATCGAGGCCGCCCTGCCCCGCCGCGCCCCCGAAGCCCGCGCCCTCCACTCCGGTGCGCGCGTGCTTCTGCGCCCCGAAGCGGGCTCGGTCTTTGCCGGTCCTGCCGAGCGCGACAGTGCCGCGAACCCTTCTTCCGCAAACCCGTCATCAGCCGTGCCCAGCATCCCCAAGGAGAGCATCCGATGAAATTCCCCTATCTTCGCGCCGCCGCTCTGGCTCTGGTGCTGGGCGTCTCGCCCGCTGCCGCGCAGGACAAGATCCTCAACGTCAGCTATGATATCGCCCGCGAGCTTTTCGAAGCGCTGAACCCGCAATTCGCAGCCGAATGGAAGACCCAGACCGGCCGCGACGTGACCATCGACCAAAGCCACGGCGGCTCGTCGAAACAGGCGCGCGCGATCCTCGAAGGGCTGAATGCCGATGTGGTGACCTTCAATCAGGAGACCGACATCGACGTACTGGTCGAAGGCGGTCTGGTCGACGCCAATTGGCGCGAGGCCTTCCCGAACGGCGCATCGCCCTATTATTCGCTGCCCGCTTTCCTTGTGCGCAAGGGCAATCCCAAAGGGATCAAGGATTGGTCGGATCTGGCGCGCGACGACGTGCAGGCGGTTTTCCCCAACCCCAAGACCAGCGGCAACGGGCGCTATACCTATCTGGCAGCCTATGCCTACGGGCTTGACCAGAACGGCGGCGATCAGGCCAAAGCGCAGGAATTCGTCCGCAAGATCCTGAGCCAGGTTCCGGTTTTCGACACCGGCGGACGTGCCGCGACGCAAACCTTCGCCGAGCGTGAGATCGGCGATGTTCTCGTCACCTTCGAGGCCGAGACCGGCGGTATCGCCAAGCAATACGAGGCGCAGGGCTTCGAGCGCGTGACGCCGTCGCTGTCGCTTTTCTCGGCCTTCCCCGTAGCGGTCGTCAAAGCCAATGCCGACAAGAACGGCTCGACCGAAGTGTCGACCGGCTATCTGAACTGGCTCTACACGCCTGCCGCACAGGAAACACTGGCCCAGAACTACTACCGCGTGACCGACAAGGACGTCGCCGCCAAACATGCGGCCGATGCGCCCGAGGTCAAACTGGTCACCGTCGACGAGGTTTTCGGCGGCTGGGACAAGGTGCGCGAAGAGCATCTCTCGGATGGCGGCATTCTGGATCAGGTCTTCGTCAACCAATGACCGCGACCACTGCGCCAATCCGCGCAAAACGCGTTTTGCCGGGGCTGACACTCAGCCTCGGCACGACGTTGCTGTATCTCACGATCATCGTCCTTATTCCCGTATTGGCGCTGATCCTGAAGGGTGCCGAGATCGGGCCCGAGCGGTTTTTGCGAATCGTCACCTCTCCGCGCACGCTGTCCGCGCTGAAGGTGACGGTGACGGCCGCAGCGGTCTCGACACTCTTTAATGCGGCCTATGGCCTGTTGATGGCCTGGGTGCTGGTGCGTTACGAGTTCCCCGGCAAGCGCCTGCTGGATGCGCTGATGGATATTCCCTTCGCGCTGCCGACGGCGGTTGCGGGCCTGTCCCTGACCGCGCTTTTCTCGGCCAACGGCTGGTTCGGGCCGGTACTGGACGCGCTCGGCATTCAGGTCGTCTATACGATCTGGGGCATCATCATCGCGATGACCTTTACCTCGATCCCCTTTGTGGTGCGCACGGTCCAGCCGGTGCTCGAAGACCTCGACCCCGCGCTCGAGCAAGCCGCGATGACGCTTGGCGCACGCCCCTTCACGATCTTTCGCCGCGTGGTCTTTCCCGCGATCCTGCCCGCCTTCCTCGCCGGTGCGACGATCGCCTTCGCCCGCAGTCTGGGAGAATTCGGCGCGGTGGTCTTTATCGCGGGCAACAAGCCGATGGAGACCGAGATCGCCTCGCTCCTCGCCTATATCCGCCTCGAGGAATACGATTATGCCGGAGCCGCGGCGATCGCGCTGGTCCTGTTGATCTTCGCGCTGGTCCTGCTGGTGCTCTCGAACCTGTTGCAGCGTTGGGCTGCGCGCTCCCGCGAGGCAAGATGACATCCTCAGCAACCGCAAAGAGCGCCGCGCCCCTGGGCGCCCCCACCGTCCGCCGCGCCCCCGGCCAGTCGCGCTGGCTGCCGCGCCTGCTGATCGGGCTGGCGGTGGTGCTGACCCTCGTCATGGTCGTGGCGCCGCTGACCTACATCTTCGCCCGCGCCTTTTCCGAGGGCTGGTCGGCCTATGCCAAGAACATCATGTCGCCCGATACGCTCCATGCGATCTGGCTGACCTGCATCACAGCGCTGATCGTGGTGCCGGTGAACATCCTTTTCGGAATTGCCGCAGCTTGGGCCATCGCCAAGCACCGCTTTCCCGGCCGCACCATTCTGGTCACGCTGATCGAAATCCCCTTTTCGATTTCGCCGATCATCGCGGGCATCTGCTACCTGCTGCTCTACGGCCGCCAAGGTGTGCTCGGCCCGTGGCTGCAGGCCCATGACTGGCAGGTGATGTTCGCCCTTCCGGGGATCGTCATGGTCACCATGTTCGTCACAGCGCCTTTCGTCGCCCGCGAGGTCCTGCCGCTGATGCAGTCGCAAGGCACCGAGCAGGAAGAGGCTGCCGTCACCCTTGGCGCAAACGGCTGGCAGATCTTCACCCGCATCACCCTGCCCAACATCCGTTGGGCGCTGCTTTACGGCGCGGTTTTGTGCAGTGCGCGGGCGGTGGGCGAGTTCGGCGGCGTCTCGGTCGTCTCGGGCAGCATTCGCGGCCAGACCAATACGCTGCCGCTGCAGGTCGAGCTGCTGTTCAACGATCTCAATGCAGTGGGTGCTTTTGCGGCCGCCTCGACCCTGACCCTGATCGCGCTGGTGGCGCTGGTCGCGAAAACCCTTCTGGAACGCCACAAGGGCTGAAACCGGATCAGCCCCGCGGCAAGGCCCGCGCCCTGCGCGTCTCCCCAAATTCGCATTCGGGGTGCGGGCCGATTGCCCCGCCGCGCCAAGGCGGTGCATTCCTGCCGCATGATCAAAAGATAATGGCCCTGTTGCCGGCTCGGGCGGCGGCTTGGCCGCTCGGGGTGGTTTCCCTATAAGCTATTGGCCGCTAACGTGGCGTGCGTTGACCCGAAAGCCCAAGGACCAGTATGCAGATCGTCTTTCATTGCGGAGTTCATGGCACCGATCAGGACGGCGTGCTGAAAACCCTTTTCCAGAACCGCGACTGGCTGACCCGCAACGGGATCGAGGCCATTCCGCGCAGCCGCCACCGCGGCATTTTCGAAAAGGCGCTCGACAGCCTGCGCGGCGGTGCCGCGACCCGCGAGATGCAGGAAACCATGCTCGACGCCATTCTGGACAACGACAACATCCAGCGCGTCATCTGCAGCCAGCCCGGTTTCATCGGCCTGCCCGCCCGCGTGATTTCGCCCGAGGGGCTGATCGCGCCCGCAGGCGACAAAATGGCGGCGCTCGGCAATCTTTTCGCCGATGCCGAAGTCGAATTCTTCCTCGCGCTCAAGAACCCCGCGACACTCCTGCCGTATGTCGTCAAGAATATCCCCGACCGCAGCTACGAGCAGATCATGGGCGGCATCCCGCCCGAGACCCTGCGCTGGGGACCCGCCATCCGCCGCATCCTGCAGCGAATCGGACGTCACCGTCTGGTACTGTGGTGCCACGAGGACACCCCGCTGATCTGGCCCGAGGTCATCCGCCGCATCGCCGCGATGCCGGGCGATGTGCCGCTCAAGGCCGGTTTGCAGGTTCTGGGCGACATCCTCCATCCCGACGGCATCCGTATGATCCGCGACGAGATGAGCAAACACGAGCGCATGACCATCGCCACCCGCCGCGAGATTTTCGAGGCGGCCCTCGCGATCCATGCTCTGCCCGAGAAGATCGAGGCGCCGGTCCATCTGCCGGGCTGGACGCAAGAGCTTATCGACGAGATGACCGACGATTACGACCGCGACGTGGCCGAAATCGCGGCGCTGCCGGGGGTGGAGTTCATCGCGCCCTGACCGGCGCAAGCCTTTTGGGGCCAAACCCGCGGCCCCTGCGCGCAAAAAGAAAGCCCCGCAATCCTGCGGGGCTTTCTTTTCATAGGCTGTCTTGTCACGGGCGGCGGCTGCCTGATGGCTCGCTCCGCCCTGTCGCATGACCACCCGATGACCAGCGCGGCGGACGGGACGCGACGTCACTACAATCCGCCGCCCCGATGCTTCGTTGCCGTCTCAGGCCATGCCGAGCGCGGCTTTGTACATCTCGAGGATCGCCTCTTCTTCGGCGATATCGTCCTTGTCGCGTTTGCGCAAAGCGATGACTTTGCGCATGACTTTGGTGTCATAACCGCGCGCTTTTGCTTCCGACATCAGCTCTTTTTGCTGTTCGACAATATCTTTCTTCTCTGCCTCGAGCTGCTCGAACTGCTCGATGAACTGGCGCAACTCGCCCGCGGCGACGCCGTAACCCTGATCGTCTTGCATGGTCTCTCTCCTGCGTGATTGCGTCAGGAATTAGGCGGTCTTGCGGCGAGGTGCAATCACCGCTAGGCCATTCGCGCCAAACGAGGATGAAAGATGACGATCTGGGACATTTTGATCTGGGGCGGAACCGCCCTGACCGTGGTGGGGCTTTTGGCTCTGGCTTGGTGCATCCTGACGGTGATCCGCGCACGCCGCGCCGGTCAGACCGACGACGTCCTGCGTGATACGATGCGCCGCGTCATGGCGATCAACCTTGCCGCTCTGGCGGGTTCGGTGATCGGCCTGATGGCGGTTGTCGTCGGCATCATGCTGGGGAATTAACTTTTGGCCGGAAGGCGCGATGATGGAAACGGATTGGATTAGAGGCCTGATCGGTGGGCTGATGATCGGCAGCGCAGCCGCGCTTTACCTGCTCGGCAACGGCCGCATCATGGGGGCGAGCGGAATTTTCGGCGGGCTGGTCGACGGCAGCGCCAAGGGCCGCGACCGGCTCGAGCGCGCGGCCTTCATGGCGGGGGTCGTGCTTTGCCCCGCGCTTCTGGTCTGGGCCGGTTTCGGCGCCGCGTCGCGGCCCGTCGCCAATACGCTCGGCCTCGTGGTCGCGGGCTTTCTGGTCGGGCTCGGCACACGGATGGCGAACGGCTGCACCTCGGGACACGGGGTCTGCGGGATCTCGCGGCTGGCGGTGCGCGGGATTGCCGCGACAATGACCTATCTCGTCTTCGGTGTCGCGGGCGTCGTCATCGCCCGCGCTTTGGGGTGGATGATCTGATGGCCAGACTTGTGATCGCCCTTCTTGCGGGAGCGCTTTTCGGCGCGGGGCTTTTGGTCTCGGGCATGACCAATCCGGCCAAAGTGCAGGGCTGGCTGGATGTGTTCGGCAATTGGGACCCCACGCTCGCCTTTGTGCTGGGCGGCGCGATGCTGCCTATGGCCATCGCCTGGCGTGTGGCGGCCCGCATGGCCCGCCCGCTTGCCGGCACCAGCTTTCCCGCCCCTGCCGGCCATCATATCGACCGCCGGCTGATCACCGGCTCGGCGCTTTTCGGTCTGGGTTGGGGCATTGCCGGCCTTTGCCCCGGCCCCGCGCTGGCCTCGATCGGCTTTGGCGGCGCAGCGATCTGGACCTTTGTCGCGGCGATGGTCGCGGGCATCGGCCTCAACGCCCTTCTGAAACGGAGCTGAACCATGCGCGCCCTGATCCAACGTGTCTCCGAGGCCGAGGTCAAAGTCGACGGCGAGACCACCGGCAAGATCGGGCGCGGCCTTCTTGTGCTGATCTGCGCCATGCAGGGCGACGGCGACGAGGCCCCCGCGAAAATGGCCGCACGGGTCGCGAAGCTGCGCATTTTCCGCGACGAGGCCGACAAGATGAACAAATCGGTCCTCGACGTGGAGGGCACGGTTCTGGTCGTCAGCCAGTTCACCTTGGCCGCCGATACCCGCAGCGGCAACCGCCCGGGCTTTTCCAGCGCCGCCGCCCCCGATCGCGGCGAGGCGCTGTACCTTGCCTTCGGCGAAGAGCTGCGCAAGCTCGGCCTGCCGGTCGAAAACGGCCGCTTCGGCGCGGATATGAAGGTGGCGCTGGTCAATGACGGGCCGGTCACGATCTGGCTCGATAGCGCGGACCGCGCCTGAGATCCCGGGCAGACGCACCGAAAGCGTCACATTTTCCGCAGGTGCACAAAGCAATCGCGGCCTTGCAGCAAGAGTTTGCTTGACTTTTCTGCACTGCCGCACCATTTGAGCCAAGTCGCAGCAAGCTGGCGCGTGAGCAGCCGGGCCTTTTGCCCAAACGGCGCGACACCATTTTCGAATCCCATGTCACGCAGGGGTCCGGCGAGCTTCGTATCCTGGCTCGCTCCTTTGCATCGCGGACAAGGTCCGCCCCACGTCCGGCCTCCGATACGGGTGGCATGGGCCGAAAGACATTTGATGACTGAAGACATCCGCGAAGCCCGCCGTCCGCGTTCGGGCGGCAAACCCGGTGCGAAATTCGGCGGCAAGCCGGGCGGGAACGGCGGCTCCAAGCCGCGTTTCAACCGCGGCCCGAAAACCGACGGCACCAATGGTTATGACGATGCGCAAGCCGCGCAGCGCCGCCGCGCCATCCTGCGCGATCCGGTCAACGAGGGCCCCTTTGCCGAAATGGGCATCGACGGCCGCATCAACGCCAACCTCATCGCGATGGGCCTGACCGTCCCGACCCCGATCCAGGCCGAGGCGATCCCCGCGATCGTTGCGGGCCGCGACCTTCTGGGCCTCGCCCAGACCGGCACCGGCAAGACGGCGGCCTTCGGCCTGCCGATGATCACCCGCCTGATCAAATACGGCCGCAAACCCGATCCGCGCACCTGCCGCGCGCTGATCCTTGCGCCGACCCGCGAACTCGCGACCCAGATCGCGCAAAACGTAGACGCCTATGCCGAAGGGACGCCCGTGCGTTCCTACCGCATCGTCGGCGGCGCCTCGATCAACGTCCAGACCGAACGCATGTCGCGCGGTGTCGACGTACTGATCGCGACCCCCGGCCGCCTGATCGATCTGCTCGAGCGTCAGGCGATCGACCTCAGCGCCACCGAATATCTGGTCCTCGACGAGGCCGACCAGATGCTCGACATAGGCTTCATCCATGCGCTCCGCCGCATCGCGCGCCTGCTGCCCGCGAAACGCCAGACGCTGCTGTTCTCGGCAACCATGCCGAAGCTGATGTCCGAACTGGCCGACAGCTATCTGAAAGATCCGGTCAAGGTTGCCGTCAACCCGCCGGGCAAAGCCGCCGAGAAAATCGAACAGGGCGTCCATTTCGTCAATCAGGGCGACAAGGCGACGCTGCTTGCCGAATACATGTCCAAACACACCGACGAGCTGGCCATCGTCTTCGGCCGCACCAAACACGGCTCGGAGAAACTGGCGACGCTGCTGGACAAATGGGGCTACAAGGTCGCCGCCATCCACGGCAACAAAAGCCAGGGCCAGCGCGAGCGTGCCCTCGCCTCGTTCCGTGCGGGCGAGACCAAGGTTCTGGTCGCGACCGATGTGGCGGCACGCGGGATCGACATTCCCGAAGTGGCCCATGTCTATAACTACGACCTCCCGAACGTGCCGGAAAACTACGTCCACCGCATCGGCCGGACGGCCCGCGCCGGTCGCACCGGTCGCGCAGTCGCTTTCTGCGCCCCTGCCGAGATCGGCGAACTTCGTGCAATCGAACGCGCGATGAAAGCCAAGATCCCCGTCATCGGCGGCGAGGCCCCCTTCGAGCTGGCCGGCCGCACCGGTCCGGGCACGGGTCCGAACGCGGGCCAGAACGCCGGTCGCGGCGGCCCCAAAGGCGGCAAACCCGCTTTTGACGGCAAAAAGCGCCCCGCCCGCCGTCCCTCGCGCGCGCCCCGCGCCAATCAGGGCGGCAACCGCCAGCACGCGGAGTAAGCCCCGCGCGGCCGAACCGGCCCGCCCAACCCAAGGTTGACGGTCGCTACGGCATCAAACCATATACACGGGACCGGTCTTGCCGGTCCCGTTTTTCGTCTTTAACGCATGCCCATGGCCAAGCTTTACTTCCATTACTCGACGATGAATGCCGGCAAGAGCACGCTCTTGCTGCAGGCATCCTACAACTACCGCGAACGCGGGATGGAGACGCTGCTTCTGACCGCAGCCCTCGACGACCGCGCGGGCGAAGGCACGATCGCGAGCCGCATCGGCATTTGCGAGACCGCGCGGACCTTTACGCCGCAGACCGACCTTTTCGCGCTGATCGCCGAAGAGGCCGCGGTGGCGGCCTGCATCTTTCTCGACGAGGCGCAGTTTCTGACCGAGGCGCAGGTCTGGCAATTGGCGCGCGTCGCCGATGATCTCGGCCAGCCGGTGATGTGCTACGGGCTGCGCGTCGATTTTCGCGGGCAGCTTTTCCCCGGCTCCGCCGCGCTTCTGGCGCTGGCCGACGATCTGCGCGAGGTCCGCACGATCTGCCATTGCGGCAAGAAGGCCACGATGGTCATCCGCCACGACGATCAGGGCCGCGTCATCCTTGAGGGGGCGCAGGTCCAGATCGGCGGCAACGAAACCTATATCTCGCTTTGTCGCCGCCATTGGCGCGCGGCGATGCAGCATTCCTAGGAGCATGTGATGAAGGCAGGCAACGACGCCCGCGGCTATGGTTGGGTCGCCCGCGCATTCCACTGGAGCATCGCGGTTTTGATCATTGCGGCCATCGCGCTTGGTCTTTACGCCGCCAATCTGCGCGATACGGCCCAGGACCAGATCCAGAAGATCTTCGAGGCGTTCTCGCTCCACAAAACCGTGGGCATTGCGGTCCTCTTTCTCGGGATCATCCGCATCGTCTGGATGCTGACGCAAAAGAAACCGCGCCACCTCCACCCCGAGCGCAAGCTGGAAACCTTCACGGCCGAGGTCATGCATTTCGGCCTCTATCTCGGGATGATCATCATGCCGCTCTCGGGCTGGCTGGTCCATTCGGCGGCACCGGGCGGCTTTGCCCGCATCCTGTGGCCCTTCGGCCAGCGCCTGCCGGGCGTGCCGGAGAACCTCGCACTATCCGAGAAGCTCGCCGTCTTTCACGAATTCGGCTGGTGGCTGCTTGCGGCGATGATCGTGCTCCATCTTCTGGGCGTGGTGAAACACTCGGTCATCGACCGCGATGCGACGCTGGCAAGGATGGCGGGCCGCGCCGCGACCCTGCCCGAGCCTCCCGAGGTGCCCGAACATCGCGCTGTCGCCGCACCGCTTGTGGCGCTGGCGCTTTGGGCAGGCCTTGCCGGCTATTCCGCCCTGATCGCGCAGCCCCATAGCGGGACCGCAGCGCCCGCAACGACCGAAGCCCCCGCCTCCGTACCCGCAGCTCCGGCGGTCGAAAGTGCCGCCAGCACGGCCCCCGAGACCGGCGCCACGGCACCCGCCAGTGCCAATGCCAATGCCAATGCTTGGGCGGTCGAGCGCGGAACGCTCGATATTGCGGTCACGCAATCGGGTAGCCCGATCTCGGGCAATTTCGCCAATTGGCAGGCGACGATCGGCTTCGATCCCGAGGCGGGAACCGGCCATGTCCGCGTCACCATCGACATCGCGAGCCTGACGCTCGGTGCGGTCAGCGATAATGCCAAAGGGCCGGATTTCCTGAACTCCGCCCAATTCCCCGAAGCCGTGTTCGAGGGCGATATCGCGCCCGCCCCCGCCGGCGGCACGGCCTATCTCGCGACGGGCAATCTGACCATCGCGGGCCAAAGCCTGCCCGCCACGCTGGCCTTTGAGCTGGTGATTACCGGCGATCAGGCGGCGGCCAAAGGCGGTCTGACGATCGACCGGCGCGAATTCGGGATCGGCAAGAACTATGCCGACGAGTCGACGGTGTCCTTCCCCGTCGCGGTCACCTTCGATCTGACGGCCAAGCGCCAATAAGCGAACCGGCACAGACGCGAAGGTTCCGAGCGGAACGCAAGGGCCGTCCTAGGGGCGGCCCTTTGCTGTTGGCGCAAAGCCCGCGCGCGGGTCGCTCGCTCCGCAAAAAAGAAAAAGGGCCACCCGCGGGGGTAGCCCTTTCCTGTTTGGTTCGGGGATCGCGGCCCGTCTTGCGGGCCGCTACCGGCAGCCTTAGCCGACCAGTTCGAGGCCCGAGAAGAAGAACGAGATTTCGCGTGCAGCCGCTTCCGGGCTGTCCGAACCGTGGACCGAGTTCTCGCCGACCGACAGAGCGAACTCTTTGCGGATGGTGCCCTCGTCGGCGTTTGCCGGGTTGGTTGCGCCCATGACTTCACGGTTTTTCAGGATGGCGCCTTCGCCTTCCAGAACCTGCACGACGACCGGCTCGGAGACCATGAATTCGGTCAGTTCGCCGAAGAAGGGACGCTCTTTGTGCTCGGCGTAGAACTGGCCGGCCTGAGCGAGGGTCAGTTGGATGCGCTTTTGTGCGACGATGCGCAGGCCAGCGTCTTCGAATTTCGCGTTGATCTTGCCGGTCAGGTTGCGCTTGGTTGCATCCGGTTTGATGATCGAGAGGGTGCGCTCGAGAGCCATGGTGACGTCCTTTACAAATATTCGGACCCGCTGGCCCGACAATCCGCGCCCCGTTAACACGCGCACCGCTTTTTGGAAAGGTCGGGCAGCCGCAAGAGCTGCGCATTTTTTGCGTGGGCGCCGCGGCATTTGCGTCTGTGGTGCAACGGGCAAGCGGCGCGGAGCGCGATACCGATTGACGCGGCACGCGCGATACGGCAAGCCGCAGAAATGCTGCGTATAGATGACATCTCCTATTCCATCGCGGGTCGCCCGCTGTTCGAACATGCCTCGGCTTCGATCCCGACCGGCCACAAGGTCGGTCTCGTCGGTCCGAACGGGGCCGGAAAGACGACGCTGTTCCGCATTCTGCGCGGCGAGCTGAACGTCGACAGCGGCTCGTTCTCGCTGCCGTCGCGCGCCCGTATCGGCGGAGTCGCCCAGGAAGCGGCGGGGACCGGCACCAGCGTACTCGACACCGTGCTCGAGGCCGACAAGGAACGTGCGAGCCTGATGATCGAGGCCGAGACCGCGACCGATCCCCACCGCATCGCCGAGGTTCACGCACGTCTGGCAGATATCGACGCATGGTCGGCCGAAGCGCGCGCAGCGACCATCCTGCGCGGCCTTGGCTTCTCGACCGAGGATCAGGCCCGCCCGACCAGCGATTACTCCGGCGGCTGGCGCATGCGAGTGGCGCTTGCGGGCGTGCTCTTCTCGCAGCCCGACCTGCTGCTTCTGGACGAGCCGACCAACTATCTCGACCTCGAAGGCGCGCTGTGGCTCGAAAGCTATCTCGCGCGCTATCCCCATACCGTCATCGTCATCAGCCACGACCGCGACCTTCTGAACCGCGCGGTCGGCCATATCCTCCATCTCGAGGATAAAAAGCTCACGCTTTATACCGGCGGCTACGACACATTCGCGCGCACCCGCGCCGAGAAGCGTGCCCTTCAGGCCGCCGAAGCGAAAAAGCAGGATGCGCGGCGCGCCCATCTGCAAAGCTTCGTCGACCGCTTCCGCGCAAAGGCCTCGAAAGCCGTACAGGCACAGGCCCGCGTCAAGATGCTGGCCAAGATGGAGCCGATCACCGCCCCCGAGGAAGCCAAGCTGCACCGCTTCAGCTTCCCGCAGCCCGAGCAGCTCTCGCCGCCCATCGTGCTTCTCGACGGGGTCAGCATCGGCTACGAAACGCGCACGGTTCTGCACCGGCTGAACCTGCGCATCGACCAGGACGACCGCATCGCGCTTTTGGGCCGCAACGGTCAGGGCAAATCGACGCTGTCGAAGCTGCTGGCCGAGCGGCTCGAGCCGATGGAGGGCCGCGTCACGCGCTCGTCCAGGCTGCGCATCGGCTATTTCGCCCAGCATCAGGTCGACGAGCTGGAGCTTGACGAGACGCCGCTGGATCATGTCCGCCGCCTGCGCCCCGACGAGGCGCCGCCGAAGCTGCGCGCGCGTCTGGCAGGTTTCGGCCTCATGGCCGATCAGGCCGAGACAAAGGTCAAATCCCTGTCGGGCGGCCAGAAGGCGCGGCTTTCGCTGCTGCTGGCGACGATCGACGCGCCGCATCTGCTGATCCTCGACGAGCCGACCAACCACCTCGACATCGAAAGCCGCGAGGCTTTGACCGAGGCGCTCAACGAATATACCGGCGCGGTCGTGCTGGTCAGCCACGACATGCATCTGCTCAATCTGGTTGCGGACCGGCTGTGGCTGGTCGCGGATGGCGCGGTCCATCCCTATCACGACGACCTCGACAGCTACCGCAAGCTTCTGCTGCAGGGCGAAGAGCCCAAGCACACGCCCCAGCCCTCGCCCAAGGCGGCGGTCAAGCGTGTCTCGCGCGACGAGATCCTCGAAATGCGCTCCGAAGTGCGCAAGGGCGAGGACCGGATCGAGAAGCTCACCACGATGCTCGAAAAGCTCGATGCGATCATGGCCGATCCCGCCACCTATGACGATGCCGTCGCCTCGGAGAAATGGGGCCGCAAACATGCCGAAGCGACCGAGGCCATGGCCCGCGCCGAGGCACTGTGGCTGCAAGCACTCGAACGTCTGGAAAAGGCCGAGAAGGCGTGAATTTCGCTTGAGTTCGGCCGTTCATGACGGCAATGCAATTAGTGTAATCAGGAACGTGGAGCCGGTCATGCGCTATTTCATCCCCCTGCTGCTGCTGGCAGCCCCCCTCGCCGCCCCCGTTCAGGCGCAGGATCTGAGCGGCTATGCCCTCTCCTTCGACCTGGGCCTCGGCGCGGAATACAGCCCTGAGTACATGGGCTCGGACGAAAAAGACGTGTCGCCCTGGATCATCCTGCGCAATGCCTCGCTCGGCCGTCAGGGTGCCGCGGGCGAGACGACGGACGGCTTCTCGGTCCTGCCCTCGTTCAACTATGTCGGCCGCCGCGACCCCAATGATCATGACGCGCTCGAGGGGATGGAAAACATCAGCGCCGCCGGTGAAGTCGGTGTGCGTCTGGGCTATGACCTCGGCCCGTCGACCTCCTATGTCACCCTGCGCAAGGGCTTCGGCGGCCACCACGGCCTGCGCGGCGAGCTGGGCACCAAATACGATTTCCGCGCCAATGACCGCCTGACCTTTACCGGTCGCGCCAATGCCAATTACGGCAACGACGATTTCGCCGAGACCTATTTCGGCGTGACCGATGCCGAAGCCGCGACCAGCCGCTATGCCGCCTACCGTCCCGACGGCGGTTTCCATTCGGTCGCCGTCAGCCTCGAGGCGCGCTATGCGATGACCGATACGCTCGCCGTTCTGGGCGAGATCGAATACGAGCGCCTGATCGGCGATGCGGCCGATTCGCCGCTTGTCGAAGACAAGGGCCAGCCCTCGATCAAGCTCGGCATTGTGCGCCGTTTCGACTTCCGCTTCTAAGAGCGCGCAAAGCAGGCGCCCCGTCCGAGCTGGCCTCTGGACCACGGGGCGCTTGATACCTATATATTCTGTCAGATTTGACAGTAATCCGGGATATCCAGGTCATGACCGCCGAAACGCTAACGGAAGGCGCGCCGCTGATCGCGCCATCGACGATCGATCATCCTCTGTATGAGAGCATCGTGGAGGCGTGCAAATCGGTCTATGACCCTGAAATTCCGGTGAATATTTTCGACCTCGGCCTGATCTACACGATCGAGATCAGCGACGAAAACGCCGTGCGCGTCATCATGTCGCTGACCGCGCCGGGCTGTCCCGTCGCGGGCGAGATGCCGGGCTGGGTGGCCGATGCCGTCGAAGCCGTCGCCGGCGTGAAGATGGTCGATGTCGAAATGACCTTCCAGCCGCAATGGGGCATGGACATGATGTCCGACGAGGCCCGTCTGGAACTGGGCTTCATCTAAAGCCCCGCGATACGCGCCGCCCGATGCGGCAGAGCGCTCCGGCCAAGGCTAGAACGCCGCCCCTTTCGGGCGGCGTCGTTCTTTGCGGATCAGGGACGCGGGACGCGACGGTGCCGCGCTCCTAGTTCAGGATCGAATGCCGGCCGTCCTTGACCAGATGCACCGCGCCCTGTTTGACCGGCATTTGCGCGATCTGGCTGACCGGCAGGCCCATCGCGATCACCCGAAACATGCGCAAGGTGATGCCGTGGGTCACGATCAGCGCAGGCCCCGGCAGATCGTCCAGAAAAGAGCGGACCCGCGCCTCAAGCCCCGAAAAATTCTCGCCGGTCGGCACGCGGTCGTACCAATCCAGCCGGTTTCCGGTAAAAAGCTCGGCATGGCTGCGCAAAAGATCCTTCATCCGCGCGCCTGAAAACTCGCCGATATCGATCTCGACCAGCCGCGGATCGCTGTCGAAGGGCCCGCCGCCAAAGGCGATCTCGGCGGTCTGCTGCGCCCGTCCGAGCGAGCTCGCATAGCGCCCGAGCCCCGACACGCGGCTTTCGATCTCGCGCACGATATCGGCCTGTCTGCGGGCCTGATTGCGGCCGAGTTCCGTGAGGGGGGAATCGAGCAATCCCTGCATCCTCTCCTGAGCATTCCAGACAGTCTGGCCGTGGCGCATCAGGTAAAGGTCGGGATAGTCCGGCATTTTGGTCTCCGCAGCGAAGGCCAAGAGTGCTCATGCCGCCCTCCGGCTGTCAAGGCGAGGGCCTGCCCAAAGCGCGCGGCATCTGCCGAAAAGAGGGCCGGGCAAAGCAAGTCGCCCCGCCCCCCGGGTGTCGGGAGGCGGGGCTTGTTGGTATCAGATGAAGTCGAAGACGTTGCTCAGCAGGATGCTGTCGCCATTGGCGAAGCTCAAAAGCGTGCCGCGGTTGTTTTCGACGGCATTATAGCTGCGGTTGCCGACATTGAGGATATCGACCCCGACATCGAAGCCCAGAACGGTGTCGTTGCCGTCGCCCGCACGGAAAATCAGCGTATCGACATGGCCGTCGCCCGGAGCGTTGTTGTTGTACCATTCGGTATTGGCCGAAATCAGGTCGTTGCCGCGACCGCCGGTCAGCGTATCGCGCCCTTCGCCGCCCTCGATCGTGTCGTTGCCGCGCGAGCCGACGATGACGTCGTTGCCCCAGCGCGTGTTCATGCGGATGCCCTGGTTCGAGGCGCCGATATTCGCATTGGCCGCATTGACCACGTCGTTGGCGCGGTGGGTCCAGAGGTTCTCGAATTCGGTGAACACGACGCGGCTGGTCACGCCCCCCATGGTCGAGGTCGCATAGCCCGCTTCTGCCGAGGTGAAGGTCACGCGCGCACCGGTGGTGAAATCGGCATTGACCACCCAGAGGTTCAGCAGATCGCCGATACCCTCGCCGCCTTCGCCGCCGAAGATGCGGTCATTGCCGGGGGCCACGTTGTCGCCCAGACCCCAGCGGATGTTCTCGTTGCCCGCGCCGCCATAGATCACGTCGTCTCCCGTGCTCGACTGCACGACATCATCGCCCGCGCCCGCGCGGACCGTGTCGTTTCCGGCACCGCCGTCGATGAAATCAGCCACGCGCGAGCCGAGGATGCGGTCATTGCCCGCACCCGCATAGACGGTGACGCCGTGAACCGGCGTACCCGAATGGGCCGGAGCGATCGCCGCATTGGTCGCGTCGATCACGTCGTTGCCCGCGCCGGTGTGGAGACGCTCAACCCCGTAGAAGGTCAGGCTCTGGTTGCCGATGGTGGCGCGGCCGTTCTCGGTCGAGGTGAAGAGCACGTTCACCGGCTGGGAGCCCGTGATATAGACGCGGTCGCCACCCGCATTGCCCCAATAGGGATCGGGATCGTAGTTCTCGCCGGTATCGCCACCGTAGAAGGTGGCATTGCCGTCGGCGCGCCCCCAGTAAAGACTGTCGGCCCCGCCCAGACCATAGACGGTCTGGCCGTTATAGGGACCACGGATGATATCGTTACCTTGAGTAGGCATGGCGAACCTCTTAATGGACAAGCGTGAGATCTCACGCGACTAGGGGGGCTTTCGGGCCCGGATCTGCTGCAAGACAGCAGGATTCGCCTTGCTCTAACACTTACCGACCAGACAGTTTACTTTTGGTTAATGGCGTCGGCGCTCTTCGGCCTCCGGCGCATTTCCATCGGCAAGTTACAGCCGAAAAACCCGCATATCGCCGCTTTCACCAGAGCTACCGGGGGCTGGATCGAATCGGAAAACCGTGCCATTTCAACAAAATAGGCGAGGGAATTCTTGCGATTTCACGTCAAAGCTGTCCGTTCCGGCAGACGGCCGCAAAAGCCGCGCCGCGACTCAGCTTTCCAGTTCGACATCCCAGTAGAGATAATCGACCCAGCTTTGATGCAGGTGATGGGGCGGAAAGCGGCGCCCTGCGGCGTGCATCTCTTCCGAGGTCGGCCGGCTCGGCATCCGTGCCAGATGCAGGCCCGAGTGGCGCAGCGAGCGGTTCGCCTTCTTGAGGTTGCACGGAGAGCAGGCCGCGACCACGTTTTCCCAGCTGGTCACGCCGCCCCGCGAACGGGGCACCACATGGTCGAAGGTCAGATCACCCTTTGCACCGCAATACTGGCAGCAGAACTCGTCCCTCAGAAAAAGATTAAAGCGCGTGAAGGCCACGCGCTTTTGGGGTTTGACGTAATCTTTCAACACGACGACCGAGGGTATTTTGAACGCCTGTCTCTGGCTTCGCACCACTTCGTCATATTCGGCGATGATCGAGACCCGATCGAGGAACACCGCCTTGACCGCCTCTTGCCAGGGCCAAAGCGAGAGCGGGTAATAGGAGAGCGGGCGGAAATCGGCGTTCAGCACCAGTGCAGGGCAATGCCGCAGAGATGACGGCTCGCGCACGAAATGGGTCCGGAAGTCGGTCTGGTCATACGGCATCTGCTCTGCTCCGAATTCTGCCGGAACCTGCCTTGGCGGGATCGTTACTTCCGCTCCCGAACGGCGGCCAGGTTCCTGTCTTTGGACAAGGTGATCATTAACGTTTTCTTGTGACGCAGGAATGACGCCGCAAAAACGCGGATCTTGGGCGATAAGAGAATGGCTTCGATGGTGTTTCCGACGCGGCTTGCGGTGCTACGCGCACCGGAATGCGCCATGTGGCACGGCCTGTGGTCAAGACGGTCGGGGGAAGGTTGCTGCCGCGTTACACCCGAAGGAAGGGCCGCGCGGCGAGGCTGGTTTTCGTGTGACCGCAGGGCGGTCGCCCGATAGGTAAAACGATTGCAGAAGGTCCGGCGGCTGTCCCTTGGGGCGTGCTGCGGGGCCTCAAATCCTGTCGAAGATGCGCCGGATTTGACGGCGCATCCCCCGGATATTTGTGCGTCGACGCTTTTAGCGGCGCCCCTTGCTTGCAGCCGCCGCGACTTTCACGGGCTGCGGACGCATCCGAGTCGCGACAAGAATACTCGCCGGGATCAATGCGATAGCGGCCGTCCAGATCAGGTCCATAGCAGGTTCCTCCGTCTTGGCTGGGGCGTCGTCTTGATGATTAACGTAACCGCCTATCGGCTGGGTTCAAGCCCCAAGTTCATCAAGAATGAAGCCGAGCGCAGAAGACAGCCCATCGGGCGAAATCCCGTGGCCGGTTCCGTGCATCACATGGGTCGCGACATCAAAGCCCGCCTCGCGCAATGCCTTTTCGGCCAGAGCCATATCGGCAAAGGGCACCATCTGGTCCTCGTCGCCGTGCAGCAACAGAACCGGCGGGTGGACCTTGGCTTCGGCCGCCAGAACCTCGGGCTGGAGCAGCCGCCCCGAGAAACCGACCACGCCCGCAACCGCCTGATCGCGGCGCGGCGCGACATGGAGCGACATCATCGTGCCCTGCGAGAAGCCGACCAGAACCATGCGGTCGGCCTCCAGCCCCTCGGCGGCCAGAACCGTATCGAGGAAGGCGTTGATATCCTCGATCGACTGATCCATCGACTGGCGGGCCTGCCCGGCGCTCGATCCGTCGAGCCAGGGGATCGGGAACCACTGGTAACCCATCGGATTGTTGACGCAGCGCTCTGGCGCGTCGGGCGAATAGA
Organism: Paracoccus cavernae; assembly: GCF_042430175.1. Lineage (NCBI taxonomy): Bacteria > Pseudomonadati > Pseudomonadota > Alphaproteobacteria > Rhodobacterales > Paracoccaceae > Paracoccus > Paracoccus cavernae. Next base: position 426,443 of record NZ_JBHMDZ010000049.1, on the reverse strand, counting down.
AAGCGGTATTGGGCAGATGCGGTGCCAAAGGAGCGGCCAGCCCCAGAAGATCCGCACCATCGGCGCCATAACCGTGAAGAAAAACGACGACCGAAGTGACCTTTTCCGGACCTCTGCGGCCGGAGTGCAATGCGCGTGCCATGACAGCCTCTTGTTGGAAAGCGGGTTAACGGACGCCCTCGCGCCCCTTGATGATGTGGTAGTAGGACCAGAGCGCACGCGCCGCAACCGAGCGCCACGGCCGCCACGGCTCGGCAAGCGCGGTCAGTTCTTTGGGGCCGGGGCGCGCGGGCAGATCATAGAGAACGCGGGCGGCCTCGGCCAAGGCGAGATCGCCCGCCGCGAAAGCATCGGCACGGCCCAACGCGAATTTGAGATAGATATCCGCGGTCCAGCGCCCGATCCCCGGCAAAGCGGTCAGCGCGGCAATCACCTCGTCATCGGGCAGTGTGCGCAGGGCCTGCCAATCGAGATCCGATGCGGCGATCGCCCGCAGATAGCGTTGTTTGGGCCGCGACAGGCCTGCTTCGCGCAGGGCCTCGTCGCTGGCTGCGGCGATCTGGTCTTGCGTGACCAGCGAGAGCGCGGCCATCCGCCCCGCAATCGCCGCCGCCGCATGGGTCGAAATCTGCTGCGACACGACGGCATCGCAAATCGCCTCGAAACCGTCGCTGCGACGGCGCAGGGGAAGCGCGCCGATCTCGGGCAGAACGCGCGCCCAAAGCGGAAAGCGCGCCGCCAGATAGGCGCACCCCTCTTCGAGGTCGGCTTCGGTTTCGATCAGGCGCAAGCCGGCCCCCCTTGTTTGCCGCTGTCAGACTTCGTTGTCGATGCCGGTCGCCGGACGTTCGGCCTGCAGACGGGCCTCTTCTTTCAGGCGGGTTTCGAAAGCGTTCGAAATATGGATGCGCAGCGCCTCTTCGGCGGCCTGACCATTGCCCGAGGCGATCGCCTCGACCATGGCGCGATGCTCGGCCAAAGCCTTTTCGCCGCGACCGGCAGCCGCCAGCGAGGTCCGCGCCATCAGCGCCATGCTGCGGTGCACCAGATCGAGCTGCTGTACGAGATAGCGGTTATGCGAGGCGAGATGGATCTGGTGGTGGAAACGCCGGTTCGCCCGCGCCAAAGCCTGCGAATCATGGATCACGGCGGCATCCTCTTCGACCATACCGGCGAGGACGCGGATTTCCTCGGGGGTGGCGTGACGCGCCGCCAGTCGGGCGGCCAGAGCCTCGAGCTCGGCACGCACGGTGTAAAGCTCGGCCAGCTGGTTGTGGTCAAGCGTCGCCACGATCAGCGAGCGGCCGTCGCGCTTGAGCATGGCCTGCGTTTCGAGCCGCTGCAAAGCCTCGCGGACGGGCGTGCGCGAGACGCCGAAACGCTCGGCCAGCTCGGATTCGACCAGCCGGTCGCCGGGGCGGAATTGTCCATTATCAATGGAGGAGAGGATCAGGGAATATGCGTCTTTCATGGCTGCGACGATCCGCCTTTGCCGCAAAGATTGCAAGCAGGGGTGGAGCGGATTATTCATGCAGAATGAAATTCTCGCATGTAAACACCTGGATCTTCGATCTCGACAATACGCTCTACGCCCCCGAGGTGCAGCTCTTTGCCCAGATCGAACGCAAAATGAATGCCTATGTCATGCGCGAATTGCGCGTGGACGAGACCGAGGCCAGCCGGCTGCGCAGCTATTACTGGCGCGAGTACGGCACGACCTTGGCCGGTCTGATGGCCGAGCACGGGATCGAGCCGGTGCCCTATCTGCATGACGTCCACGACATCGATTTCACCGAGCTTGCGCCTGATCCCGATCTTGCCGCCGCAATCACCGCTTTGCCCGGCCGCAAGATCATCCACACCAACGGCGACAGCCTTTACGCCTCGCGCGTGCTCGAACATCGCGGGCTCATGGTTTTCGACGCGATTTTCGGCGTCGAAGAGGTGGCTTTCCACCCCAAGCCCGATGCGCGCGCCTATCACATGGTCATCGCCGATCAGGGCTTCGATCCGGCCGCCGCCGCCATGTTCGAGGACGATCCGCGCAACCTTCTGGTGCCCGACGAGCTCGGCATGCGCACGGTTCTGGTCGGCAACGGCCGCCACGGTCCCGATGCGCTCGCATTTGATCGAGATCATGGCGCGCATGTCCACCATCAGACACATGATCTGACGAACTTCCTGCGCGGATTGCTGTAAAGCCCGAAATGCGCACAGGAATCGTCATGACCGTAGGCCGAGCAAGGATTTCACAATGAGCCGATCTTTCGACACCCCCGCTTCGCAAATCACCGATGCCGCAAGCGAAGAACTGGCCGAGAACCGGATCGCCGCCCGCCTGCTCCTGGGCGTGGCCGTGCTTTTGGCCGTGGTCGTTGTCGCGGTCGTGATCTGGGGCCTGCCGGCGCTGACCATGATCGGGCTGGGCGCGACGGCGATCGTGCTGCTGCTGCTTTTGGCCTATGCCGCCGGCTTCTGACATTTAATCCGCGGAAAAGGGGCGGGCCGGTCCCGCCCCTTTCCGCATCTCCGGTCGACCCGCCAAAGCCGCGGAGCGCGCAAGTCGCGGCGGCAACGCGCGGGTGACGTATGCAGCGGCGCTGCCGCCCCCGATTGCCCCGCCCCCGGAAGCTTCGTATTCTGGGCGCGGCAGGCGGCACGGCATCCGCCCCGCCCTTTTGCCTGTCCGCCGAGCTCGAGGAGTTGCGATGTCCGCCAACCTGTCCGCAAAATGCGACGAAAGCGTCGATGTCCTGATCTCCGGCGGCGGCATTGCCGGCCTGATTGCGGCGGCGGCCTTTGGCGCTTCGGGCCATTCGGTGCTTTGCGTCGATCCCGCCCCGCCGGTGACCTCCGAAGGGGCGGCAGGCGCGGATCTTCGCTCGACCTGTTTCCTGCAACCCTCGATCCGCGTTCTCGAAGAGGCGGGCCTGTGGGAGCGCCTCGCTCCCCATGCCACACCTCTCCAGATCATGCGCATCGTCGATGCCGGCGGGGCCGAGGCCGCCGCGCGCATGGTGCGCGAATTCGACGCCTCCGAGATTTCCGACAAGCCCTTCGGGTGGAACCTGCAGAACTGGCTGTTGAAGCGCGAGATTTCGGCGCGGCTCGAAACCTTGCAGAATGTCCGCTTTCTGCCCGGGACCGGCACGGCGGCGCTGACCGCGCGCTCATCCGAGGCGATCGTGACCCTGACCAACGGCAGCCGCGTCGCGGCCAAGCTGGTTGTCGGCGCAGACGGGCGCAATTCGCCGGTTCGCGAGGCTTTGGGGATCGGCGTCAAAACCTTCCGCTACGGGCAAAAGGCACTGGCCTTCGCGGTGACCCATGACCGCGCGCACGACAATATCTCGACCGAGGTCCACCGTTCGGGCGGCCCCTTCACGCTGGTGCCCCTGCCCGACCGCGAGGGAAAGCACTCCTCGGCGGTGGTCTGGCTGGAACGCGGGGCGGAAATCGCGCGGCTTGCCGCTTTGCCTGCCGATGCGTTCCATGCCGAGATGAACCGCCGCTCCGCCGGTGTGTTGGGCGAACTGACCCAAGCCACCCGCCTCACCATCTGGCCGATCATCAGCCAGATCGCCGATGCCTATGCCGGCCCGCGCACCGCCCTGATCGCCGAAGCCGCCCATGTCGTGCCGCCGATCGGCGCGCAGGGGCTGAACATGAGCCTCGCCGATCTGACCACGCTGGTCGATCTGTCGCGCGGGGACCCCGGCTCGGAGGCCAGCCTTGCCGCCTATGCGCGCCGCCGCCGTCCCGAGGCCTGGGCGCGGCTGATGGGGATCGACGCGCTCAACCGTACCAGCATGGCGGGCGCGCGGCCTTTGCGCGATCTGCGCGCGGCGGCGATCGGCACGCTTTACGCCAGCGGCCCCGTGCGCCGCCTTCTGATGCGGGCGGGCCTCGGCGCGGTCTGACGATACAGTTCGATCGCGGTCGGGACGCTGCCTGATCGCGGTCCGACCGCCCGCGCCATTCCGTGCGGCCCAAAGCTGCGCGCTTGCAGCACTCCTTGCGATTTGCCACAAGCATGACATGGCAAAATCCATCACCTCTTTTACCTGCACCGCCTGCGGCGCGACCCACAAGAAATGGGCGGGTCGTTGCGACGCCTGCGGCGAGTGGAACACAATCATCGAAGAGGCCCCGCTCAGTCAGGGCCCCGGCAAAGGTCTGGGCGCGGCACGCGGCAAGACCATCCCGCTCAGCGGGCTCGGCACATCCGAACCGCCTCCGCCCCGCGCCTGCTCGGGGATCGAGGAGTTCGACCGCGTGCTGGGCGGCGGCATCGTTCCGGGCTCGGCCGTGCTGGTCGGTGGTGATCCGGGGATCGGGAAGTCGACCCTGTTGCTTCAGGCCACGGCGGCGCTGGCCAAAAGCGGCCAGCACGCGATCTATCTGTCGGGCGAAGAAGCCTCGGCGCAGGTCCGCCTGCGCGCACAAAGGCTCGGCCTTGCCGAAGCGCCCGTGCGCCTTGGCGCGGAAACCGCCTTGCGCAACATCCTCACGACGCTCGACGCCGAAAAGCCCGACGTGGCGGTGATAGATTCGATCCAGACGCTTTGGTCCGATACCGTCGATTCCGCCCCCGGCTCGGTCTCGCAAGTGCGGTCTTCGGCCCATGAGCTGGTCACTTTCGCCAAACGCAGCGGCACGGCGATCATTCTGGTCGGCCATGTCACCAAAGAGGGCCAGATCGCCGGCCCGCGCGTCGTCGAGCATATGGTCGATACCGTGCTTTACTTCGAGGGCGAGCGCGGCCACCAGTTCCGCATCCTGCGCGCCGTCAAGAACCGCTTCGGTCCCGCCGACGAGATCGGCGTCTTCGAGATGACCGGCGGCGGACTGGCCGAGGTCACAAACCCCTCGGCGCTGTTTCTGTCCGAACGCGGACAACCCGTCCCCGGCAGCGCGGTTTTCGCAGGGATCGAGGGCACGCGCCCCGTCCTGACAGAGATCCAGGCCCTTGTCGCCCCCTCCTCGCTCGCCAGTCCGCGCCGCACGGTGGTCGGGCTGGATTCGGGCCGCGTCTCGACGATCCTTGCGGTGCTCGAGGCGCGCAGCGGCATTCCCTTCGCCGGTCTCGACGTCTTTCTCAACGTTGCGGGCGGGATGCGGGTCCATGAACCGGCGGCCGATCTCGCGATTGCCGCCGCGGTTCTGAGCGCGCGCGAGGATATCGCATTGCCCCCCGAAGCGGTGATCTTCGGCGAAATCAGCCTCTCCGGAGCACTTCGTCCGGTCTCGCAGGCGGAAAATAGGTTGAAAGAGGCGCAAAAACTTGGTTTTTCACGCGCAATCCTGCCCGATGCCCAAAAAGGCGAGGGCATCGCGGGGATGCGGATTGACCGCATCTCGGATTTGACGAGTTTTGTGGGCGAAATGTTCGGCGCGGGCTGAACACCACCACCAACGCAGGCAAACCCTGCGAAAGGGCGAGAACATGGACGGATTTACCCTCATCGACGGCGTTGTCGCGGCTGTCATCATCCTTTCGGCGATCCTTGCCTATGCGCGGGGCTTCGTGCGCGAATCGTTGTCGATCCTCGGCTGGATCGCGGCTGCGGTGCTTGCTTTCATCTTCGCGCCGACCGTGCGGCCGATGATTGCGCAGGTGCCGGGGCTGAACAAATTCCTCTCCGACAGTTGCGAATTGGCCACCATCGCCGGTTTCGCGGTGGTTTTCGCCATCGCACTGGTGGTTTTCTCGATCATCACCCCGCTGTTTTCGTCGGTGGTGCAGCGTTCGGCGCTGGGTGGGGTCGATCAGGGCATGGGCTTTCTCTTCGGCGTGGCGCGCGGCGTCCTGCTCGTGGCGGTGGCCTTCATCGTCTACGAGCGCGTGATGACCACGCAGCCGGTGGCCATGGTCGACGACTCGCGTTCGGCGCAGGTGTTCAAGCGCATGACCAGCCAGATGGGCGAGCAGATCCCGCAGGACGCGCCCGGCTGGATCGTCAGCCGCTACGAGCAGATGGTGCGTGCTTGCGCTCCGACCGGCGCGCCGGTGAACCAGTCGACGCCCACGCCTGCAACCGCGCCTGCAACCGCGCCCGCGACCGCTCCGGCTGCCGGCGGCGTGACCACGACGCCCGCGACCAACTGATCCCGGCCCGCCCTCCGTCAGGACGGGCGAGCGCCAGACCATCCGACCGGCCGCATCCCGATGCGGCCGGTTTTTTCATCACCGTGCCTGCCTCTCCGGCCTGCCGCCCGAGCCTGCCGCTCACGACATGCCTGCCATGCGTTTTCCACATCAAAGAGGCGTTCAGCGGCCCGCAAATGCCCGTCCGAGGCCTCGGCAGCTGCGGCAAGGTCGACAAGGTCCAATTTGCCCAAGGCGCGAACCGGCCCGCCTGCCCGCTTTACCGCCGGCTTTCATGCTGTTACCTTTGTCAAGACGTTTGGATGACATTTTCGTGCGCCCACCCCCATCCGGCAGGGGTGACTTTTGCCGGCCAAGCCCCTAAATAGGCGTCAGCTCCAACATATAGCTACAGGACCGTGACGGTGATGATGCAGCCATTCCTTGCCCATCCGTTCGATTCCGATCGCCTCCACGAGGAATGCGGCGTGTTCGGCGTAATCGGGGTCGCAGACGCCGCCAATTTCGTGGCGCTCGGCCTGCATGCCCTTCAACATCGCGGGCAGGAAGCCGGCGGAATCATCACCCATGACCCCGCGAGCGGGTTCAACAGCGCCCATCGCTTCGGCTATGTCCGCGACAATTTCACCAAGCAGTCGACGATGGAGACCCTGCCGGGTCCGCTCGCCATCGGCCATGTGCGCTATTCGACCGCAGGAACCAAAGCCGCTCCCGCGATCCGCGACGTCCAGCCCTTCTTCGGCGAATTCGCGATGGGCGGCTGTGCGGTTGCCCACAACGGCAATATCACCAATGCCGAGGCGCTGCGCCGCGAACTGATCGAGCGCGGCTCGATCTTCCAGTCCTCCTCGGACAGCGAGTGCATCATCCACCTGATGGCGCGCTCGATCCAGCGCAACATCCCCGAGCGGATGAAAGACGCCCTGCGCCGCATCGAAGGCGCTTTCAGCGTCATCGCCATGACCCGCACCAAGCTGATCGGCGTCCGCGACCCTCTGGGCGTGCGCCCGCTGGTCATGGGCCGCCTTGAAGACGGTGCCTATGTGCTGGCCTCGGAAACCTGTGCCCTCGACATCGTGGGCGCGCAGCTCGTACGCGAGATCGAGCCGGGAGAAATGGTCGTGATCTCGAAAGGCGTCGTCGAAAGCTCGCGGCCTTTCGGCCCGTCCAAAGGCCGCTTCTGCATCTTCGAGCATGTCTATTTCTCGCGTCCCGATTCGATCATCGGCGGCCGTTCGGTCTACGAGACCCGCCGCCAGATCGGGGTCGAGCTGGCCCGCGAGGCTCCGGTCGAAGCCGATCTGGTCTGCCCAGTCCCCGATAGCGGCACCCCCGCGGCCATCGGCTATGCCCATGAAAGCGGCATTCCCTTCGGCATGGGGATCATCCGCAACCAATATGTCGGCCGGACCTTCATCGAGCCGACCGAGCAGATCCGCAACATGGGCGTACGCCTGAAGCTCAACGTCAACCGCGCGCTGGTCAAAGGCAAACGCGTGGTTCTGGTCGACGATTCGGTCGTGCGGGGCACCACCTCGCGCAAGATCAAGGACATGATCCTTGATGCCGGCGCGAGCGAAGTCCACTTCCGCATCGCATCGCCGCCGACGGCCTGGCCCTGTTTCTACGGCGTCGACACCCCCGAGCGCAGCAAGCTTCTGGCGGCCAATATGACGCCCGAGGAAATGCGCGAATGGATCGGCGTGGACAGCCTGCGCTTCGTCTCGCTTGACGGGCTTTACCGCGCGGTGGGCGAGGCCGAGGGCCGCAACAAGGCCCTGCCGCAATATTGCGACGCCTGTTTCTCGGGCGACTATCCCGTGGCGCCCTTCGACCAGCTCCAGCGCGGCTTCCATATGAAGCCCGGCTCGGAAACGGCGGCCCCCACAAGCGAGCATGCGGCCGAATAAGGCCCGCGCGAGCGATATCCATACGAAAAGGCCGCCGGATCAACCGGCGGCCTTTTCCATTGTCCCTCCGCAATGCCATTGCGCGGCTTGCGGGTGCACCTATTGTGCGGAAAGGCGGCTCAGCCCTTCGGCTCCGCGCCCCGACCGGTTGCGCGGGGATCGGGCAGAATGACGGTAAAGCGGCTGCCCACGCCTTTCTCGCTTTCGATCTTGAGCCGGCCGCGGTGGCGGTTCACGATATGCTTGACGATCGCCAGCCCCAAACCCGTGCCGCCCTGTTCGCGCGAACGGTGGGTATCGACGCGGTAGAAGCGTTCCGTCAGACGCGGCAGATGCTCCGAGGAAATCCCTTCGCCCTGATCGGCCACGGTGATCGCGACGGCGGGACCGCGCAGCACCGGCTCATGCGCGATCGCGGCAAAGCTGACCGAGACCTTGCCGCCGGCGCGACCGTATTTCAGCCCGTTCTCGACCAGATTGTCGAAGACCTGCACCAGCTGATCGGGATCGCCCATGACCGTGACGGGCGTGTCGGGCATGATCGCCTCGACCTCTGCCCCTGCCGCCTCTGCCGTCGGGCTGAGACTGGCCACGACATTGCGCAGGATCGCGGTCAGATCGACCCCCTGCACCGGACGGCGGCGCTCTTCGGCCTCGACGCGGCTGAGCGACAGGAGATCGCCGACAAGGCGGTTCATCCGTCCCGCCTCGCGCTCCATGATGCCCAGAAAGCGGTCGCGGACCGCCTCGTCGTTGCGGGCGGGGCCGCGCAAGGTCTCGATAAACCCCATGAGCGCGGTCAGCGGCGTGCGCAGCTCGTGGCTGACATTGGCCACGAAATCGCGCCTCATCTGTTCTGCGGCGTCAAGGCTGCTGCGGTCCTCGAAAGCCAGCGCCGCGCCACGCCCGTCCTCGAGCGCAAGCGGGCTGACCATGGTCTGGACCGAAAGATCGCGCCCCTGCACCGAGATCATCGCCGCCAGCTTTTCCGGCCCTGCCTCTGCGCCGCCCAGCACCTTCTCGACCGCATCATTGACGCCGGGGTGGCGCACCACGGTCACGAAGGGGCGTCCGAGAATGCCCGCGCCGAACAGCTCGCGCGCGGCGGCATTGGCCATGATCAGGCGCATCTGCGCATCGACCACCAGCATGGCCATCGGAACGGCCTCGATCGCCTGATCGTAAGCGGGAAGGCTCATGGTCAGGCCGGCTTCAGACCGGCACGAAAGCGCGCCGCATTGGCCTGATAATGGGCGGCGGAGCGCAGAAGACCGGCCTTGGTCTCTTCGTCCAGCTCGCGGATGATCTTGCCCGGCGCGCCCATGACCAAAGCGCCCGGCGGAATTTCCTTGCCCTCGGCGACCAGAGCGCCCGCGCCGATCAGCGCCCCCGCCCCGATTTTCGCGCCGTTGAGGATGATCGCGCCCATGCCGACCAGCGCGCCGTCACCAATGGTGCAGCCGTGCAGGATCGCGCGGTGGCCGATGGTGCAGTTTTCGCCCACGACCAGCGGATGGCCGGGGTCGGTGTGGAAGACGCAAAGCTCCTGCACGTTCGAGCCTTTGCCGACGCGGATCTCTTCGTTGTCGCCGCGCAGGACCGCGCCGAACCAGATGCTCGCGCCCTCCTCCAAGGTGACACGCCCCATGACTTGCGCATCGGGCGCGACCCATGCATCCGCGGCAATCTGCGGCTTTACCCCATCCAGTTCCCAGATCATTTGCCAATCTCCTCGGCCATCAGCTTGCGAATGAACGGCCCCAGCCCGACCTGACGGTCGCGGCGCAGTCGTTCTGCGGTCAGGATTGTCTTGAGTTCCTCGGTCGCGCGGTCAAGATCTTCGTTGACCAGAACATAGTCGTATTCAGCCCAATGGCTGATTTCGTTGAGGCTTTTTTGCATCCGGCCCTGAATGACCTCGGCGCTGTCTTGTCCGCGCGCGATCAGGCGGCGTTCCAGCTCGATCAGGCTCGGCGGCAGGATGAAGACCGAGACGACATGCGCCCCGAGCGCCGAAGCGCGGATCTGCTGGCCGCCCTGCCAATCGACGTCGAACAGCGTATCGCGACCCTCGCGCATCGCGGCCTCGACCGGCTGGCGCGGCGAGCCGTAATAATTGCCGAAGACCTCGGCATGTTCGAGCATCTGGCCCTGATCGACCAAGGCGCGGAAATCCTCGACGCCAAGAAAGTCGTAATGCTGGCCGTGGACCTCGCCCGGACGCGGCGCGCGCGTCGTCGCCGAGACCGAGAAGCGCAGCGACGGGTCCCATTCCATCAGGCGTCGCGCCAAAGTCGATTTCCCCGCCCCCGAAGGAGAGGAGAGAATGATCAAAAGCCCGCTGCGTTCCATGAAACCCCCGATAATCTGGCTTGTGCTTCAATGCGCATCGCCAGCCTCGGGGTCAAGTGCCAGCCGCCCCGCCCCTGCAAAGGCAAAACAGCTCCGCCGGCAAAACAACCGCAAGGTTAACCAGAGGTTGATAATTCAATCGATCGGTGGATCAAAACGCGGTAGGCTGACGTTGTATGGTTCTCAGGTCAGTTTTTTCGAGTTTCCCACATGTTTAACGACAACGGCGACGACGGCGTTCCAGATATCATCCGGGCGAAAGCCTTTCCTGCACCGCCCACGGGCGGTGAAGTGCTGCATATGGCCGATTTCGACCCAAACCGTGCCGGACAGATCCTGCTGGAGCTGCGCCACTATTGGGAGGGTCTGCGCAAAGGCCGCGCCATCCCCGACCGTGCCGATGTCGAACCCAAGGGCATCCGCTCTGCGCTCGATTTCGCCTTCATCCTCGAACGGGTCGCACCGGGGGCCGCGCGGTTCCGGCTTGCGGGCCGCCATCTGATCGATCTGATGGGGATGGAGGTGCGGGGCATGCCCTTTTGCTCGCTGCTCAATCCGGAATCGCGCGGGCGTCTGTCGGATGTGCTCGAAAGCGTCTTCAAAGCGCCCCAGATCGCGGAATTGCGCCTCCGCTCAGAACCGGGCTACGGTCGCCCCGAACTGGTTGCACGCATGCTGGTCCTGCCGCTGAAATCCGATCTGGGCGATGTAACCCGTGCCATGGGTTGCATCATCTCGGAAGGCGAGATCGGCCGCGCCCCGCGCCGTTTCGACATCATGGCCGAAGAACTCACACCAGTCATTCCGGGCGCTTTGGTGCTTGAGCCCTCGCCCTCGGCCGCCGGTTTTACCGAAGCTCCCGCCGCACCCTGGCGCGCGGCCAGCCCTGCGCCCGTTGCACCGGAAGGCGTCTCGGAACCAAGGCCTGCCGAGGGCGACGCCTCGCCCGAAGCGCGTCGCGCCCGTTTCCGCATCGTGATCGATAACGACTAAGGCCAAGCGCTGCGCCATTCGGGCTCCGACGCAGGGCAGGACATGAAAAAGCCGCCGCAACCGGAAGGTCGCGGCGGCTTTCAATTTCCATTCCGCAGGCAGCGCCGATCCGCAAAACGGAGCGGCAGCCGCCCGAGGGCCATCAGCCTGCTTTGGCTTGGCGCGCCTCTTCGAGACGGCGGCCACGCAGTTCCTCGGCGACGAGGAAGGCCAGTTCCAGCGACTGGCTGGCGTTCAGGCGCGGGTCACATGCGGTGTGGTAGCGCGAGGACAGATCCTCGTCGGTCACGGCGCGCACGCCGCCGGTGCATTCGGTCACATCCTGACCGGTCATCTCGAAATGGACGCCGCCCGGAATGGTGCCTTCGGCTTTGTGGACCCCGAAGAATTCGCGCACTTCGCGCAGGACCGAATCGAAGGTCCGCGTTTTGTAGCCCGAAGCCGCCTTGATCGTGTTCCCGTGCATCGGGTCACAGGTCCAGACGACGTTGGCACCCTCTTCCTGCACGGTCTTGATCAGACGCGGCAGGTGGTCGCCGACCGAACCGGCACCGAAGCGCGCGATCAGGGTCAGACGGCCGGCCTCGTTCGCCGGATTCAGTTTCTCCATCAGGCGCTTGAGGTCCTCGGTCGTGGTCGAGGGACCGCATTTCAGGCCGATCGGGTTCTGGACGCCGCGACAGAATTCGACATGCGCGCCGTCAACCTGACGGGTGCGGTCGCCGATCCAGATCATGTGGCCCGAGCCCGCGACCGGAAGGCCGGTCGTCGAATCGATGCGGGCGAGCGCTTCTTCATATTCCAGAAGCAGGGCTTCATGGCTCGTGTAGAATTCAACTTGCGCAAGCTCGTGAGCGGTTTCTCCGGTGACGCCCGCCGCCGCCATGAACGCCATCGCATCCGAAATGCGGTCGGCGATATCGCGGTAGCGCGCGGCCTCCGGCCCGCCGGTGAAGTCCGAGATCCAACTTTGCACGCGATGGATATCGGCATAGCCGCCGGTCGAGAAGGCGCGCAGCAGGTTCAGCGAGGCAGCCGCCTGGGTATAGGCCGCCAGCATGCGCTGCGGATCGGGGATACGCGCTTCCGGGCTGAAGTCGAAACCGTTGATGATGTCGCCGCGGTAGCTCGGGAGCTCCACCCCGCCAACCGTCTCCATCGGAGCCGAGCGCGGCTTGGCGAACTGGCCTGCCATCCGGCCGACCTTCACGACCGGAAGCTGTGCGCCCCAGGTCAGAACGACAGCCATCTGCAGCATCACCTTGAAGGTGTCGCGGATGTTGTCTGCCGAGAATTCGGCAAAGCTCTCGGCGCAATCGCCGCCTTGCAGCAGGAAGGCACGGCCTGCCGCGACATCGGCAAGATGGGCACGAAGACGACGGGCCTCGCCCGCAAAAACCAGGGGCGGATATTTCGCAAGCTGCGCCTCGACGCCCTCGACAGCCGAGAGATCGGGATAATCCGGCATCTGGACACGCGGGCGCTCACGCCATCCACGCTTGTCCCAGGCCGGTGTTGCGGTCGCGATGTGACGCGTTGTATCTGCCATGGTCTGGTGTCCTTCATGTTCAGTGGAGCACATATAGGGGGCTGGAAGCGAAAGGGGAAGGCTTGCGCCCGCCCCCCTCACCTGATGATCTGACCCTGTCACTTTTGCGCCAAAGCCATGACCGATAGAGCCAAACCCCTTTCCCGCAAAAAAGCCGCCCCGCCAACGGCCGCTTTCGATGCCCCCGCCGCGGAAGCGGCCCTGAAACACCCCGCGAATGCGGTGCCGGATCCGTCCGCGCAAGCCGCTGCCGCGCTCGACCCGGCGCGGCGCTATGTGTTTTTGCTCATGGACCGCTTCACCATGATCTCCTTCGCCGCCGCGATCGAGCCGTTGCGGCTGGCCAACCGCCTTGCGGGACGCGAGCTTTACAGCTGGCGCCTGATCGGGCCTGCGGGTTTCGAGGCGGTCTGCTCCAACGGCGCGCGGATCGCGCTGGATGGCGGGCTCGAGGACTGCGCGCGCGAAGACACGATCATCGTCTGCGGAGGCGTCGATGTGAAACGCGCCACGACCAAGGCGATTCTCGGCTGGTTGCGCCGTCAGGCCCGCCGCGGCGCGCGGCTCGGGGCATTATGTACCGGCGCGCGCGTTCTGGCCGAGGCGGGACTGCTCGACGGGCGGCGCGCAACGATCCATTGGGAAAACCAAGACGGCCTGGCCGAGGAATTTCCCGATGTGCTGCTTATCCATTCGGTTTTCGTCGAGGACGGCAATTTCCTGACCGCGGCCGGCGGCACTGCCGCGATCGACCTGATGTTGCGCCAGATCGCGCGCGATCAGGGCAATGATCTGGCTGCGGGCGTGGCGGACCAGATGATCCATACCGCGATCCGGTCCGAAAGCGACCAGCAGCGCCTGTCCATCCCGACCCGCATCGGCGTGCGCCACCCCCGCCTCGCGGCAATCGTGGCGCGGATGGAGGCCAATCTCGAAGATCCGATCAGCCCCGCGCGACTGGCAGCGGATGCCCAGATCTCGCCGCGCCAGCTCGAACGGCTTTTCGCACGCTACATGGGCCGCTCGCCCAAGCGCTATTACATGGAAATCCGGCTGGAACGCGCGCGCAACCTGCTGCTCCAGACCGATATGAGCGTGATGGAGATCGGCCTTGCCTGCGGCTTTGCCAGCGCCGCGCATTTCGCCAAAAGCTATCGCGCGATCTATGGCGCAACCCCTTACCGCGAGCGCAATGCACAGGCCGGATTGCCGCTCTGATCCGCCCTGTCCGGCGGCCTGACCGCTGCTCTCCGCCCCCGCAAGGTGCCCCGCGCAAAACAGCGCGCAAGGGGCGCTGGAGGAGCTTGCCGTAACGGCAGCCCATATACGGTTATAGGCCTAGCGTTAACATGCTTTTCTTTTGTCCGGAGCGCTTATAGCCTGAAGGTCGGATAACATTCCGAACAGGGAGAAAAACATGAAAAAGCTGCTTCTGGCCTCTGCCGCCTGCGTCATGGTCGCCGGTGCCGCCTCGGCCGAAGATGTGAAGATCGGCGTATCCTTCGGCTTCACCGGCCCGCTGGAATCGATGTCGCCGAACATGCTCAAAAGCGTCGAGCTGGCCGCAAAGGAAGTCTCGGACAGCGGCAAGTTCCTTGACGGCTCGACCGTCTCGGTGGTTCAGGGCGACAGCACCTGCACCGATGCCGCCGCGGCCGTAGCCACGGTCGAGCGTCTTGTTACGGCAGAGGGCGTCAAAGGCATCATCGGCGGCATGTGCTCGGGCGAAACCATCGCCTCGCTGGAAAAAGTCGGCGTCCCGAACGGCATGGTGATGATCTCGCCGTCCGCGACCTCGCCCGCGCTGACCGGTATCGCCGATCAGGGCCTGTTCTTCCGCACCTCGCCCTCCGACGCGCGTCAGGGCGATGTCATGGCAGACATCACGCTGGAGCACGACATCAAAACCGTCGCCGTGACCTATACCAACAACGACTACGGCAAGGGTCTCGCCGACGCTTTCGTTCAGGCCTATGAAGCCAAAGGCGGCAAGGTCACGATGAATGCGGCCCATGACGACGGCAAGGCCGACTATTCGGCCGAAGTCGCGGCACTGGCTTCGGCGGGCGGCGATGCGCTGGTCGTGGCGGGCTATGTCGACCAGGGCGGCTCGGGCATCGTTCAGGGCTCGCTCGATTCCGGCGCTTTCAGCACCTTCGTCTTCCCCGACGGCATGGTCGCACAGGCTCTGGTCGAGCGTTTCGGCAACCAGCTTGAAACCTCCTTCGGTCAGAACCCCTCGGCCGATGGTCAGGGCCACGACACGTTCAACGAGATGGCGACCGCAGGCGGCTTTGACGCCACCTCGGCCTTTGCGGGCGAATCCTATGATGCGACCGCGCTGATCCTGCTGGCGATGCAGTCCGCGAAATCCTCGGACCCGAAAGTCTACAAGGACAAGGTCATGGAAATCGCCAATGCGCCGGGCGAAAAGATCTATCCGGGCGAGCTGGCCAAAGGGCTGGAGCTGCTCGCGGCAGGCACCGACATCGACTATGTCGGCGCGACCGCCGTCGAGATGCTCGAGCCGGGCGAGACTGCGGGCACCTACCGCGAAGTCGACTTCAAGGGCGGCACGCTCAACGTCGTCAAGTTCCGCTAATATCTTCAGGAAAGGCCCGGAGCGGAAACCTCCGGGCCTTTTCTCAACCAGATCAAAGATCTGACACGATAACCTCGTATAAAACGGGGAGTGGGGAGTATAATGATCCAGGTCCACGACCTGCATAAGCATTTCGGGGGATTCCGCGCGGTTCAGGGAACAAGCCTGACGATCGAGACCGGCTCGATCACCGGCCTGATCGGGCCGAACGGCGCAGGAAAATCCACCCTTTTCAACGTGATCGCGGGTGTTCTCAAACCGACCTCGGGAACGGTCATCATGGATGGCGAGGACATCACGGGCCTTGCCCCCCACGAGCTTTTCCACAAGGGGCTGCTGCGGACCTTCCAGCTTGCACACGAGTTTTCCTCGATGACGGTGCGCGAGAATCTGATGATGGTGCCCGCCGGCCAGACCGGCGAGACGCTGTGGAACACATGGTTCAAGCGCGGCCAGATCCGCGAAGAAGAGCGGGTCTTGCGCCAAAAGGCCGACGAGGTTCTCGACTTCCTGACGATCTCCCATGTCGCCGACGAAAAGGCCGGCAATCTTTCGGGCGGCCAGAAGAAGCTGCTCGAGCTTGGCCGCACCATGATGGTCGATGCCAAGATCGTCTTTCTCGACGAGGTCGGGGCGGGCGTGAACCGCACGCTTCTGGGCACGATCGGCGATGCCATCGTGCGGCTGAACCGCGAGCGCGGCTATACGTTCTGCGTGATCGAACACGACATGGATTTCATCGGCCGCCTCTGCGATCCGGTGATCGTCATGGCCGAGGGCAAGGTTCTCGCGCAGGGCTCGGCCAAGACCATCATGGAAAACGAGGCCGTGATCGAGGCCTATCTCGGCACCGGCCTCAAGAACAAGGTGGCTGCCGAAATCGGGGCCGAACGCGATCTGGGCGAAAGCCACGGCGCGCAGCCGGGACTGGGCGCGGAAAGCGGCATGAACACGGGCAAGGCGGGGGATCACGCATGAGCCAACCCTACCTCTCGGCCTCGAATATGCGCGGCGGCTACGGCAAGGCCGATATTCTCAACGATTGCACGATCACCGTCGACAAGGGCCAGATCGCCGTCATAGTCGGTCCGAACGGCGCCGGAAAGTCCACCGCGATGAAGGCGGTTTTCGGCATGCTCGGGCTGCGCGAAGGCCGCGTGCTGCTGGCGGGCGAGGATATCACCACGCTCTCGCCGCAAGACCGCGTCAAGAAAGGCATGGGCTTCGTGCCCCAGACCCACAATATCTTTCCCTCGATGTCGGTCGAGGAGAACCTCGAAATGGGGGCCTATATCCGCAACGACGACTACCGCGACACGCTGGCGCAGGTCTACGAGCTGTTTCCCGCCGTGGCCGACAAGCGCCGCCAGAATGCCGGCGAATTGTCGGGCGGGCAGCGCCAGCAGGTCGCCGTCGGGCGCGCGCTGATGACGAAGCCCTCGCTTCTGATGCTCGACGAGCCGACGGCGGGCGTCTCGCCCATCGTCATGGACGAGCTTTTCGACCGCATCATCGAGGTTGCCCGCACCGGCATCTCGATCCTCATGGTCGAACAAAACGCCCGACAGGCGCTGGAGATCGCCGATATCGGCTATGTCCTCGTGCAGGGCACCAACCGCTACACGGACAGCGGCAAGGCCCTGATGGCCGATCCCGACGTGCGCCGAACGTTCCTCGGGGGTTAAGACATGGATTTGCTCAACGCCCTTGTGGCGGTCCTGAACTTCGTCGTGGTGCCCGCGGCCGCCTATGGCGCGCAGCTGGCGCTTGGCGCGCTTGGCGTGACGCTGATCTACGGCATCCTGCGCTTTTCCAACTTCGCCCATGGCGACACCATGGCCTTCGGTACCGCGCTGTGCATTCTCGTGACTTGGGGATTGCAGGCGCTCGGGCTGTCGATCTTCCCCCTGCCCGTCGCGCTTCTGGCGCTGCCGATCGCGATCGCGCTCACCGCGGTTCTGCTGATCGGGACCGACCGCGTGGTTTACCGCTTCTACCGGCGCAAGAAATCCGATCCGATCATCATGGTCATGGCCTCGGTCGGCGTGATGTTCATCATGAACGGCCTCACCCGTGTCGTGATCGGCGTGGACGAGATCCGTTTCGACGACGGCGCGCGCTTCGTGATCGATGTCGCGACCTTCCGCAACATGACCGGCCTGCAAGAGGGCCTCGCCCTGCGCTCGAGCCAGCTCATCACGCTGGTCGTGACCGCAATCGCCTGTGTCGCGCTGTTCTGGTTTCTCGGCCGCACCAAATCGGGCAAGGCCATGCGCGCCTATTCCGACAACGAGGATCTCGCGCTTTTGTCCGGCATCGACTCCGAAAAGATCGTGCGCATGACCTGGATCATCGCCGCGGCTTTGGCGACGACGGCGGGCGTGCTTTATGGTCTGGATAAAAGCTTCAAGGCTTTCAATTACTTCCAGATTCTTCTGCCGATCTTTGCCGCCGCAATCGTCGGCGGTCTGGGCAACCCTTTGGGCGCGGTGGCGGGAGGGTTCATCGTCGCCTTTTCCGAGGTCGCGATCACCTATCCCTGGAAAAAAGTCGCGGGCTATCTCTTCCCCGACTGGCAACCGGACGGGCTGCTTCAGCTTCTGTCCACCGAGTATAAATTCGCGGTCAGCTTCGTCATACTGATCGTGGTGCTGTTGTTCCGGCCGACCGGCCTGTTCCGCGGCAAGTCTTTCTGAGGGGGCGTCACATGTCGAACAATCGTCAAGCCGCTGCATCGAGCCAATGGCGCGCACCCGTGGTTTTCGCCGTCATCTTCGTGCTTTTCGTGCTCGAAGGGACGACGCGGAACGCCCTTTTCTCCGGAAGCTGGAACTCGGCGCTCGGCATCCTCAACATGGGGCTGATCTCGGCGGTGATGGCGCTGGGGGTGAACCTGCAATGGGGTTATGCGGGGCTGTTCAATGCCGGTGTCGTGGGCTTTCTCGCCATCGGCGGCGTCGCCCCCGTCCTGATCGCCACCAAACCGGTCGAGGGGGCCTGGGCCGCCGGCGGCTGGCGGCTGATTGCCGCTTTCATTGTCGCGATCGGCGCGATCTTTCTCGCGACCCAGATCTGGAAGCGCCTGCCCAAACCCTGGAACAGGCTCGGCGTGCTCGGGTTGCTGGTGCTGGGTTTTGTCCTTTACCGCGGGCTTTTCGACCCTGCCGTCATCGCGATCGAGGCGAACAACTCCGCCTCGGCCGGCAATATCGGCGGGCTCGGGCTGCCTGTCCTGCTGTCATGGCCGGTGGGCGCGCTCTTTGCCGCGGCGGCGGCATGGGGTGTGGGCAAGGTCGCTTTGGGGCTGCGCTCGGATTACCTCGCGATTGCAACGCTCGGGATCGGCGAAATCATCGTGGCGGTGATGCGCAACGAGGAATGGCTGGCGCGGGGCGTCAAGAACATGTCCGGCATCCCCCGCCCCGTCCCCTACGAGATCGACCTGCAGGCCGATCCGTCCTTCGTCGCCAAGGCGGCCTCCTTCGGGATGGATCCTGCGGTTGCCTCGGGGATCTGGGTGAAGCTGCTTTACGCGGGACTGCTGAGCGCGGTTCTGCTTTTGCTGATCCTGCTGACCCAGCTTGCGCTGAAATCGCCTTGGGGCCGGATGATGCATGCGATCCGCGACAACGAGACCGCCGCCGAGGCGATGGGCAAGGATGTCACGCGCCGCCATCTCCAGATCTTCGTGATCGGCTCGGCCATCATCGGTCTGGCGGGAGCAATGATGATCACGCAGGACGGGCTGATGAGCCCGGGGGGCTATGCACCGTTGCGCTATACGTTCCTGATCTGGGTGATGGTGATCGTCGGCGGCTCCGGCAACAACTGGGGCGCGGTTCTGGGGGCGATCCTGATCTGGTTCCTCTGGATCAAGGCCGAAATCTGGGGCCCCGAGCTCATGGCGGCCCTGACCGCGCTTTTGCCCGAGGGCGGCGTTCGCGCCCACCTCATGGCCAGCGCGCCGCATATGCGCTTTATCGCCATGGGACTTGTCCTGCTGCTGGTGCTGCGGTTCTCGCCGCGCGGTCTCGTGCCTGAAAAGTAAGCCCGCATCCCAGGTCCGGACATGAAAACGCCCCGCATCTGCGGGGCGTTTTTCTTGGCGCGGTACGGGGGCGCTGCCCCCGTACCCCCGGGATATTTCATCATGAAAGATGCCGGTTAAAGCTCTGCCAGATCGAGCCGGTCGAGATTGCCCGCCGCAAAGCGGCGCAGAACCTGCGGATAAAGGCGATGCTCCTGCACCAATACGCGCGCCGCGAGGCTGTCCGCGCTGTCGTCCGGCTTTACCGCAACCCGCGCCTGACCGAGGATCGGGCCGGCGTCGAGCTCGGCGGTCACGAGATGGACCGTGGCCCCCGCCTCGCCATCGCCCGCGTCGATCGCGCGCTGATGGGTGTGCAGGCCCGGATATTTCGGCAGAAGCGAGGGATGGATATTCAGCATCCGCCCTTCGAAGCGGCTGACGAAACCGGGCGTCAGGATACGCATGAAACCGGCAAGGCAGAGAATATCGGGCTCGGCCTCGGCCAGACGCGCATATAGTGCATCTTCGAAGGCCTCGCGGTCGCCCTTGAAGGGCCGGTGGTCGATGGCGAAACTCGGAACACCCAGATCCCCGGCTTTCCTCAGCCCGCCCGCTTCGGGATCGTTCGAGCCGACCAGAACGGCGCGAGCGGGATGGTCGCCCGTCATCGATTCGACGAGGCGGATCATGTTCGACCCGCCCCCCGAAATCAGAAGGGCGACGCGTTTGACGCCGGATGTCACCGCAGGCGGCCGCTGTAGCGAACGCCCTCGCCCGGGGTGACGGTGCCGAGGCGGAAGGTCTTCTCGCCGGCGGTGGTCAGAACGGCCTCGATCTCGTCGGCGCGGTCGGCCGCGACGACGAGCACCATGCCGATCCCCGAGTTGAAGGTCTTGAGCATCTCGGCATCCGAGATCCCGCCGGCTTCGGCCAGCCAATCGAAGACCGCAGGCAGCGTCCAGCTGTCGAGCTCGACCTCGGCGCCAAGGTGTTTCGGCAGGACGCGCGGCAGGTTCTCGGTCAGGCCGCCGCCGGTGATATGGGCCGCCGCATGGACGCCGCCTGCGCGAATCGCCTGCAGGACCGAACGGACATAAAGCCGCGTCGGGACCAGAAGGGCCTGGCCGAGCGTGCCGGTCGCGAAGGGCGCGGCATCATCCCAGCCGAGACCGGCTTTCTCCGCGACGCGGCGCACCAGCGAGAAGCCGTTCGAATGGACGCCGTCCGAGCCGAGGCCGATCAGCACATCGCCATCGGCCACATCGCGCGGAAGCGCGGTCCCGCGCTCGAGCGCGCCGACCGCAAAGCCCGCGAGATCGAAGTCGCGGCCGTGATACATGCCCGGCATCTCGGCGGTCTCTCCACCGATCAGCGCGGTGCCCGACAGGCGGCAGCCTTCGGCGATCCCGTTGATAACACGGGCGGCTTCATCGACGGAAAGCTTGCCGGTCGCAAAATAATCTAGGAAGAAAAGCGGCTCGGCGCCTTGGCAGACGAGATCGTTGACGCACATGGCGACCAGATCGATCCCCACCCCGTCGAGCTCCTGCGTGTCGATCGCGATCCGCAACTTCGTGCCGACGCCATCGGTCGCGGCAACCAGCACCGGATCCTGATAGCCCGCCGCGCGCGGGTCAAACAGCGCGCCGAAGCCGCCGAGACCTTCCATCACGCCGGAGCGTTTGGTCGCCCCTGCCGCCGGTTTGATCCGCTCGACCAGCGCATTGCCTGCATCGATATCGACCCCTGCTTCGGCATAGGACATGCCGGTCTTGACTTCGCTCATTTTCGACCCCCGGGTTCAGTCAGCTCTCCGATAGCGGAAGGCCCGCTGTCAGGCAATGCGCTGCGGCCCGCCGCAGGGACTAATCGGGGTATTTCGCGTGTCGGAAATACCCTTGGGCCGGACAATCGGGCGGAAGCGGCGATCGCTGCTTGACCGACCGGTTCGATCCGCGCATATCCTTGCGCGTGACCACCGCGGGGGCCTGTAGCTCAATGGTCAGAGCAGGGCGCTCATAACGCCTTGGTTGGGGGTTCAAGTCCCTCCGGGCCTACCACCTACCCAAAATAACCAATATATTACAAAAACTTAAATAGATTGTGTCCCACGCAAATTTCGCCCGTGGGACACCTCGGCAGTTTATCCGCCTTTCAGCCTCGCAAGCGATGCGGGGCCAGACGACCCCGCCCGCAACTGAGTCGCTACCGAATACGACCGTCAGCGACGCTTGCCCGCCCACCACCGCCAGCCAACGCCAGCCGCGACAGCGCCGCCGCCGCTGATCACACCGACCAGCGCCAGCGCAGCGGCATCGGCAACAAGCCGCGCATCAAAACAGTAGTAACCAGACTGCGCCGTTGCCGTCACAAGCCCCAGCGTTGCAAGGCTCGACATAGAAGCGACCAGCCCCCAGCGGATCACGGTTGCAAATGCAATCTTGAGCATCACTTACCCCCAAACATGGATTTCAGAAGATTTGCCAGCGCCTCGACAATGCGAGCGCCAAGACAGCCGGAACCCGGCTCGCCGACCTCGAACGGCCCATCAAAGCGCGCCTTACTTTCGACCAGCGCCGCGCGCACATCTGCCACCGTCGCGCCCGACGCATTCAACCCGTCGCCCGCGTAATAGCTCTGCCCAGCCCGAACCCACCGCGCAGACCCCTGCATATCGTGAGGCACGGGAAAGCTTGCCCATTCCTGCGCAAGAGAAACCATCATCGCATCAAGCGACTTGCGGCCAGATAGATACTCGCCAAGCCCGCGCTTGCGCAGTAGATACGCCCCCGCCGCATCCTGACACGACTTGTCGAACCGCTCGGACGGCAACACCGCGCCCGCGTCAACGATCTCCGAAAGCGTCTTGCGGATGATTTGATAAAAGCCCGCCGCGCTCGACTTCGCGCCCTGCTCGACAACCTTCTTTTGCCACGCCTGCACCTCGGCAACGGTCATGGCGGTCAGATCGCGCGGGCGGAGCGCCTTTGGCACAAACCCCGAGACAATCCCATAATCGCCGCGCGACTCGGCGCGACCGATTAGCGCCAGCAAGGGCGCAATCTGTTTTGCAGTAAATTTCATCATCAGCCCATAAAAAAAGCCCGGCAAAGCCGGGCCGTTCCAGATCCCCACCGCTCGGCGGAAATCACTTGTATTCCTTGAAAACCCACCCAACGACCGCCCCAGCCAAGGCCCCGACGACCGCAACCCCGCCACGGTCAAGCCAACGGAAGAAAACCCCCCGGCCCATCGCCTGCCGCTCAAGGTCAAGGACGCGACCGCGCAAATCGCGGATCTCCAAATCAGCACGGTCTAGGCGATTGAAAAGCGTAACGGTTCGTTCCTCGATCCGAGCAAGGCTCACAATCGCCGCGCTCATATCGTCGATTTTTTGCTCAAGCCTTACGACCGTTCGCACCAACTCGGCTTCGCTCACAGGCCGCCCCCGTCTTGATCATCAAGCGATTGCTCGGGCGGGACAAAGCGCAAGCCGTCATAAGTCCAACCGATCCCGACCGCGTTTATAGGCCCAACCACAGCCCACCCGTCCGGGGCCGCGTAGCCCTCGGCCTCAACCGTCACCTGCGCGACAGAGCCGCCCTCTATGCGCGCTGCATAAATCATGTGATCACCACCACCTTTGCACTATCGGAAGGAAAAACGAGGACAAACAGGCCATCGCCACCACTGCCGGAACCCTGATTACCCCCACCACTGCCGCCACCATTTACGGCTGAAGCGGAAGCAACCCCGCGCGCCGCACTGGTCCCGCCATGCGTTGCCGCCCCCTGATCATAAGCAGAACCGCCGCCACCACCGCCGCAGATCTCCATTGCAGGCTCACACCAACCAAGCGCGATGCCAGCACCGCCCGCGCCGCCAATCTTGGGCAGACGATCAACGCCAGCACCACCAGCACCACCACCGCCGCCGCCGCCCTCACTCACGGCCCCAACGCCCGCATCTCCGCCCGACACAGAGTTGCCGCCCCGATTACCGGGGTCGCCCACGCCGCCGACGCGCGGGTTGCCATTCGTCCCAGCACCCCCGCCGTTTCCACCATTTCCGCCGTTACCGTTGCCGCTACCCGATCCGCCACCGGGCGAAACAGCCAATGCGACACCCCCCAACATCAGGCGAGAGGCAGAACCCGGATTGCCGGTGCCGGTCGCGGCCAATCCAGCACCACCCGCCCCGACCTCAACGTCATAGGAACCCGCCGCCAGATCGCCGAACGACACAACCGGCCACGACCCGCCACCGCCGCCGGTTGAGCGCCCGGTGTAACCCCCAGACCCCCCGCCACCAGCAAGAGCGTAGCGCGCGCCCTCGACCGGCCCGCTAACGTGCAGCGATCCCGACTGACGAAACAGAACCTGCATGAAGCCGACGCCATCACGCTCGAAGGTTGTAACGACCCCTCCGGCGACCGTAACGACGATAGGGCGCACCCACTCGCGCCCACCCAGCCAAAGGCGCTCAAGCTCGCCCCCGCCGCTCCACATACGATAGGCCGTAAAATCCAGAAGCCCGCCCATTACACGCCCGCAGGCTTGTAAGTGACGATATCGCCCGGATACTGCACCGCCGCCGCCTGCGCCGCAGCTAGATCGGTGAACGCCCGGATCTCGACAGAGACACCCGCTTCGCCTCGATCACCTTTGACACCTTGCGCGCCTCGATCACCCTGCAACCCCCGTTCTCCAGACAAGCCCCTCTCGCCCCGGTCGCCTTGATCCCCCTTGTCACCGCGCGGGATCGTCAGCACGTCGCCCTCATAGGTGACATTGCTGCCCGCTTGGCCGGTGGCCAAGGTGACGGCCTCAAGATCAAGCGCGCCTGACGGGCCACGATACCCGATGGTTGTCTTGACGACCTGCATCAGCAACCCCCTTCAATGTTGAGATAGAACGTTCCGGGCGGCTGCGCCCCGCGCTGGTCGATGTAATAGACGCTGGCGGGGTATAGCCGGGGCGGCAGGTCAAGCTCCGCTAGATCGACCTCGAAGCCCTCCGCGACCGGCACACCGTGCAAGACGATGCACTGCCCATGAGCCGCGACCCGAAGCTCCATGCGCAGGCCACCGAGGGGCGGCGGTGTCCCATCCGGTTGCTCCGGCGCAAAGACAAGCCCGCCCACCGTCCCAAGGCGATATTTTAAAACATCCATGATTTTACCTTATCTAGGCAGCGATACCGAAAAGGGCGTCAAGCTGGGCACCATCGACGCCCAGCCCGTCAGCAATCGCCAGCAAGACCGGATTAAGCCGGTCGATAACGACCGACCCCGACCAGCGCACGACCGCCTCAAGCTGCAACTCCGCCGGGAACCCGGCGAAAACACCCCGCATCGACGGCGGGATTTCTCCGCGCGCCGCTGGCCCTGCATCCTCGGGCGGGATGATCCCCGCCCGGATAGCAGCCAGCAAGAAATCGGATCGCGACATGCTTGCAGCCGCGCGCCGTCCCTCGTGTTCGGCTTCGGGATCTCGCATGTCGATCCATTCCACCGTTTCGGGGTTGAGAACCCAGCCGGGGCCGGGCTTCGGCGGCAGCGCGGTCACTACCCCATCGACAAGAATGAACTCGTCGGCGGGATAGTGCCCCTCGATCAGCGCGACGTTCAGGGGCGTGTTGGCCAGCACGTCGTCGAAGTTGGTCATGGCAAGGTGCCCGCAAACCTCGCCGAAACGCAGTTCGAACAGGGTGTATTGGGCTTCGGCCCCCGTGCCAAAAAGAGGCGCGCTCATTTGTACCACTCCAGATCCGTGATTTCGCCGCCGAGCGTTGCGTGATTGCCGCCCGAGCGCATTTGCAAGCGCAGGGTGTGACTGCCTGCGCTCATGCTGCGAATGAAGGTGAACTCTTGGATCGGACTGTCTGTGGTCTGCAGGCCCAGAATTTGGAATTCCGTCGTGCCATCCGGCCATTCAACGACTGCTCCATCAACCATGAAGCGCACATAGATCCTACTTGATCCGCCACCATTTGCGCGCCTGCGGAACCGGACGCTTTGCAGGTGGATGCCCGCCTTGGCGGAATTCCACGTCAGGGTATGAACATCGACAAAGGTCACGGTGTTGTCGGTCGCAACGCCCGTCCAGTTGGCGCTGGATCGTACCTGCGTGACCGCGCCGTCCTTGATGTTGATGGTGTCGACAGTGAGGTTTGCAATCTTCGCGCCGCTGACCGCGAGATTGGCAATCTTGGCCGCGTCGATGGCCAAGTTTGCAGTTTTCGCCCGTGTGACGACCAGATCATCGATCTGCGCCGACTTCGTGATGATACCAGCGGCGGCCAGCAGCCCGCCGGTTATCGTCTCAGCCTCGACATGCCGCCCTTGGATCGACCCATCGACGACAAGCTTGCCCGTGCCCTTCACCCTGGCGGTGGGGGCGGCGAAGGTAATATTGCTGTCGGTGCCCTCATAGATCGCCGCAAAGCGGAAGCGCGCTTGCAAAGCACCAGCAGGAACCACAACCGAGCCTTCATAAGGCGTGGCAGTGTTTGCCGCGCCGCTGATGGTGGCCGCATTTACCGTCGAGATTGCAGTTTCGGACTTGTCGAAGAACTGGATCTGGATCCGTGCGTTCATCATCGTGCCGGCGGCCCTGATGACCTGACCGGATACGAAAAGCTCATCCCCCGGGGTGACCGGGAAAAAGCCCCTCATATAGCCGTACTGGGTGTTGTTATTCACGTTCGCGGAGTGCGTGTAATACAGATCACCGACTGACTTCACGTCATTGCGTGGCGTGACCGGCCGCAACCCAAACGCGACCCCCATGACCCAAGACGCGGCGTCTTGCAGCTGGTCATCAGGGACAAGGTTCGTGAAGTCCGCAATCGCCAAGATGGACGCCACCACCGACCGCGCCGCAAGTTGATCGGTGCCGATGGCCCCCGCAGCGATTTGCGCCCCCGTAAGCTTGCCGACAATGAGGTCAGCAGCAACCTCGGCGGTCCATTTGGTGCCGTCCCAACGGTAAAACTGCCGGTCAGTAGTGAGCACGACCAAATCACCAATCCGCATTCCCGAAGTCGGAAAGGCGGTGACGGTTCTGGGAATGCGGATCGAGGCGGCAAACGCCGTTTCGTCCAGAATTCCGGCCACGCTCTCTTGGATGAAATGCACCCATGTCGTGCCGTTCCAGCGATACAGGCGGCTATCAGCGCGCGACCACGCCAATTCCCCAACATAGCCGCCCGGCGTCGAACGGCTGGGAATGTCGCGGGTCGTCCAAACACAACTCGACAGCCTCAATCAGACGCTGCAAAACCCGCGAAAAGTAATCCGCATTCAGGGCCGCGCTATTGGCGACATTCGGCATGACCCCGACGCCGATCTTGTACGCCGGGACATGGAACACACCACAGACAACCTCGGCAGACCATTTCATTTGCTCGACCAGCTGGGCATCGGTTGCCGTAACCGCGATAGACTGAAACTTCAGATCATTGCCCAGCACCGCGACCTTGCCGCGATTTGAACCGCCATAAGCCGCTTGCCACTGGTCGCGGATTAGCCCCGCATCCTCCGCATCAAGATCGCCGGGCGTTGCTAGAACCCCGGCAGGCATGGCCGCATTCGCGAACAAGTCCGCGCTCGACTTCTGCATTTCCATCCCTTGCGTTGCCCCCAACGCGGCAGCGTAAAGACGCGACAACCCAACGAGCGGATGAAACAGGCAATTATAGCGGTCATGGATCACATCAGCCGCGGGGATAGTTACATCAGCCCCGACGCCCGCCAGCGCATCGGATTTGACGTGGTAAAACACCTCGCCATCGGTCGAAACCTTCGGAATGACCCGCGCCGCGTCCAGAACATGAAGCCCGACAACGCCGCCGCCCGCGCCGTATTCTTTCAGGATATAGGCATTACCACTTTGCAGCTTTGACAAGATCCAGCTTTCAACAAACTGGATGCGGTTCTGATACAGGTTAGGCTTGCGCAAGACCGCATCCGCCGGACCCTCGACCCAAATTCGCCCAGCCTTGGCAACTTTCTTGATCCGCAGCTTGCCAATATCGCCCGCGACCAGAGACATGCAGGAAAACACGGCATGATGCGCAAGCGCCCGGTCGGCGTCAACAAAGGCCGGACACTGAAACGGCCCGACCAAATGCGAACCGCCGCGACCCGACCACAACTTAACACGCAAGCCCGAAAAAGCCCGGCGCACCCCCTGCACTGCCTTGCGCATAGCTGATCCCTTCCCAAAAAGAAAAAGGGGCAGCAATCGCCGCCCCCTCCCGCCCTATCGCCCGGCCCTTACGGGGCCGGGTCAGGCTCGCCCCATTTAACCGCCATCCACTGCACCGCCGCCGCACGACGACGACGCCAGCTAAGCGTCCGCAGCGCCCGGAAGCCGACCGCGCCCGTTTGGAACAGCGAGACAAGCTCCGTCGCCACAGGCGCGCCCGCATCGCCAAGCGGCATGTCGGTCATTTCCAAACTGGCCTCCGTCGAAATCTCGATTTCGACCTCGCCCTCATCCGCGAAATAGACCTCCGGGGCCGCGACCAGCGCCACGTTGTCGCCCATATGCTCGGACGCAATGACAGGCAGGCCCTCAAGCTTGCCGCCGCCCATATGCATCTCGGGCCAGATACGAACGCCGAACTCGTTCTTCATGAGCGACAGGCGAAGCGCCAAGCGGGCCGACATGATCCAGACGCCCGAACCGATCGACAGGTTAGCGGCGCTGAATTTTGCCATCAGGGCATAAATGTCCTGATTGATCGCAGCCAGATCATTGCCCGCAGACGGAAGCGCGGCAACGCCGTTCAAGATCGACCCCGGACGCGCCGCATTGCCTGCGCTCGTCGGGTCAATGAACGTCCCGTCCTGACACTGGATGATCGCCAGAGCCATTTGGTTGCGAATAAGACGCTCCGTTGCGGCCGAATTGTCGCGCAACTGTTCAAGCGTCACCGCCGTCAGCGCCGCGATTTTCCGCTTGCCCAAGGTTTCCCGATCAAACGAGCCCTTCGACATAGGGATTGCCTTGCCATCACCGACCCAAGCCGCACCAACCGGCGCAGTCTCCATCAGGACCGGCAAATCAAACGGCACCTCCGTCAGCGCCGGAACCCCGTCCAGACCGAAGCGCCCGACGATGGTTTGCGGGCGCAGGAAATCCACGAAATCCGCGATGCCGCCAACGTTTGCCATAAGCGCCGGATCACTTGCGCCGGTCATGGCACCGACCGCCGCCTTGGTCATGGTGACAACTTGCGGGTCGCGCGCGCCGTAAAGATCGCCCGCAATCGCCACCGCGTCCGACCCCGTTTTGCGGGCCAGAGCCGCGCAACGCGCATAGCGCGCAAGACGAATACCCGGCTCCGGCTCCGCCGCCTTCGCCACACCCGGCACGACAGGCGCGCGGCCAGAACCGCCCGGCCCGCGACCGGCACCAGCGGGCAGCACCGCCGCAACGGCACCCTTCGCAACCTGCATTGCGTCCAGCGACTTGAGGCGGGAAAGCCCCGCGTCAATCGCCTCGACCTCTGCCGAATGCTCATCAAAGCTCGCGACTTCCTCGGCGGTCATATCGCGGTCGCCATCTGCCGCCGCCGCATCGGCAATCGCCGCCATCGCATCCACTGCGCTCTTGCGTTTAAGCTCGCGCGCCGCAATCTGTTGCTTCACAGACATTCCGTTTCCCTTCATCTTGTCTTTGCCCGCAGCATGGGGCGCGTTTGCGGATGCACCCGGCTTTTTGCCCTTCGCGGCCAGCCCTGTTGCATCCAATGATTTGACCCGTTGAATTGTCGCCTCGACATTCGCCGGGATTGTCACAAGCGAAAGCTCGAACACCTCGCAGGCATCGACCCGAACCCCGCCGCTATCCAGATAGGACCACGACACCGGGCGGAAACCGATGCTCACCCCCGTGACCAGACCGGACGTGACGCTTTGCCATGCTTCCTCGACCCGATCACGAACCGGCCCCGGCTCGGCCACCACCGGCAACTCCGCCTCAAACGTGACGCTTTCGGCGGTTGGCTGATCGAACCAGACCCGGCCAACCGGCGCGGAAATGTCATGTTGCCACAGCAGCGGCGCGGGATTGGTGAACGTCACCCCCAACGGCTCGATAATATCGCCGTCCCGGTCAGGCGCGGGCGTTGTCGCGATGCCCTTAATGCGCCGCCCGCCCTCGCTAACCGACTTGACGGTCAGCAAGCTATAAGCGCGATTTTTCATCGCGTTCCCCCTTCGCTTTAAATGATAAAAACGCGCGGCTTGGCCTTGCGCTTTGGCGGCTTTGGATGCCCGAACATCAGAACAGCCGCGTTGAATGTCGCCATCAGAAGATCGATTTTCGCAGATCCCGCCACAGCCTTCGTGACCGTGTAATTAGACCCCCGAAGCTCGGTTTTCGCGTTGCCGACATTCCAGCCCATCAGACCCGACCGGCCATGCAGAAACTTGCCGTCCTTCAACCGGCGCGGCAGCGTCAATACCGCCTGTTGCAGCTGATACCCCTGCCCGACCGAAAAGAACCGGCCCGCATAGTCCCGCGCCTCCAGCTCGTCCAAAAGCTTGGCAATCCCGAAGCTATCAAGCCCGATTGCAGGCGTTTCGTTCGGCAGCAAACCGGCATTCTCTAGCCGGTCGATCACGTCGCAAGCCTCGTAAACCTCTTGGCCTATGTCCTCGCAGGTGACATATTCCCCGGCCCGCTCGGCATCATCCAGCACCGGGACAATATCGGGCCGCCGCTCTCGCACGTCTGAATAGCCCCAGCCCTTCGCCCAATGCAGCCACTTGCCGGACCCCTTTTCGCGCCCGATCACCGCAAGCCCGAAAAGATCGTCAAGCCCGCCGCCATCAGCCCCGACAACCGCGACCTCGGAGCGCCTGATAAGCTCGTCAAGCGTCAGGTCAGGCCGCGCGCAATCGTCCCAATAGCGCGCCCCCGGCCAGATCGCCAAGCCACCGACAACGCCAACCTCGACGTTGAAATGTTGGCTTGCCAAAAGCGCCATGTCCTTATCGTCGCCAACCTCGGCAGCGGCCAGCTTGACCGCCAGAGACGACGCGTCAAACGCCGCCCCCATACTCGGATTGACCAGACCCCAAGTTTCCGGCGCTTTCCAACCGTCTTTTTTAGAAAGGCTTTCCGGCAACTCGTACAGGACAGCCAGCAAGGGCAGGACCAACGAACCATCGCGCACCGCTCGCGCCTTCAACAGCTCGGCCCGGAAAACGCCGGTTGGCTTGTCCTTGCTTTGCGTCGTGATCATCATGAAAAAGCCATCGGGCCGGGTCAGCAGACCGCCCCGCAACTCGACCATGATTTTAGCCGCGTCCTTGCTTTCGGAAAGCTCGTGCAATTCGTCAATCAGGACATAAGCCGCTTTCGATCCCGTCACGACCGACAGGTCAGCTGCCTTGACCTCAAGAACGGCTTGCGTTCCCAAATGGGTGATCCTGTTGACGCCCTCTTGAACCTTGAACAGCGCGGAAAGATCGCCGTCCGCCTCGATGATCCCAACCGCGACCGAAAACGAGATGCCCGCCACCTTCTTTGACGGCGCGACCAACACCAACTCGCAAGCCGGGCGCTCGTTAAGAATAAGCGCCGTCACCATGATCGCGGCAGAAATCAGCGACTTCCCGTTTTTCTTTGGCACCAACAGAAAGATTTCGCTGATCGCGCGGCGCTTTGTCTCCGGGTCATAGGCTCCGAAAATCACTCGGACCAGATCAAAGACCCATTCCCCGCAGACCTCGCCATAAGTCGGCTTTCCGACCAAATCAGGCACCCGCAGCCGCTTGAAAATCCGCAAAGCCTTTTCCGCAACCGCGTCATAAAGCGGAAGCTCGGGAACAAGGCTTTTCCGACCAACGATTCGGTTTTCCCAATCAGGAACCGCCGTTGACCACGCATCATCCGCAAAGTGAAAGCTCATTAGTTTGGCCTATCTCCGACCATGCCGGGGGTAAGATCGTCACCCCAAAGCGTTGACCCGCCAGCGGCCACCGCCTCGGCAGCCTGCAAAGCAGCCTCTTTCTTCCCTAGCGCCTTTTTCGGCGCGTCATCCTCGACCGGCCCCCGCGCCCCCCTCGACTGCCCCGCCCTTATCCGCGCATCAGCAAGCGCCGCGTCATTCTGATCGACCATGCGGCCCAGCTCTTTGACCGCGCCAAGGTTGCCTTTGTTTGCTTGCTGCATCGCCAACTCAAACCGGCGCAAAGTCAGCTGATCCCGCGCAACATCACGCTCGGCAAGCTCGGCTCTAAAATGGCGCTTCAAAGTCGCAGAACTGACCCCAACCGCACCCGCCATCCGGTCATTGGGCCAGCCAAGCGCAAGCATCAGCTTGATTTTATTGAATAATTCCGGCGTCCATTGAAATGCAGGACGCCCACGCTTGCCCGACCCACCCCGCATAGGGTTGCCGAACAGGTCAAAAATCTCCGTCACGAAAAAAAAATCCCACGCATGAGAGGGGCGCAGGTCTCCTGCACTTTCGGGGGCGGGATTTTGCCCCCGCCCCCCCCTCAAATCCGGGAAAAACGCGGTTCCCCAACCGCGCCCCTCAACCGGAAAGACCTCATCGACCCGAGCTAGAACCACCACGCGGGGGCGCACCCAGCCCGCAGGGGCCACCGGGTGCGGGCACATCCGGCGCAAACTCCGCCTCTAGAGCGCGGCGAACCGCACCCATCGCCCGAACAGCGTCGGACAGAACCAAACCTTGCACATAGATGCGCGCGACAAGGTGGCCGGTCGGCCCCCAAATCTCACCACCGCGACCCTCATGGAAGCGATTGCCATCATTCGCCATCCGGCACCCCCTTCCTTTCCTCGCGCTGCTTGGCCCCGTCATGGCAAGCCTTGCAAAGACATTGCAGGTTTGACCGATCCCAGAACAAAGCCTCATCGCCCCGATGCGGGCGCATATGGTCCGCGACCATATCGGATGCCCGACCGTCGACAGACAGATAGCGACAGCGCGCGCAACAGAAGCCCGAAGCCTCAAGCACCTGCCATCGCAAGGCGCGCCAACGCGCCGTCCGATACCATGCCCGCCAAGTATTGATTACGTCCCGCGACCGGCGAAGCTCTCCGCCGGAAGTCACGCCAGCCAGCGACGAACGCCGGGGCATCGCAGGGACACGCGACCGGATTTGCGCCAAACGTGCCATGAAACACCCCCAGAAATGACAATGCCCGCAACGGAAGATCCGAGCGGGCACAATTTTAGAGATTAGCGAATGTCATACATCCGTGCGTACTAAGCCGTCAATCCCCACAGCCTGCCATCGCGTCCAGAACGCCCGCCAGCGCTTCCTTGACCACGACGATATTTTTGCTACCCGTTGACCACCCATGCGCTTCAAGCACACCGCGCAAAGACTGCCCATCCAGACAAACAGCATCTACCAACCGCCGATTGGTGATAATGCGCGCCGACCGAAATGCCGTGCAAAGGTCCGCATCCGCCCGCTTAGACGGTCGAACGCGCCGCACCACCATAGCAGCACCGCCACCGATCCGCTCTCGAAGCCGCTCGATCTCGCGGCCAACATCCAAAAAAGCATCGATGAAAGACCCGCCGCCGCCAGATCCGCCTTGCGCTTCCAAGCCCACACACTTGACCGCGCCCGCCGCATGCATCTCGACCAGCGCCCGATAGCGCCGCGCTGCATCCACCTGCCAAGGCTGAAAAGGCGCAGGCATACCGGCCCGACGTGCGCGACGGGCAAGATCCTCGAAAACGTCATTCTCCCGCGCCGCCTTGACGCCCTGCCAAAGCTCAATTGGCTCCACCCGCCATCCGAAGTCGCCACTCGCGTCACGCACCGCATTGACCGGCGAGACCCCGACCACCCGACCCCGCGCAGGCGCAACGACTATTCTAGAGCTAACACCAACGGGAAGTGCCGCCCGCGCCAACACCTCATCCAAACGACCGCGTTCCGAACGAAGCCGCGCCGCCTCGCGCTCGCGCCCCGCAGCCACAACGCAAACACCCTCAACCACGCTCATGCCGCCGCCTCATCTGCCATCAATTGAATTTCCAAGATTTCGGCCAGATCTGCCTCATAGGCGTCAAGCCAAGTCCGTTCGGCCTCAGTCGCGATCCCTGCAACGGTGTTTTCGCTCACGACAACCCGACGACGACGCGCGGCCTCGGCGTCGTCTTTAAGCTGGCGAACGATGTATTTACCGGGTGGCGGGCCAAGGCGCTTAGCGATTTGGAACAACTCGACCGCCCAGCCCTCTACCGCCGCCTGCCGCCCCATCGCCGAACGCATGAGACTTTGGGCATAGTCGCATTCTCGAGGCGGGGGCAGTTGCAGATCATATGCCCATGCACGAACAAGCCCCTCGCCCGGCCAGCGCCCCTTAACAGCATGGCGCGCGATTACGTCACGCAATCCCTGCATATTCTTGTCAGTCAGGTAGGCGAGAAACGACCGCAAGCGCAGCAACCCCTTTTCGTGAACCTCGGCGCTCACCCCCTTAGGGCGCGCCAACCCTGACAATGGCTCAAACAGCAACGCATCAACACGCGCTCCCTTTGCCAACTTACTCTCACTCATCCCCATGTCCCCATTCTCAGCAAATCTAAAGTTATCCACAGGGGTCAGCGCTTTTCCGAGGCGCTTCCCGTAATATCGTTTCTTTTCATTTCTTGTCTTATCCTTTCGGTAACGACAGTTCGCGACCGTCGTGAACCGTCGTGAACCGTCGTGAACCGTCGTGAACCGTCGTTACGACAGATAGCGACGGAACCGATTACAGGCTGTTTTCAACCTGAAATTCGTCCAGCGCCGTGCGGATGAACTGTTCCCGTCGCAGCGCGTCTGGATAGCGTTCTTCCAGCCAGTCATTGAAGCGATCAAGGAACGCGGGGGACTTCAACAACTGTCCAGCCCCAATGCGCTGCTCGATCATTACTCGCAGGTCGCGTAGCCACCTCCTCCGCGGGCGAGCGCCAATATGTGCCGACCGATCAGGCAGCGCAGGCAAGCGGCAAACCCGATGCCGCCACCGGTGGCGGACGAGCAGACTGTGCTACAGGCTGGAACGCCTTGCCGCAGAGTGGCCGCCAGCATAGCAAGAGCCAATGAAGGGGGAACGCGGCATTCAAAGCCGGCGAGGACGCAGCGGTACTCCTCGATCGTTAGGCTGACGATACAAGAACCCTGTCGTTGACGCGCGTAGAAACCTTCACGTCCACCCCGGGCAGGAATGCCGCGAGCCCTAGCAGGCGACCAATCGCAAACCGAGAACTTTGCGAACAGCGCGGGCATGGTGAGCGTTCACCTTGGCCGCACCAACACGACGATGACCTGTTCGACCTATGCGGGGATTCGTTCCCGAACACCTGACAGAGGCCGCAGACGTGCTCGATTTTGCAAGGCTGAAATCCGGAACCCAGGTTCAGTGAACCGAGGAGCTCTTTGTGTTGGGCATGGCGCTAGGCCATAATTAACTAGATTTTCATAAGGAAATGGTGGGCGATAAGGGATTTGAACCCCTGACATCTTCGATGTGAACGAAGCGCTCTACCACTGAGCTAATCGCCCCACGAGGGCTAGATAGCCGCCCTGCCCCGGCATCGCAAGGGTGAATCTGATGCGAAACGGGGGCTTTTTGCAGGGTTCGCGCAAAAGAAAACGCGCAGGGTTTCCCCTGCGCGCCTTCATTGTCTTCGGGCCTTAATGGGCGATGGTCGAGCCGCTATTGTTTTCACCGCGCAACGCGGCAAGGCGGCTGGCCTCGGCTGCCTCTTCGGCGGCCTCGTCCCATTCGATCGGCTCGGGCGCGCGCACCAGAGCATGTTCGAGAACCTCTTTGACGTGACGGACGGGGATGATCTTCAGCCCTTCCTTCACATTCGCCGGAATATCGACGAGGTCCTTTTCGTTATCGGCCGGAATCAGCACCGTCTTGATGCCGCCGCGCAGCGCCGCCAACAGCTTCTCTTTCAAGCCGCCGATGGCCAGAGCATTCCCGCGCAAGGTCACTTCGCCGGTCATGGCGATATCCTTGCGGACCGGGATCTGCGTCAGAACCGACACGATCGAGGTCACCATGGCCAGACCGGCCGAGGGCCCGTCTTTCGGCGTCGCGCCTTCGGGGACGTGAACATGGATGTCGCGGCGGTCGAACTCCGTCGGCTTCACCCCGATTTCGGGCGCGATCGAGCGGACATAGCTCGAGGCGGCTTCAATCGATTCCTTCATCACGTCACCGAGCTTGCCGGTGGTCTTCATCCGTCCCTTGCCGGGCAGACGCAAAGCCTCGATCTGCAACAGATCGCCGCCGACTTGCGTCCAGGCCAGACCGGTCACGACACCGACCTGATCATCCAGCTCGGCCAGACCGTAACGGTACCGGCGCACGCCGAGATATTCTTCGGCCTTCGCGGGGGTCACGTCGACGGATTTGACCTTGCCCTTGAGGATCTCGGTCACGGCCTTGCGGGCCAGTTTCGCGATTTCCCGCTCGAGCGAACGGACACCGGCTTCACGGGTGTAGTAGCGGATGACATGGGTCAGCGCCTCGTCGGTCACCGAGAATTCGCCCTTGTGCAAACCGTTGGCCTTCACTTGCTTGTCGAGCAGGTGCTGGCGCGCGATTTCGAGCTTTTCATCCTCGGTATAGCCCGAGAGGGAGATGATCTCCATCCGGTCCAGAAGCGGGCCAGGCATGTTGTAGCTGTTGGCCGTGGTCACGAACATCACGTTCGACAGATCGTATTCCACTTCGAGATAGTGGTCGACGAAGGTCGAGTTCTGTTCGGGATCAAGCACCTCGAGCATTGCCGAAGCCGGGTCGCCACGGAAGTCCTGCCCCATCTTGTCGATTTCGTCGAGCAGGATGAGCGGGTTCGTGGTTTTCGCCTTCTTCAGCGCCTGGATGATCTTGCCGGGCATCGAGCCGATATAGGTCCGACGGTGACCGCGGATCTCGGATTCGTCGCGCACGCCGCCAAGCGAGATGCGGATGAATTCGCGACCCGTCGCTTTCGCGACCGAACGACCCAGCGAGGTTTTACCCACACCCGGAGGTCCGACGAGGCAGAGGATCGGCCCCTTGAGCTTGGTCGAACGGTTCTGCACCGCGAGATATTCGACGATCCGTTCCTTGACCTTTTCAAGGCCGTAGTGATCGGCGTCCAGCACCTCTTCGGCTTTGCCCAGATCCTTGCGGGTACGCGACTTCACGCCCCACGGCAGGCTCAGCAGCCAGTCGAGATAGTTGCGCGAGACCGTGGCTTCCGCCGACATCGGCGACATCGACTTCAGCTTTTTCAGCTCGGCATCGGCCTTTTCGCGGGCCTCCTTGCTGAATTTGGTCGCGGCGATTTTCTCTTCCAGCTCGGTCAGTTCGTTCGAGCCGTCGTCACCCTCGCCCAACTCCTTCTGAATGGCCTTCATTTGCTCGTTCAGATAGTATTCGCGCTGGGTCTTCTCCATCTGGTTCTTGACGCGCGACTTGATCTTCTTCTCGACCTGAAGTACCGACATCTCGCCCTGCATCAGGCCATAGACCTTCTCCAGACGTTCGGCCACGTTCAGGGTCTCGAGGAGATCCTGTTTCTTCGTCACATCAATACCCAGATGCCCGCTGACCAGATCGGCCAGACGCGCGGGTTCACGGGCTTCACCGACGGCGGTGATCACCTCTTCGGGGATGTTCTTGCGCACTTTGACATAGCGCTCGAATTCCTCGTCGACGGTGCGCGTCAGCGCTTCGAGGCTGTCGGCATCGCCCGGGACCTCGGCCAGAGGTTCGGCTGCGGCTTCGAAATAATTCTCGTTCTCGACGAATTCGGTGATGCGCACGCGTTCACGACCCTCAACCAGAACCTTCACGGTCCCGTCGGGAAGCTTCAGAAGCTGCAGCACATTGGCCAAAACGCCGGTTTCGTAGATGCCGTCTTTCGCCGGTTCGTCGACCGAGGCATCTTTCTGGGCCGCCAGAAGGATCGGGCGGTCCTGTTCCATCACGGCCTCGAGGGCACGAACGGATTTCTCGCGCCCGACAAAAAGCGGCACGATCATGTGCGGGAAGACCACGATGTCCCGCAACGGCAGGACCGGATGGGTCTTATGGGCGAATTGGTTCATACAATTAGTCCTTTCTCGCCAAAGGAAGCGGCCCCAAAAGCGGCAGCGCACGACCCCTGCTGACTGCTTAAATAGGTAGCCAGAAGTACCCGTTCAATGGCCCGCCAACGCCCTGTCTGCGGGGGCCGGCGCGAAGGGTCATCCACACCCGCCCGCCGATGCAGGGCGCATGCGGCAAAGCCATTCAGCCAGAATAGCATTCTTCGCCGCAGGGGCCAGACCGTTCTTGGCCGAAAGCTGCGAAACAGCCCTCAAAATGGCTGGAATTGTCGCTTTAAGGGCCGGAAATGCGGGTTTTCGGCGAATCTCGTGCTTTCCGTAAGAGCGCTCACAATAGCGTTCCCGGCCCTGCCCCGCTATGTCGAAGGGGCATCCGGCGCAATGCCCGACAAAAGCGAGACGACGACACCCGCCGCCACCCTTTGCTCGATCGCGAAAACGAGCCCCTCGGGCAGCGCCTCGGCCCAAGGTTCGGTCAGGGCAAGGCTCAGCGCGTCGCCGTTCCAGATCGCGCGCGCGGCCGAGAACTCCTTGATCGCGCGGACCTGCGGATAAAGCGCCTTGAAGAGCGTCTCCTTGGCGGAAAAGACGCGCGTGATCTCGATCTCGGCGGGCATGCCCTGCCCGCCCGCCCGCGCCTCGGGCATGAGCGAGGCCGCAAGTTGCTGCGCCAGATCGCGCGGCATCACCGGCTCCAGATCGAGGCCGAGGATCTGCCTCCCCCCCTTGTCCGGCACCACCACCGCCACCGCGATTTCGGTCCCGTGCGAGATGCTGCCGCGCCAGCCCTCGGGCCAGACCGGCAGGCGGTCGGCACCGATGGCGGGGACCGCGGGATCGGCCAGACCTGCGCCCCGCAAGGCGGCCAAAGCGGCAAGGCGGCCCGCGACGAATTCCTGTTTCCGCTTGGGCGCGGCATGGCCGAGGCAGGAGGGCAGAATGTCGGACGTGTGCCGCTCCCAATCGGGGCGGATCGGTGCAAAGGCTATCTGCCCGCCAGCAGGCATGGCGAGGTCGGCACAAGCGTTGCTCAGGGCCTCGATCGTCTCGCGGAAGGGTTCGGCGGCATCATCGGACGGCCCGTTCACATGCGGGCCGCCGTTTTCGGAAAAGCTGTTCGTCACGTCCCGGTCCTGCTCAGGCGCTCGGCTGTCCCGCCGCGATCCATTCGGCAGTATCCTTCAGCGTCGCCTCGAAGGCCTGCAGCATCTCGTCGATCTGCGCCTCGTTGATGATCAGCGGCGGGCAGAAGGCGAGGCTGTCGAGGATGTTGCGCACGATCAGGCCATGTTTGTGCGCGCGCGCGAAGAAATAGCCGCCGACCTTGCCCGGTTCGGGGAACTTCTCGCGGGTTTCCTTGTTGGCGACCAGCTCGACCGCAGCCAGCAGGCCGATGCCGCGCACCTCGCCGACCAGCGGATGATCCGCCAGCTTGCGCAGCCGCTCCTGCAGGATCGCGCCCATTTTGGCGGCATTCTCGACCAGCCCGCGTTCCTCGATCACCTTGAGGTTCTCGACCCCCACCGCAGTCGCGACCGGATGGCCCGAGGCGGTGTAGCCATGACCGAAGGTCCCGATCTTGCCGCTGTTTTTGGCGATGACCTCGAAAACACGATCGGAAATCATCACCGCAGCCAAAGGCTGGTAGGACGAGGTGATCTGTTTCGACAAAGCCATGAGGTCGGGCTTGATCCCGAAGTAATCCGACCCGAACGGCGTGCCGAGGCGGCCGAAACCGGTGATCACCTCGTCGGCCACGACCAGAATGTCGTGCTTGCGGCAGATCTCCTGCACACGGGCCCAATAGCCCTCGGGCGGCGGCAGAACGCCCCCCGCCGACATGATCGGCTCGCCGATGAAGGCCGCGATGGTCTCGGCGCCCTCTTCGGCGATCACCGTCTCCAACTCGGCCATGAGACGGTCGAGGAACTGCGCCTCGGTCTCGCCGGGGTTGCCGTAGCGGTAGAAATGCGGGCAGGTCAGATGGCGCACGGGGATCGCTGGCAGATCGAAATCGCGGTGGTTGTTGACCAGCCCCGTGAGGCTCGCCGAGGCCACGGTCACGCCGTGATAGCCGCCGTTGCGGGCGAGGAATTTCTTCTTTTCCGGCCGGCCGAGCGCATTGTTGTAATACCAGACCATCTTGATGATGGTGTCGTTGGCCTCGGAACCCGAATTGGTGAAGAAGGCGTGATTGAGCCCTTCCGGCGTGATTTCCGCAAGCTTTTCAGCCAGTTCGATCGCGGGCAGGTTCGATTTATGGGCGAAGGTATGGTAGAAGGGCAATTTGCCCAGCTGCGCGGTCGCGGCATCGACCAGACGTTGCTCGCCAAAGCCGACCGCCACGCTCCAGAGGCCTGCGAGCGCCTCGATATAGCGGTTGCCCTGATCGTCGAAGACATAGATCCCCTCGCCGCGCTCGATCACGATCGGGCCGGTTTCGGCATGGCGCGCGGCATTGGTATAGGGGTGCAGGTGATGCGCGATGTCGCGATTGGCGGTCGAATTCGATCTGGACATGACATTCCTCCGTTATGCGTCCGGTTTGCATCCTGCGGTTCGGGGTCGGCCCAGTCATCCGGCATGCGAGTCGTCGCGTTTCTCGATGACAGAATGTCCGAGATCAGGCGGAAGGCAAGCCCGCCCCGCATCCGGCCGCGAACTTATGTCTAGAGGAGTTGCCGCAACGGCGTCTCGCGGCCCGCGATCGGCCGCCGCGCAAGACTTCCGCCGGCTGCCGCAGCCGGTTAACCCCCCGTAAAGCTACTTCCACCTTTCATGTGGATTTGTCGGCCCGCCTAAGGTTAAAGGGCGCAAGGAGAATTCAAGCTACCCCGCATGCGGCGGCGCTCGCGCGAGCCGGTCGCCCGCATCCGCTCCCCGACGGGCGCAACGCCTGGGGTCGCCTGCAAGGGAGAAGAAGATGAGCGCCACGCCAGACCGCAAGGCCAGACTGACGCCGCAGGATATCCGCGCCCGCAAAGGCGCGGTGCCGATCGTCTGCCTGACCGCCTATACCACACCCGTCGCGCGTCAGGTCGATCAGGCCTGCGATCTGGTGCTGGTCGGAGACAGTGTGGGCATGGTCTTGCACGGCCTGCCCTCGACGCTTGGCGTGACGATGGAGATGATGGTGATGCATGGCCAGGCCGTCGCGCGCGGCCTCGATCATGCCTGCATGGTCGTCGACATGCCCTTCGGCTCCTACGAGGAAAGCCCCGCGCAGGCTTTCCGCAATGCCGCGCGGCTCATGGCCGAAACCGGCTGCCACGCGGTCAAGCTGGAAGGCGGGCGGCATATGGCGCAGACCGTGGCCTTTCTGGTCGAACGCGGCATTCCGGTCATGGGCCATGTCGGGCTGACGCCGCAGGCGGTCAATGCGCTTGGCGGCTACAAGGTGCAGGGACGCGGCGACGACGGCGAGCGCATCCTCGCGGATGCGGTGGCGCTGGCCGCGGCGGGGGCCTTTTCGGTCGTGCTGGAAAAGATCCCGGCCGAGCTCGGCGCGCGCATCACGCAAGAGATCGCCATTCCCACCATCGGCATCGGCGCGGGTGCCGATTGCGACGGTCAGGTGCTGGTGATCGACGATGTGCTGGGCCTTTTCACCGACTTCCGTCCGAAATTCGTCAAGCGCTATGCCGAACTCGGCCGCGATTCCGAAGCCGCCGTCGCGGCCTATGCCGCCGATGTCCGCGCGCGCCGCTTCCCCGACCCCGACCACAGTTTCTCCGCCCAAGGATCCCGAGCATGAGCGCAACGATCATCCGCAGCCTCGCCCAATTGCGCGCCCTCACCAAAAGCTGGAAGCAGCAGGGCGACGTCATCGGCGTGGTGCCGACGATGGGCGCGCTCCACGAGGGGCATCTCAGCCTCGTACGGGCGGCCAAGGCCGGCTGCGATCGGGTGATCGTGACGCTTTTCGTCAATCCGCGCCAATTCAACAGCCCCGAGGATTTCGCGAATTACCCCCGCACCGAACTCGCCGATGCGGCGCTGCTCGGCCCGCTCGATGTCGATGCGCTTTTCGTACCCGATGCCGCCGAAGTCTATCCCGAGGGGCACGACACCGTGGTCAGCGTGCGCGGCATCAGCGAGCCGCTTGAAGGCGCACATCGCCCCGGACATTTCGACGGGGTCGCCACGGTGGTCACTTTGCTTTTCAACATGACCCAGGCCGATCGCGCCTTTTTCGGCGAAAAGGACTGGCAGCAGCTTCAGGTCGTGCGGCAATTGGCCAAGGATATGCTCCTGCCGATCGAGATCGTCCCCTGCCCCTCCATCCGCGCCGAAGACGGGCTGGCACTATCCTCGCGCAACCAGCGGCTCTCGGGGGCCGCACGCGAACGCGCCGCCGCCTTGCCGGACATTCTCTTTGCCGCCGCCAAAGCGATTGCCAAGGGCCAGCCGGTTGAGGAAACGCTCGCGGCCGGAAAGCGCCGTTTGCGGGCGCAGGGTTTCGCGCCCGTCGAGTATTTCGAGCTCTGTGACAGCGAAACGCTCGGCCCTGCCCGGCCCGACCGGCCGCGCCGTCTGCTCGCGGCCGCTTTCCTCGACGAAGTTCGGCTGATCGACAATGTCGCGGTGGACTGAGCCAACGCCTCGGGCCTTTGCGTCATGACGCCTCTGGTCCTGCGCGTCACCCCAAGCTGAGCAGCGTCGCCTCGAGCGCAGATTGCGCCAGATCGGAGGCAGGCCGGCGCGTGAACATGTCGAGCCTGCGCCCGACATCAAGCGATACCAGCCCGTGGATGGTGATGAAAAGCAGCTCTGCCGAGCGCAAGGCCGCGACCGGAGCCAAGCCCGGCGCGTGATCGGTCAAAAGCGCGGCGAGGCGGTTCATCAGCTGGTCGATCGCGCCGACATACCATTCGGGAAAGGCGTCCCGCTCGCGCAGGCCGCCGAACAGCGCGCTCCACCGCGCCGGATTGCGCCGCATGAAGTTGACATAGGACAGACAGATCGCCTCGAGCCGGTCCTTGGGGCTTCCGTCCGAGGGCAGCGCTTCGAACATCGCGTCCAGCTCGCTCAGCGTCTCGCGGTTCACCTCCATCAAAATATCCGACATTGATTCGAACACATTGTAGATCGAGGCGGCAGTATAGCCGATCTCGCGGGCGATCGCGCGCGCGGTCAGCCCCTCCACCCCCTCGGTGTCGAGGATGTTTTTCGTTGTATCTACAATGGCTTTGCGCAGTTCTTCCCGGGGTTGTCGCGAGGGACGGCTCATCTAATTTCTCTTTTTTAAACACTGTTCAAAAATACCCTTGACGACTCGCAAGGTCCAGAGCATTTTAACTGAACAACGTTCATTAACGAGGTCTACAAGATGCGGAGCCCGAAGGAAAACAGCGCGGAAGGATCTTTCACCCGCCTGTTCCATCCGATGTTCTGCAACTTCGCAATGCGGAAATCCGCCGCCGAAACGCTTGTTGCGCCCCCGCGCCGCAGCCTTCGGGATCCCGTTCTGGACCATGCCCTTCGGGGCCGCGACGCAGCCGGCAGCTTTGCCGCTCCGGCTGGTCATGACGCAAGGCACTTTGCTTTCCCGGGCAAGTCCTCGCGTCTGCTGCCGGCGGTCCGGACCTGTTGTCCGCCATCGCCGACCTGTTGGTAAATGGTTGTCTGGTTTTTGTGTGTTCACCAGTTCCCTGTTCTGTCGTGTTACGAGTGCCCTTGTTTTGTTGCGTAACCAGTCTGTTGTTAACCATGTCACGAGTAAGCTGTTGATGTGATTGTGTCCGCGAAGACCCCCTGTCCTCCTCCCTTTGCACTGGCGGTCAGGGCCCGACTGGAAACAATCTTGTTGTTACCCGACCCGATCGTTTCGGGTCATGATCCCGCCCCCTAGCGCCGAGATCCGGCCGCGGGGGGGCGTCCGCGAAAAGTCGCATCCTGGGCGGCCAAGCGGATCGGTTGTTTTGGTTACGCGAGGAGAAGGAGCCGCTCTCTCGCACATGAACTGGTCGGGGCGAGGTGGGTATTCCCTTTCGCACAAGCCTTGCCCCGCCCCCTTCATCCTCCCGCGCGCGGCGCAGAATTGCCCCTCCGAAATCAACGCTCCGAATTGCCCCATTTGCATCGCTTATGGGCATTCCAACTATAAATTGGCCGCGTTTTGCCGCGCTCCCTATCGTGACCCCATCAGTGTCACAAAAGCGCCAAGCGCAGGAGCCAAGATGAACGTGTTTGCCAAGGGGATGCCGAACGAACTGCTGCGGCTGCAAAAGATGCACAACGGCGAAAAGGTCACCCCGACCTTCAGCGCGGCGGAGATGCAGCGCCGTCAGGACGGTCTGCGCAAGATCAACGACGAGCTGCAGCTCGATGGCGCGATCCTGACATCCTACCACAATATCAATTACTTCTCCGACTTTCTCTACTGCTCCTTCGGGCGCCGCTATGCTTTCGTCGTGACCGAC
Organism: Paracoccus cavernae; assembly: GCF_042430175.1. NCBI lineage: Bacteria > Pseudomonadati > Pseudomonadota > Alphaproteobacteria > Rhodobacterales > Paracoccaceae > Paracoccus > Paracoccus cavernae. The sequence continues at coordinate 382,368 of NZ_JBHMDZ010000049.1, read as the reverse complement.
AAGGCCGCAACCTCGGTTTCTGCGGGGATCGATGCGGGCCAGCCTTTCCGCCGCACCTTCGGCGAAAACGTCACCTATACCGACTGGCGGCGCGACAACTTCTTCTTTGCGCTGCAGGAGCTGATGCCCAAGGCCAAGCGCATCGGCATCGAATATGACTTCGTCAATCTCGACACGCTGACCCTGCTCAAGCAAGCCTTCCCCGAGGCCGAATTCGTCGATATCGGCGTCAAGACGATGTGGCTGCGCACCATCAAATCCGCCGAGGAAATCGCGCTGATCAAAGCGGGCGCGCATACAGGCGATCTGGGCGGGGCGGCGATCCGCGACGCGATCAAGGAAGGCGTTCCGGAATACGAGATCGCCCTTGCCGGCACACAGGCGATGATCCGCCATATCGCCAAGACCTTCCCCCATGCCGAGCTGATGGATACCTGGGTCTGGTTCCAGTCGGGCATCAATACCGACGGCGCGCATAACCCCGTCACCTCGCGCAAGCTGGAAAAGGGCGACATCCTCTCGCTCAACTGCTTCCCGATGATCGCCGGCTATTACACCGCGCTCGAGCGCACGCTCTTCCTTGACCACGCGAGCGACGCCCATCTGAAAATCTGGGAGGTCAACGTCGAGGTCCATCGCCGCGGTCTCGAACTGCTGGTTCCGGGCGCGAAATGCAGCGAGGTCGCCGCCGAGCTGAACGAGATCTACGCGAGCTACAACCTGCTCGGCTACCGCTCCTTCGGTTATGGCCATTCCTTCGGCGTGCTTTCGCACTACTACGGCCGCGAGGCGGGCGTGGAGCTGCGCGAGGATATCGACACCGTGCTCGAGCCGGGCATGGTCGTCTCGATGGAGCCGATGCTGACCATCCCCGAAGGCATGGCCGGCGCGGGTGGCTACCGCGAGCACGACATCCTCGTGATCGAGGAAAACGGCGCTGAAAACATCACGAAATTCCCCTTCGGCCCCGAGCATAACATCGTGAAATAACCTCCCGAATGGACCGCCGCATTTTGACTGCGGTCCATTCCTCTCGGCTCCGCCCGCGGCCAGCGCGACCTCCCTTTTCTGGGCTGCGGGCGGAATCGGCCCAAGTTCGCTGTCGAAACGGCTGCCCCAGTCGGAACGGCTGACATGCGGCGCAATCGGATCCCCCTGACCGCCTACGGGCAGGTCAGCCCGCCGGAGGCCCGCCCGACCCACAGGAGATCCGAGATGACCACCGCCTTGACCATAGGCGGGGCAGAATTGCGCCCTGCCGATACCGCCGCAGGCGATCTTTCGCCCCATGCGCCCCAAACGGGCGACGTCACAGATGCCGTCCCCCCCGCCACCATGCGCCGCGTGCTCACCGCAAGCTTTCTGGGCAATTTCGTCGAATGGTTCGACTATGCCTCTTACGGCTATCTCGCGACGGTGATTGCGGCGGTGTTTTTTCCCGATATCGCACCGGCGGCGGCCTTGATGGCGACCTACGCGCTTTTCGCGATCTCTTTCCTGATCCGCCCGATCGGCGGCATCATCTGGGGCGGGATCGGCGACAAGATCGGGCGGCGGACGGCGCTTTCGGCCTCGATCCTGATCATGTCGGGGACGACGACGCTGATCGCGCTTTTGCCCGGCTATGCCACGATCGGGATTTTCGCTCCCGTCCTTTTGCTGGTCCTGCGCATGATACAGGGCTTTTCGGCGGCGGGCGAATATGCGGGCGCGGCCTCGTTCATCGCGGAGTATTCGCCGCCCGCCAAGCGCGGCCTTTATACCAGCCTCGTGCCGGCCAGCACGGCGGCGGGGCTACTGGCGGGATCGCTGATGTCGGCGGGGCTTTTCTGGCTGCTCGATACGGCGCAGATGCACAGCTACGGCTGGCGCATTCCCTTCCTGCTCGCGCTGCCTCTGGGACTGATCGGCATCTATATCCGCCTCAAGCTGGAGGATACGCCGAAATTCCGCGAGATGGAGGACAAGAACCACGCAGCCGCCCTCCCCGTCGAGATCATGTTCAAGGACCACAAGCGCGAGATCATCATCGCGATCGGCGTCACCTGCCTTAATGCGGTCGGTTTCTACCTGATCCTGAGCTATATGCCGACCTATCTCATCACCGAGCTGGGCATGGGCGAGACGGAAAGCTTCCTCGCGGTCAGCATCTCGCTTGCGGTCTATATCTTCTCGATCTTCGCGATGGGGGCCTTGTCGGACCGCTTCGGACGCAAGACGGCGCTGATCTGCGCCTCGGTTTTCTTCATCCTGCTGACGGTCCCGCTTTTCAAGATGCTGGACGGGGCGTCGCTCGGCACGATCATCCTGATCCAGTGTTTCTTCGGCATTCTGCTGACCGTCAACGACGGCACATTGCCGAGCTTCCTGACCGAGATCTTCCCGACCCGCGTGCGCTACTCCGGCTTTGCCTTCAGCTTCAATACCGCCAATGCGATGTTCGGAGGCACCGCACCCTTCATCGCGACATGGCTGATCGCGGCGACGGGCAGCAAGCTTGCGCCCGCCTGGTATCTCGCGGGGATTGCCGTGATCGCGCTGGTTGCCATGTGCGCCAGCCATGAAACCAAGGGCAAGCCGCTGGCCGATTGACGCGCCGCGCGCTGCATCCGCGGCCTCCCTCGCCTCTTGGGCGGGGGATGTCGTTTTGCGCTGTCCTTTGCCCGCGAAGCGCCGAATAATCCATGCTTCCCGTTTTGAAGCGAAGGCCGTGATGCGCAATATTCCGACCGACCTGCTGCGCAGCTTTGTCACCATTATCGACCTCAAGGGCTATCGCCGCGCCGGAGACCAGCTCGGCCGGACCCAACCCGCCATGAGCCTGCAGATGAAGCGCCTGCAAGAACTGCTCGGCGTCACGCTCTTCGCGCGCGGCAGCAGTCTGGAGCTGAGCGAGCAGGGACGCATCGTCGCCGATCACGCCCGCCGCATCCTCGCCCAAAACGATGCGATGCTGGCCGCGCTGAACCAGCGTCAAAGTCTCGGCACGCTGAAACTCGGCATTCCCAATGATTACGCCGACCACTTCCTGCCCCGCCTGATGCCGCAGCTGGCGAAGAAAGAGCCGCAGATGACCTTTGATGTCGTCTGCCATCTCTCGCATCTGCTGTTCAAAGGGCTCGAGGACGACCAATACGACCTCATCGTCGCCCTGACCCCCAAAGGCGGCAGCGCCAAGGCATTCCGCCATTGGCCCGAGCCCTTGGCCTGGGTCGGCGCGCGCGGACACGAGGATCACTGGCCCGCGAGCGACAACAGGGCAACCAATTCAGGCGAAACCGCAGCGGGCGCGGCTGCCGATGGCGCGCCGGTCCGCATCGTCTGCTATCCGCAGGGCTGCCTCTACCGTCAAAGCATGATCGCGGCGCTGGATGGTGCAGGCCGCGCGCACGAGCTGGTCTATACCAGCCCCAGCCTCGCCGGTCTTCAAGCCGCGGTCAGCACCGGCTTCGGCGTCACGGTACTGTCGCGCCGCATCGTGCCCAAAGAGCTGGCGGCGCTGGACGATCCCGCCATGCCCGCGCTCGAGGATGCCGAGATCGGGGTCTATATCCACCCCAAGCACAAGAATTCGCCGGTGGTGCGCGCGCTGGCGCAAAGCTTCGCCGCGCTTTTCTCGGAAGGCGAAGCGGCGCGCTAAGGAGACCGCGCCGCAACCCTCGTTCAGCAAGCCGTCATTCGGGAACCTGCTGGCCCACAATCATCGTGCCGGCCTCGCCGTTCTTGTCCTTGCGCTTGCCTTTGCGTTTGACGGCTTCTTCGCCGATCAACAGCTTGGCGACCTCTTCGGCCAATTGACCCAGCAGCTCGCGCTCGCCCTCGTCGAGCTGGCGCGGCTCGGGGTCGAGCAGGCAAAAGGCACCGAGCGCGCGCCCCTCGCCGTCCAGAAGCGGCGCGCCCGCGTAAAGGCGCTGATGCCAGCGCTTGAGCGCGGGGTGATCGGCGAAATCGGGATCGCGTTCGGTATCGGGCACGACATCGACGCCATCAAGTGCGATCACCGGCCCCGAGAAGCTGCGGTCGGGCAGCTGATCTGCCGCGCCCTCCTCCGCCGGATCGCGGATGAAGGGGTTGTCCTCGTCATCGTCGTCATAGCCCGGAAGATCCCTGCTGCGCGCGATCAGACGTTCGCGACCGGAATCGACGGCGGCAATCAGGGCGTATTTCACGTCGAAGACATCGGCGGCACGTTTGACCACCGCCTCGAGTTCCTCGCGCACATCGTCACTTGCAAGCGCGGCGATGGCTTGGGGCGCAAAGGGCGAGAGCCCCTTGGGTCCGTCGCCGCCTTTCGCGCCCAGCGAAAGCGATTGCGCCACGGTGCGCCCGATCGCGCCGATCTTGCCCTTGGGTGCGGCGTCGTCATTCGCCTCCGCATCGCTTGCGGCTTGCGGCAAAGGCGGGACGAGACGCGCGATGCGGCCGACCGCTTCCTCGATCGAGGTCACGACTTCGTCCGCGCCCATCTCGCCGACCTTTTGCGCGGTCAAGAGTGCTGCGGGCGCGTTCCACAGGGCGAGGATGATCTTGATCTGGGGCCAGCGCTGGCGCAGGCGGCGGCAAAAGCGGCGCGCGGCCTGCTCGGGATCATCGCTGAAATAGCTCAGGCAAACGACGTCGATCCCCGCGAGATCGAGCCGCTCGAGCCCGCGCGCCGACAGGCTCCCCCCCTCGCGATGCGACATCGACGGATAGCCTTCGAGCGCGAGCGCATGGCCCAGCATGACGCAGGCCGTGGCATCGATCTCCCATTTGCCGCCGATACAGGCGATCCTTGCCCGACCGTTGCGCGCGGCCTCCTCGACGGCTTTGGCGGGGAAGTCCTCCTGCAACTCCTCGAGCAGGGTCTCCATGCCGTTGGCGACACGAAGCCGATGCTCGGGACCGGCGTTGAGGTGGTAATCCTCGCTGGTGCGGCGCAGCACGGCAATGCCGGTGTCGTTATAGAATTCCGCGACCGAGCTTGCGGCAATCGCCTCGCTCGCGATCTCTATCGCCTCCTCGGGATCATCCGCGATCAGGCGCTGATAGATGCGCGTCGGCAGATCCAGCACCGGCTCGGATCCCAGCAGGATCTCGAGGAATTGGAGCTGTCGCAGATTGCGCCCGATCACCAGCAGGCAGACCGTCAGAGGCGTCGAGAGGATCAGTCCGACCGGCCCCCAAAGCGCGGTCCAAAAGGTCGCCGCCGCGATCAGGGCGATGGCCGAAAGGCCGGTGCTGGTGCCGTAAAGCATCGGCTCGATGACATTGCCGCTGATGGCCTCGAGGCCGACGACCAGAACCAGCGTCCAGATCACCATGTTCCAGCCCGGATCGACCGCAAAGGCGAGGCTGAGCGGGAACAGCGCCGAAAGCATCGGCCCGACATAGGGGATGAAGCGCATGAAGGCGGCAAGCGTCGCCCATAAAAGCGCTCCCGGCACCCCGATCAGCCACAGGCCAAGCCCCATCGGGATCGCATAGATGATGTTCACGAGAATCTGCATCAGCAGATATTTCGAGATCCGCCGCCCCGCCTCTTCCAGTGCATCGGTCGAGCGGTGGAGGTTGCCGCCCATCAGCCGGATCAGCCGGTCGCGCAGATCGCCGCGATCAAGCAGCACGAGGAAAACGAAAACGAGAACGATACCGGTCGTCGCCAGCGGCGCCATTGCCGGCGTCAGCCATTCCTGCGCCGTTTGGAAAGGAGAAACCGGCGGCGGCACGACCTCGACCTTCTGGGCCGCGTCCTCGCCTTGGCCGTGAACTGCCGCATCGACCTCTTTTTGGACGGTATCGACCGTTTCGAGCGCCCCATCCAGAATGCCCGGTCCTTTCATCTGGCTCGCGAGATCCGAAATCTTGGCGCGGATCGTCGTCTGGTAGGTCGGAAGCTCGGCCGAGATCGTGCGCACCTGCGAGGTCACCAAAAGCGCCAGCCCCGCGATGAAGACGCCCACCGTGAGCATGACCACGCAAACCGAGAGGACACGCGACAGGCCCCGCCGCGTCAGCCAGTTGACCAAAGGCGACATCGCGAAACTGATCAGGAAAGAGATCGCGAGCGGGATCAGCACATCCTGCCCGACATAAAGCCCGCCGATCAGGATCGCGGCAACGATCAGCCACGACGCAAGCCGGATGATCTCGCCGCCGTCGCCTTCCGAAAGGGCCACGATCTGCGGCCCTGCTGTCCCGTTGAGGACGGTCTCTTCGCGTGATGCGTTCTGCGGCTGGTTTGGCGCCATATCGATGACTTCCTGCTCTGATCGGGTCGCATGGCCCCGCGTCGGGTGAACACTTTTGTCTCAATTCCCTAGAGCCGTGTTTGTTCCCTGCCCAACGGCCTTGCGCAGACTGGCGACGGACCTGCCGCGCGTGGGCCGCCGTTAGGCGCAAATCACGGCAAATGAAAGAAAATGCGGCATCAAAGGTCATGAAAGCGCGCAGCCCCCTTTCTTTGCTGCGGTCTTTGCGCGAAAACCGGAGCCAATGCGCGACAGCCGTCAAGCGCCACAAATCAGAACACCGCCGGGGAGAGAGACCATGACCACCACCAACCGCCAAAAGCCGGGCCTCGGCCTTGGTCTGACCACGGCGTTGATCGCGGGGCTTGCCGTTGCCGCGCCCGCCTTTGCCGATCCCGTGAAGGTCGGCATGATCACCACGCTTTCGGGCGGCGGTGCGGGGCTTGGCATCGACACGCGCGACGGTTTCCAGCTGGCGCTGAAACAGGCGGGCGACAAGGCCAAGGACATCGAGCTGCTGATCGAGGACGACCAGCAGAAACCCGATGTCGCGGTCCAGATCGCCGACAAGATGATCCAGTCGGACAATGTCGACGTGCTGACCGGCATCGTCTGGTCGAACCTCGCGATGGCGGTGGTTCCGGCTGCGGTCCAGCAGGGCAAGTTCTACCTCTCGACCAATGCCGCGCCCTCGGCGCTGGCAGGCAAGGGCTGCAATCCGAACTACTTCTCGGTCTCCTACCAGAACGACAACCTGCACGAGGCGGCAGGTGCCTATGCCAATGACGCGGGCTTCAAGAAGGTCTTCATCATGGCGCCGAACTATCCGGCGGGCAAAGACAGCCTCGCGGGCTTCAAGCGCTTCTACAAAGGCGAGATCGCTTCCGAGGTCTATACGCAGGTCGGCCAGACCGATTACGCCGCCGAGATCGCCCAGATCCGCGCAGCCGGTGCCGATGCGGTCTTCTTCTTCCTGCCGGGCGGCATGGGGATCGCCTTCATGAAGCAATATGCGGGCTCGGGCGTCGAAACGCCGGTAATCGGTCCGGCATTCTCCTTCAGCCAGGACGTTCTTCCGGCCGTGGGCGAGGCGGCGCTTGGCGTCAAGAACACCTCGAACTGGTCCAAGGATATCGACAACGAGGCCAACAAGACCTTCGTCGAGGCGTTCAATGCGGAATACGGCCGCCTGCCCTCGATCTATGCGGCCTACGGCTACGATACCGCGAACCTGCTGACCTCGGCGCTGGAAAAGGCCCAGCCCTCGGATACCGACGGCTTCCGCGCTGCACTGAAGGCGGCCGATTTCGCCTCGGTGCGCGGCAAGTTCAGCTTCGGCCCGAACAACCATCCCGTTCAGGACCTCTACGTCCGCGAGGTCGTTTCCGAGGACGGCACGCTCACCAACAAGATCGTTGCCACCGCCATGACCGATCACGGCGATGCCTATGCGGCCGAATGCAAGATGTAAGCAGGCGGCGCGGCTTGGCCCGTCTGCGCATCGCGCATCACGGCCCGTCCGCGCCATCCGCCCGATCGTCACGCCCTTTGTCGGGGCGTGACGCCTGCCTTGCCCCAAACCCCGTGATCGCCCCCATTACCGCCCACGGCGCGACCCTCGTGCCGACCGACCGGAGACTTCAGTTTTGACCTTGCTCATCGAGCAGGCCCTCAACGGGCTGCAATACGGGATGATGCTTTTCGTCATGGCGGCGGGGCTGACGCTGATTTTCGGCGTGATGGGGCTGATCAATCTGGCGCATGGCTCGCTTTACATGATCGGCGCTTTCGCCTGCGCGGCGGTTGCGGCGGCGACCGGATCCTATTGGCTCGGCCTCGCGGCCAGCCTCATTGCCGCGGCTTTCATCGGCGCGTTGGTCGAACGGCTGGTGATCCGGCGGCTCTACGGTCGCGACCACCTAGACCAAGTGCTCGCGACCTTCGCGCTGATCCTGATCTTTTCCGAGGGCACGCGCTGGCTGTTCGGCTCCTTCCCGCTCTATCTCTCGCTGCCGCCCGCGCTTTCGGGCGCGGTTTCGCTGCCGGGCGGGGTGACCTATCCGCTCTTCCGGCTCGTCATTATCGCGATCGGAGCGGCAATCGCGATCGGGCTTTGGCTCCTGATCACCCGCACCCGCCTCGGCATCCGTATCCGAGCAGGCGAAGCGGACCGCGAGATGATCTCGGCGCTCGGGGTCGATATCGGCGCGCTTTATACCGCCGTTTTCGCGCTTGGCGCAGCACTGGCCGCAGTGGCGGGCGCACTGGTCGGCACGCTTCAATCGGTGCAGGTCGGCATGGGCGAGCCGGTGCTGATCCTTGCTTTCGTGACCGTGGTCATCGGGGGCATCGGCTCGATCAAAGGGGCCTTTATCGGAGCGCTTCTGGTCGGCATGACCGACACGCTCGGCAAGGCGCTTCTGCCGATGCTTCTGGCGCCGCTGATCGGCGCGAATGCCGGTCCGGTCGGGGCGGCGCTCGCCTCGGTGCTGATCTATGTACTGATGGCGCTGGTCCTCATCATCCGCCCGCAGGGCCTTTACGGAGCCAAGGCCTGATGCAGCTGAGCCGCGAAACCACCCTCGATCTCGCGATTTTCGCGCTTTTGGTCGCAACCGCCCTTGGCGCCGCGCTGGCGGGGCAAAGCTTTACCGTCACGCTGGCAACCAAAGTCGCGATCCTCGGCCTCGCCGGTGTCGGGCTCAATCTGGTGCTGGGCTACGGCGGGCTTGTCTCCTTCGGCCATGCCGCGTTTTTCGGGATCGGCGGCTATGTCACCGCGATCCTCGCGAGCCATGCCGCCAATTACGAGCCGCTCGCCTTCGGCTTTGAAGGCACGACGCAGATGCTGGCAATCTGGCCCATGGCGATCATCGCGGCAGGGCTTGCCGGTCTTGTGATCGGCGCGCTGTCTTTGCGCACGAGCGGCGTCTATTTCATCATGGTCACCCTCGCCTTCGCGCAGATGCTTTACTATCTCGCGATCAGCTGGCCCGCTTACGGCGGCGAGGACGGGCTGAGCTTTTACACGCGCAACAGCTTTCCCGGCCTGAACACCTTCGATCCGCTGCAATATTTCGCGATTTGCGCAACGCTTCTGGCGGTTGTGCTGCTTTTATGCGCCTGCCTGACGCGGTCGCGTTTCGGCCTCGCGCTCGCCGCCGCGCGCCAAAGCCCCGCCCGTACCGAGGCGACCGGCATCCGTCCCTATCCGGTCCGCCTGACCGCCTTCGTAATCTCTGCAATGATTTGCGGGCTGGCGGGCGCGCTTTACGCCGATCTCAACCGCTTCATGAGCCCCGCCGCGATGTCGTGGCATATGTCGGGCGAAATCATGGTCTTCGTCATCCTCGGCGGCACCGGCCGGCTTGCCGGACCGATCATCGGCGCGGCGGTCTATATCCTGCTCGAGCAGCTTCTTGGGCCTGTGTCGCAATATTGGCTCGGGCTATTGGGTCTGCTGCTGTTGCTGATCGTGATCTTCGCTCCGGGCGGGATCACCGGCCTGATCCTGCGGGAGAAACGCCATGGTTGAGCCGGTCCTCGCATTGCGGAACCTGCGCAAGAGCTTCGGCGCGCTTGCAGCAACCAATGATGTTTCCCTGACCTTGCTCCCGGGCGAGATCCACGCGCTGATCGGGCCGAACGGTGCGGGGAAATCGACCCTGATCAAGCAGATCACCGGCGAGATCCGCCCTGACAGCGGCGCGGTCGCCTTCATGGGTCGCGCGATCGACGGGCTCGATGTCGCGGCGCGGGCACGGCTCGGGCTTGCGCGCAGCTTTCAGGTTTCTGCTGTCATTCCCGATTTCACGGTGCGCCAGAATGTGATGCTGGCGCTGATGGGTGCTTCTGGGCGGGTCTTCCGCTTTTTCCGCCCCGCCCTTTCCGATCACTCCCTGACCGGCCCCGCGCAGGACCATATCGCCGCTGCCGGACTGGCGGATCGGGCCGGTGTCAAAGCCGCCGAACTGTCCCATGGCGAGCGCCGAAAGCTCGAGATCGCCATGGCTCTGGCCCTCTCTCCCAAGGTCTTCCTGCTGGACGAGCCGATGGCCGGCATGGGGCTGGAGGGTGCCGCGCAGCTGACGGAGCTTTTGTCAAATCTTCGCCGCAAAGCCCCGATTTTATTGGTCGAACATGATATGGATGCGGTCTTCGCTTTGGCCGACCGCATCTCGGTTCTGGTCTATGGCCGCATTATCGCGACCGGCACCGTCGCCGAAATCCGCGCCCATCCCGAGGTCCAGCGATCTTATCTGGGAGACGAGGCATGAGCCTGCTTTCGCTGCGCAATGTTACAGCCGCCTATGGTCAGGCCGCGGTTCTGCACGGGGTCAGCTTCGATCTGGCCGAGGGCGAGGTTCTGGCCCTGATGGGCCGCAACGGCATGGGCAAATCCACGACGATCAAAACGGTGATGCAGCTTCTGCGCGCCGGCAGCGGCGAAATCCGCTTTGACGGCGCGGACCTGACCCGCCTCGCACCACATCAGGCCGCGCGCTGCGGGCTGGGCCTCGTCCCCGAGGGTCGGCGCGTCTTTGCGCCGCTCAATGTCGAGGAAAACCTCATGGTCGCCGCGCGCCCCGGCGCTTGGGACCGTGCCCGCGTCATCGCGCTGTTTCCGCGATTGGGCGAGCGCCTCGGCCAACGCGCGGGCACGCTTTCTGGCGGCGAGCAGCAGATGCTCGCGATCGGGCGCGCGCTGATGACCAATCCGCGCCTTCTGATCCTCGACGAGGCGACCGAGGGCCTCGCCCCTGTCGTGCGGCAGGAAATCTGGGCCGGCATCCGCGCGCTCAAGGCCGAGGGCCTCTCGATCCTCGTGGTCGACAAATCGCTCAAAGAGCTGGCTTCGGTCGCAGATCGCGCCGTCATCCTCGAACGCGGTCGCTCTGTCTGGCAAGGCGGCATGGGGGAAATCACCCCCGACATCGCGCGCAACTGGCTGGGCGTCTGAGCGCCGAGCGCACGGCAACCCCCTTCAGACCGCCCAGCAGATAGCTGCGGATTTCGCTAAGGTCTTTCCCGATTTCCAAAGGATATCGCGCCGCCAGCGGCGTGTATGCGCATATGATAAACAACTTCATATATCGAATATAATATATTGTTATTACTTGAGCACTTTAGAGATCCTAAACCTCTCTTCAGACGTAAGCCCTCTGCCACTCGCCGTCGCTCCTTGCCACCAAAACATCATTGACCGTCCGGTCGGTTGACCATAGCGTCGCCGGAATCGCCCGCGCAGGAGGACGCCCGGGTGTGATTGCCGAATGCCTACCGGAGGATTGAAGTTGCGCGTTCACAAACCCATTGCCGCTTTGTTGCTTTCAGCCGCGCTCGCACCGTTTCTCGCGAGCCCCAGCCTTGCCCAATCGCAGGTCGAGATCATCCGCGATGACTGGGGCGTGCCCCATGTCTATGCCGACGACGTCTTCGGCCTTTACGCGGGCTTCGGCTATGCCGTCGCCGAGGACCGGCTGTTCCAGATGGAAATGTCGAAACATTCGGTTCTGGGCACCGTATCCTCGGTTCTGGGGATCGAGCATCTGCCCTATGACCTGCGCACCCGCGCCGATTTCGATCACGCCGATATCCGCGCCCAGATCGAGGCCCTGCCGGCCGAAGACCGCGCCATTCTGCGCGGCTATGCGGCGGGCTACAACAGGCGCGTGGCCGAGGTTCTGGCCGATCGCGACACGCTTTTGCCCAAACAGTTCACCGATTTCGGGATCGAGCCGAGCACATGGACCGAATTCGACGTGGCGATGATCTATGTGGGCACGATGGCGGGCCGTTTCTCGCATTATTCGACCGAGCTAGATAATGCCAAAGTCTTGGCAAAGCTCGAAAAAGATCACGGAAAAGAGAAAGCGGCCGAGCTGTTCAACCAGATGTTCTGGCTCGAGGACCCGCTTGCCCCGACCACCGTCCCCGAAGGCGGCCAGTACCAGATCAAGGCCGAGGCACCCGCCGCGCTCGACGCCAGCCGCTTTGCCGCTTTGCTTGGCCGCGATGACGTGCCGGGCGGCGATGACGCGATGCCGCGCGCCTCGAACCTGTGGATCCTCGGTCCCGAAAAGACCACCGACGGCAGCACGATCCTGCTGAACGGGCCGCAGTTCGGCAATTACAACCCCTCCTATGTCTTCTCGATCGGCCTGCATGGCGCGGGCTTCGATCTGACCGGCTCGACGCCTTTCGCGGTGCCGAACGTGCTCTTCGGGACCAACGGACAGATTGCTTGGGGCGCGACCGCCGGCCCGCTTGACGTCAATGATTTCTTCCAGCTGGCGCTCAACCCCGAAAACCCCGCGCAATACAAAAAGGACGGCGCCTGGGTCGACATGAAGCCGCGCCTCGAGACCTTCAAGGTCAAGGGTCAGGGCGATGTCTCCGCGACGGTTTATGAAAGCGATTACGGCGTGGTCAGCCTGATCGATCCGGAAAGCCACACCGCCTATGCCTTCAACCGCAGCTGGAAGGGTCGCGAGATCCAGACGCTGATCGCTTGGGTCAATTCGACCAAGGCGCAGAATTACACCGACTGGCTGGCGCAGGCCGAAAATGTCGCGACCACGATCAACTGGTATTACGCCGACAAGGACGGCAATATCGGCTATGTCTCGCCGGGTTATCTGCCCTTGCGCAATACGGCGCAGGACCAGCGCATTCCCGCGATCGCCGACGGCTCGCAGGATTGGCGGCAGGGCCGCCGCCCCTTCGCCGAGATGCCCAAGACATACAATCCCGAACGGGGCTGGATCGCCAACTGGAACAACCGCTCGACCCATGGCGAGATCGGCAATTTCGAGGCCAATCCCTGGGGCGCGGCAGACCGTGTCGACGAGATCATGGCGCGCATCACCGCCAAGGACAAGCTGACCCCTGCCGAGGTCTGGGACATCAACAAGGAAATCAGCTTCCTCGACATCAACGCCCGCGCGCTGCTGCCCTTCCTGCTCGATGCCGCCACGACCCTGCCCGCAGACGACCCGCGCCAGCCCCTTGTCGCCGAGCTTGCCGCGTGGGACGGGCAGATGATCCGCGCCGAGGACGGCCGCGCCACCGCTCCGGCGGTCGCGATCTTCCAGAGCTGGGTCGAGACCATGGTTGCCGATGTGCTGATGGACGACAATCCGGGCTTTGCGCCGGTGGTGACGCGCAACCGCGTCTCGCGCCCCGCGCAGGTGCTGCGCAACGCGCTTCTGGGCGATCAGGCGGGCGTGCCCCAGACCCATGATTTCTTCAACGGCGCCGACAAGACCGAGGTCATGCTGGCCGCCCTGTCCAAAACCGCAGAGGCGCTGAGCGCGAGCTACGGCAGCGACAATCCCGCCGATTGGCGTCAGGAGCTTGCCCAGCATGTCTTCGAGACCGACAACTATCTCGGGATCCCGCAGGCAGGCGAGGACGAGGTGCTTTCGATCGGCACGGCAATGAACCGCGGCACGCAGAGCGATCTCATCACCTTCAAGGACGGCAAGGTCTCGGTCTGCATCTCGGCCCCTCCGGGTCAAAGCGGCTTCATCAGCCCTTCGGGCGAGAAATCGCCGCATTATCAGGACCAGCTGTCGCTCTACGAGGCCTTTGAATGCCGCCCGCAGGCGCTTGCCCGCGAGGATCTGGACAAAGTCGCGAAGGACCGCACCAGCTTTACCATCGAGTAAAACGGGACCGGAGCCTGCGACAAGGATCGGGGGCAGCCTGCAACGGGCTGCCCCTTTTCCGTCGCCTGTCGCACCGCCCGCCGCACGGGCCGCGCGGTCCTTTGGCGGTTTGACAAGCGCGCGCAGCCTGCTACCCATTCGGACCTGCCCCAATCCGGACCAAAGCGGCGCGGCGCCCACCTGCCCCGTCCTCCCCGAACGAAACGACACGCATGACCACCGAGCCATTTCTCGCCCCGCTTCTTTCGGACCTGCCGCTGCGGGCGACCTCGTTCATCGTGACGGTTTACGGCGATGTCGTTGTGCCGCGCGGCGAGGTCTTGTGGATGGGCAATCTGATTGCGGTCTGCGCCCATGTCGGCATCAGCGAATCGCTGGTGCGTACGGCGGTCTCGCGTCTGGTGCAGGCCGGACGCCTCGCGGGCGAACGGATCGGACGGCGCAGCTATTACCGGTTGGCGCCGACCGCGCGGGCCGAATTCGCGCAGGTCGCCAAACTGCTCTACCATCCGCCCGCAGAAGCTTCGGGCTGGCTGGTCCTCCATGCACCCGAGCTTGCCGAAGATGTCATCCGCCGCCGCCATCTCGGCCGGCTCGAGGGCAATGTGCTGATCGCGCCCGATCACGGCCAGACCCCGCCGGAGGTCGCGCTGACCCTTCACGCGGGCCTTGGCCGCGATGACGCCAAGCTCGCCGCCTGCTGGGATCTCGCGCCTTTGAACGCGGGATATGCCGATTTGATCGGGCGCTTTGCCCCGCTCGAACAGGCGCTCGGATCCGGCGCCCCGCTCGCGCCCGATGCGGCGCTGATCGCGCGGCTTTTGCTGGTCGATCTCTACCGCAGCACGCTCTTGCGTGACCCCCGCCTGCCCGCCTCGGCCCTGCCCGCCGATTGGTGCGGCCACGAAGCCCATGCGCTTTTCGCGCGGCTTTACCTGCTGCTTTCGGAACCGGCCGAGCTCCATATCGCGCGCAATCTCGAGGGCGAAACCGGATATCTGCCGCGAACAAGCGCGATTTCGGAAGCCCGCCTGGCGGCCCTCGCTTAAGCCGCCCAGTATAGACCACTGATTTAACGTGTATTTTCGGTGCAGTCCGTTCGCGCCACCGCAGACATTACACTCAATGCCAATTTTATCTTTGCGATGTAATGTTTCGATGCTATAACCGACCAATCGGTTGACGAATTGGAGAGTCGTCCGCCGCCAGCCAAAGACCAGCGAGAGACACGAGGGAGCACGGGCCTGATGGATGCCTTTATCTGCGACGCGGTACGCACACCGATCGGCCGTTACGGCGGGGCCCTGTCCTCGATCCGCGCCGATGATCTGGCCGCTTTGCCCCTGAAAGCCCTGATCGAGCGCAACCCGAACGTCGACTGGACGGCGGTTGACGATCTGATTTACGGCTGCGCCAATCAGGCCGGAGAAGACAACCGCAACGTCGGCCGCATGGCGGCTTTGCTTGCGGGTATGCCGATCGACGTGCCGGCGACCACGGTGAACCGGCTTTGCGGCTCGGGGATGGATGCGATCGGCATGGCAGCGCGGGCGATCAAGGCGGGCGATTGCGATCTGGTGATTGCGGGCGGCGTGGAATCGATGTCGCGCGCTCCCTTTGTCATGCCAAAGGCCGAAACCGCATTTTCGCGCAATAATGCGGTTTACGACACCACCATCGGCTGGCGTTTCGTCAATCCCGCGATGAAGGCGGCATTCGGCGTCGATACGATGCCCCAGACCGCCGACAACGTCGCCGCCGATTTCAACATCTCGCGCGAAGATCAGGACGCATTCGCGCTCCGCAGTCAGGCCCGTTGGGCGGCAGCCAATGCGGCGGGCGTCTTTAAAGACGAGATCATCCCCGTTTCCGTCCCGCGCAAAAAGCAGGAGCCGATGGTCGTCGATACGGACGAGCATCCCCGCCCCGAGACGACGGCGGCGCAGCTTGCCAAGCTCAGGGTCGTGAACGGCCCCGATCTGACGGTGACGGCGGGCAATGCCTCGGGCGTGAACGACGGTGCGGCTGCGCTGGTCATCGCCTCGGCCGAGGCCGCCAAGACCCATGGCCTGACCCCCAAGGCCCGCATCGTCGCCATGGCGGCCGCAGGCGTCGAGCCGCGCGTCATGGGTATCGGCCCCGCGCCGGCAGTGCGCAAGGTTCTTGCCAAAACGGGCCTCACGCTGGCCGATATGGATGTGATAGAATTGAACGAGGCCTTCGCGGCGCAGGCTCTGGCCGTGCTGCGCGATCTCGGTCTGCCGGATGATGCGCCGCAGGTGAACCCCAACGGCGGGGCCATCGCGATCGGCCATCCGCTCGGCATGTCGGGCGCGCGTCTCGTGACCACGGCCATGTACCAGCTGCACCG
Organism: Paracoccus cavernae; assembly: GCF_042430175.1. Classification (NCBI taxonomy): domain Bacteria; kingdom Pseudomonadati; phylum Pseudomonadota; class Alphaproteobacteria; order Rhodobacterales; family Paracoccaceae; genus Paracoccus; species Paracoccus cavernae. The sequence continues at coordinate 366,097 of NZ_JBHMDZ010000049.1, read as the reverse complement.
CACCGGCGGCCGCTATGCGCTGTGCACCATGTGCATCGGCGTCGGTCAGGGCATCGCGCTGATCATCGAACGCGTTTGAGTTAGGGAGTTTCGCAAGCCATGTATGCACAGCTCGTCAAGACCGAGGACGCCAAAACCGCCGCCGAGATGACCCCCGAGGAGCGCGCCTTTCAGGAGCGCATCGACCGCAACGAAAAGATCGAGCCCAAGGAGTGGATGCCGGACGGCTACCGCAAGACGCTGATCCGCCAGATGGGCCAGCACGCCCATTCCGAGATCGTGGGCCAGCTTCCCGAGGGTAACTGGATCACCCGCGCCCCCACGCTGGAGCGCAAGGCGATCCTGCTTGCCAAAGTGCAGGACGAGGCCGGCCACGGGCTTTACCTGTACTCGGCCGCCGAAACGCTGGGTGTCTCGCGCGACGAGCTGCTGGAGGCCCTGCATTCGGGGAAGATGAAATATTCCTCGATCTTCAACTATCCGACGCTGACCTGGGCCGATATGGGCGCGGTCGGCTGGCTGGTCGATGGCGCGGCGATCATGAACCAGGTGCCGCTTCAGCGCACCTCTTACGGCCCATACAGCCGCGCGATGGTCCGGATCTGCAAGGAAGAAAGCTTCCACCAGCGTCAGGGCTACGACATCATGATGAAGATGTGCGCGGGCACGCCCGAGCAGAAAGCCATGGCTCAGGATGCGCTCAACCGCTTCTGGTATCCGTCGCTCATGATGTTCGGCCCTTCGGACAAGGATTCCGTCCATTCGGCCCAGTCGATGGCGTGGAAGATCAAAATGAACACCAATGACGAATTGCGTCAGAAGTTCGTCGACCAGACCGTGCCGCAAGCCAAATTCCTCGGCCTGACCGTGCCGGACGAGAACCTTGTCTGGAACGAGGAAAAGGGCGGCCATGATTTCTCTGAGCCGGACTGGAACGAATTCTTCGCCGTCATCGCCGGCAACGGCCCGTGCAATGCCGAGCGTCTTCAGGCGCGCGTCGATGCCTGGGACAATGGCGCTTGGTTCCGCGAAGGGCTGATGGCCCATGCCGAAAAGGCCGCGGCCCGCCGCGCGCCTGTGGCTGCCGAGTAACGACACCGACCTCCGGCGGGCGCGCGACGCCCGCCCCTCTCACCCCCTGCCAGAAATCCCCAAGCTTAGGGAGGAACCCTCATGTCCAAAGAATGGCCCCTCTGGGAAGTCTTCATCCGCGGCCAGCACGGCCTGAACCACCGCCACGTCGGCAGCCTGCACGCGCCCGATGCCGAAATGGCGATCCGCAACGCCCGTGACGTCTATACCCGCCGCAACGAGGGCGTGTCGATCTGGGTGGTGAAGTCGAACGACATCTCGGCCTCCGCGCCCTCGGACAAAGGCCCGCTGTTCGAGCCCTCGAACGACAAGGTCTACCGTCACCCGACCTTCTTCACGATCCCCGACGAAGTGGGGCATATGTGATGGAGGCGAGTGCTCAAGCTGTTGATCGGGCCGCCTTTTTCGAATGGCTGTGCCGGACGGGCGACAATACGCTGATCCTCGGGCACCGCGTTTCGGAATGGTGCGGCCATGCGCCCGCGCTGGAAGAGGACATCGCGATCTCGAACACCGCGCTCGATCTGATCGGCCAGACCCAGCTTTGGCTGGAATATGCTGCCGAGATCGAGGGCGAGGGCCGCAACGCCGACAATCTCGCCTTCCTGCGCGACGCCGGTGCCTTCCGCAACGTCCTGCTGGTCGAGCGTCCGAACGGCGATTTCGGCCTGACGCTGATGCGCCAGTTCCTGTTCGACGCCTATCACATGGAGCTGCTCCGCGCCCTGCAATCCTCGACCGATACCCGCGTGGCCGAGATTGCGGCGAAAGCCTCGAAAGAGGTGGCCTACCACCTCGAACGCTCGGCCGATCTGGTGGTGCGTCTGGGCGACGGCTCGCCCGAAAGCCATGCGCGGATGCAGAAATCGCTGAACGCGCTTTGGGCCTACAGCGGCGAGATGTTCATGGACGATGCCGTCGATCAGGCTATGGCCGATGCGGGCATCGCGCCCCTGCCGAGCAGCCTGAAAACCGGATGGGAGGCGACGCTGCGCCATGTCTTCGACGAAGCGACCCTGACCATCCCCGAGGCAAGCTGGCAGCACAAAGGCGGCAAGACCGGCGTTCACACCGAACATCTGGGCTTCCTTCTGGCCGAGATGCAGTTCCTCCAGCGCGCCTATCCGGGCGCCAGCTGGTAAAACGGGGGCAGCCCATGGACAGCCAAAGCCACAAGATGCTTCCCGATCTCGATCAGGTCTGGCAATGGCTGGCCGAGGTCCCCGATCCCGAAATTCCGGTCATCACCCTGACCGATCTCGGCATCATCCGCGATGTGCGTCTCGAAGACGATACGCTCGTCGTCGCGGTCACGCCCACCTATTCGGGCTGTCCCGCGACCTCGATCATCAACCTCGATATCGAGACGGCCCTGCGCGCGCGCGGCATCGAAAAGCTGCGCCTCGAGCGGCGGCTTTCCCCGCCCTGGACCAGCGATTGGCTGAGCGCCGAGGGCCGCGAGAAGCTGCGTGCCTACGGGATCGCGCCGCCCGTCGACGGCACGGCTGCCGACGGGGTGATCGCGGGCCGGATCGCGCGGCTGACGGGATCGGGCAATCTCGTGATCGCCTGCCCGTTCTGCGGATCGAACCACACAGAGCGGCTCAGCCAATTCGGCTCGACGCCCTGCAAGGCAAGCTACCGCTGCAAGGACTGCCTCGAGCCCTTCGACTATTTCAAATGCATCTGAGGATGCGCCCGAACCGACAGGAATGATACCCCAATGGCACGCTTCCATTCCCTGAAAGTCACCGAAGTCCGCCGCGAGACCCGCGATGCCGTCGTGGTGACGCTGGCGCCGCGTGACGAAGACCGCGCGCTTTTCGACTTTACCCAAGGCCAGTATCTGACGCTGCGCCGCGCCTTCGACGGCGAAGAACTCCGCCGCTCCTATTCGATCTGCGCAGGCAAGGATGACGGCATTCTGCAGGTCGGCATCAAACGCGTCGACGGCGGCGCTTTTTCGACCTGGGCCAATGAGAACCTCCAGCCCGGCGACGAGATCGAAGCCATGCCGCCGATGGGCAAGTTCTTTACGGCAATCGAACCCGAAGCCGCGAAAGCCTATCTCGGCTTTGCCGGTGGTTCGGGGATCACGCCGGTCCTGTCGATCATCAAGACGGTGCTTGCGCGCGAACCCGAAGCGACCTTCACGCTGGTCTACGCCAACCGCCAGATCAGCTCGATCATGTTCCGCGAGGATCTCGAGGATCTCAAAAACACCTATCTCGGGCGTTTCTCGGTCATCCATATCCTTGATAGCGAGGCGCAGGACATCGACCTCTTCACCGGCCGGATCGACGCGGAAAAGATGAAAGCTTTGTTCGCCAACTGGATCGACCCGACCGCGATCACCACCAGCTTCATCTGCGGCCCCGAGCCGATGATGCTCGCCATCGCGCAATCCTTGCGCGACCACGGTCTCAAGGACGAGCAGATCAAATTCGAGCTTTTCGCCTCGAGCCAGCCGGGCCGCGCCAAGGCCCGCGCCGTCTCGCAAAATGCAGCGACCGCAGGCGAGGCGATCGAGGCCACGGTGACGCTGGACGGCTCGACCCGCAGCTTCTCCATGCCGCGCAACGGCGAGAGCATCCTTGATGCCGCGATCGCCAACAACATCGACGCGCCCTATTCGTGCAAGGCCGGCGTTTGCTCGACCTGCCGCTGCAAGGTCATCGAGGGCGAGGTCGAAATGGCGGTGAACCACGCGCTTGAAGATTACGAAGTCCGTGCGGGCTATGTCCTGAGCTGTCAGGCCATCCCGCTCTCGAACAAGGTTGTCGTGAGCTACGACGAATAAGGGGTGTTGCGATGTCCGGTACGATGAATATCGAAGACTACCTTGCCCAAGGCGGCGTGCTGTCCTCGCCCGATAACGCCCCCGCGCGTTACCGTGGCGAGCTGATGCGGATGATGTCCTCTTTCGTGGATAGCGAGCTTGCCGGTTCGGCGGGTTTCGCCGATGCGATCAACTTCGCCCCCGCGATCAAGGAGCGTATCGCCGCCAGCCGCATCACGCTGGAGAAAGCCGACCACGCCGAGCGTGTTCTGGCGATCATGGGCGATTTCGGCACCGATACCGCGCGTTATCAGGCGATGCATGACTGGTCGGCACGTCTGCCGCGCGAGGCCGCCCATAATGCCGAACGCATCGGGTCGGACATGCGGCTCTCGGTCTTTCACTATCCGCTGGAAGGCTGGACCGATGCGGTCGTGATGAACGTGCTGATGGGGCTTGCGAGCGGCGTGCAGCTGGCGGAACTGTCGCGCGTTTCCTACGGCCCGCTGGCCGAAGTGTTTCGCGGGGTCGCCCCGCGCGAGGCGCGCCATGCCGAATTGGGTCGCGAGGGTCTGGAAAAGATCACCGCCACCCCCGAGGGCCGCGCCGAGGCGATGGCCTCGATCGCCTATTGGCAGCCGCGCGTTGCCGCAAGCTTCGGCGCGCCCGCATCGGCGCGCTACGAGACGCAGGCCCGTTTCGGGCTGCGCCACACCCCCAATGCCGCCATGCGGGCCGATTGGGAAAAGCAGGTCGCCGCGGTGCTTGCCGCGCTGGATCTGAACTGAAAGGACAAGACATGAACGCCCCTCTCAAGGCGCGCCGCCGGCTCGAAAGCTATGTTCTGGGCCAATGGACCTCCGGTGCGAAAGACGGTCAGGTCCTGCGCGATGCCGGCACCGGCGAGGCCATCGCCACCATCGATTCCTCGGGGATCGATTTCGCCGAAGTGCTGAATTACGGCCGTTCGGTCGCGGGCAGGAAGCTGCGCGCCATGTCCTTCCATGAGCGCGCGGGCATGCTCAAGGCGCTCGGCCTCAAGCTGATGGAGCAGAAGGAAGACTTCTACGCCGAAAGCCTGCGCACCGGCGCGACGCGGCCCGACGGCTGGGTCGATATCGAGGGCGGCATCGGCACCATGCTGACCTTTGCGTCCAAAGGCCGCCGCGAATTGCCCAACACCCGCGTGCTGACCGAAGGCCCCGTCGAGGTGCTTTCGCGCGACAACACCTTCTCGGCCCAGCATATCCTGTCGCCGCTTCAGGGCGTCGCGGTCCATATCAACGCCTATAACTTCCCGATCTGGGGGATGCTGGAAAAGATCGCGCCGACGCTTCTGGCGGGCGTGCCCTGTATCGTCAAACCGGCCAGCCAGACCGCCTATCTGACCGAACTCATGGTGCGCCGCATCATCGCGACGGGCATTCTGCCCGAAGGCGCGCTGCAGCTGGTTTCGGGCTCGGTCGGCGATATGCTGAGCCATGTCTGCGAGCAGGATGTCGTGACCTTCACCGGCTCGGCCACCACCGGCCGCATGCTCAAAACCCTGCCGGCCATCGTCAACAATTCGGTGCGTTTCAATATGGAGGCCGACAGTCTGAACGCCTCGATCCTCGGCACAGATGCGGTGGCGGGCACGCCGGAATTCGATCTGTTCGTCAAGGAAGTCGCGCGCGAGATGACCTCGAAAGCGGGGCAGAAATGCACCGCGATCCGCCGCGTTTTCGCGCCGCGTGGCCAGATCGACGCGCTTGTCGCGGCTTTGGGCGAGCGTCTGGGCAAGACCGCCGTGGGCCTGCCGGGCGACGAGGCGACGCGCATGGGCGCGCTGGCCTCCTTCGATCAGCGTGACGAGGTTCGCGCCCGCATCAAGGATCTGCAGGCCGATGCCGAGATCGTCTCGGGCGACCCCGACAATGCGCGCCTGACCTCGGGCAATGCCGAAAGCGGCGCTTTCATGAACCCCGTTCTACTCTACTGCGACAAGCCCTTTGCCGCGCGCGCGGTCCACGAGGTCGAGGCTTTCGGCCCCGTCTCGACGGTCATGCCCTACGACACGCTCGACGAGGCGATCGAGCTGGCCAATATGGGCAAAGGCTCGCTGGCCGCATCGGTCTTCACCAATGACGGCGAGGTCGCGCAGGAAGTGGTCTTGGGTATCGCGCCCTATCACGGCCGCGTTTTGATCGGAAACCGCGCCTCGGCCAAGACCTCGACGGGTCACGGCTCTCCGCTGGCCGGTCTGGTCCACGGCGGTCCCGGTCGCGCGGGTGGCGGCGAGGAAATGGGCGGCATTCGCGGCGTCACCCATTACATGCAGCGCACCGCCGTCCAAGGCGCGCCGAACATGCTCTCGGCCGTCACCGGCCGCTGGATCGAGGGCGCGGATGCCCGTCAAGGCACGCATCCCTTCCGCAAATCTTTGGCCGAACTGCGCATCGGCGACCAGCTTGTGACCGCAAGCCGCGTGGTCACCTTGGAAGATGTCGAGCATTTCGCCGAATTCACCGGCGATACGTTTTACGCCCATATGGACAGCGAGGCCGCGAAAGCGAACCCGTTCTTCGACGAGCGCGTGGCGCATGGCTATTTGATCGCAAGCTTCGCGGCGGGTCTTTTCGTCGAGCCGAACCCCGGTCCGGTTCTGGCCAATTACGGCGTCGACAATCTGCGCTTCCTGACGCCGGTCTATTTCGGCGACAGCCTTCAGGTGCGGCTGACCTGCAAGGAAATCAATCCGCGCGCCAATGCCGAACATGGCGAGGTGCGTTGGGATTGTCAGGTCACCAACCAGAAGTCCGAGGTCGTCGCGCAATATGACGTGCTGACCATGGTGGCCAAGGAATGGCCGCTCAAAGACTGATCACCACCGATCGGTGACGCAGAAGGCGCCGGATCACATCCTGATCCGGCGCCTTTCCGTTTTGCCCTGATGCGTTGGGCCCGTCGGGCCTCAATCGGCTTCGATCTGAAGGGGGGCCTCGCCCTTTTCTTCCATGTAGAGCCGCCAGACGGCCAGAAAGAGAGCCGCGACCAGCGGGCCGATGACGAAGCCGTTGACGCCGAGCAGGGAAAGCCCGCCAAGCGTCGAAACCAGCACGATATAGTCGGGCATATTGGTCTGCCCGCCGACAAGGCGCGGGCGCAGAAGGTTGTCGACAAGGGAGATGACGCCGAAGCCCACCACCATCAGGATCACGCCGCTGGCGATGCTGCCGGTCGCCAGCAGATAGACGGCGATCGGAAACCAGATCAGCCCCGCCCCGATCGCGGGGATAAGCGACAGGACCGCCATGACGACGCCCCAAAGCACCGCGCCTCCGATCCCGAGAAACCACAATGTCACCCCCCCGATCGCGCCCTGCACCGCCGCGATGATGAAGTTTCCCTTCACCGTCGCCGTCAGGACCGAGTCGACAGTCTGCATCAGAACCTCGGTCTGGTGCAGGCTGAGCGGGCTCGCCTTGCGGATCGTCGCGGCCAGTCCGCGCCCGTCCTTGAACAGGAAGAACAGCAGGTAAAGCGCCACACCGAATGCCACGGTGAAACTCAGCGCGCCCTGCCCCAACGAGTAAAAGCCCTTGGCGACATATTGCAGGATGCTTTGCAGGAATTCGCTGAATTTCTGCGCCAGCTCGGCCGCGCTCGGCAGATTGAGACGGTCGAGGAAAGAGATCACGCTTGCAGGCAGGTGATTGCGCAGCCCGTCGAGCGTTCCCGCCACATCAAGCGGCGCGCTGGTGAGCGCCTGATAGGCCCGCGCCGCCTCGGCCGCGATCATGGCGACAAGGATGAGGAAGGGGATGACCACCAAAAGAATGCAGGTCATCACCGTGCAGATCGAGGCCAGTGCAGAACGCCCGCCGCACCAGCCGAGCAAGCGCCGATAGAGCGGCTGGAACAGCAGCGCCAGAATGAGCGCCCAGAAAACCGCGCCGTAATAGGGCCGGATCACCAGCAGAAAACAGATGCTGATGATGACCATCGTCGCGACGAAAGCCGTGGAAAGCCGTTTGTCCGTCATAATGTCCCCGATTTCCCCGGCTTCTTGGCCTGTCCATAGGGAAAGCCGTGGCACGGCTCTCGGGTTCCGCGCAAGCGCGAAAAGCCGGAGCCTCCGCGTCTTGCATGTTTTGCGCAAACCTTGCGGCGCGCCTTAGCGGACCGCCTTGATCCCTTCCAGAACCAGCGTCGTCGCGACATCGGCGTAATCGTCGCGCGAAATGCGCCCGCCGTCGCGAAACCACATATAGACCCAGTTCAGCATGCCGAACAGCGACATGGTGACAGGCATCAACAGCGGACGCTCGGGATTGGCCAGCTCGGGGTTGATCTGGTTGAGAACGCTGGAGAAACGCTTGACGATGCCACGCTCCATCGCGGTGATCTCGGCCTTTTGCTCGTCCGAGAGCGCCGAGGTCGCATTGAGCTGGACCTTGTGCTGGTCGTCGGCGCCGCGATAGCTTTCAAGCACGGTGCCCACCAGTTTGCGCAAGCGCTGCTGGGGCGGCAGATCGGGCTCGTCGGCCTCTTCGATCGCGGCATCCAGCTCCTCGAGATGGGTCATGATGATCGCAAAGATCAAAGCATCCTTGCTGGGATAATAGTGGTAAAGAAGCGCTTTCGAGACCTTCGCGTGCGCCGCAATCTGCGACATCGAGGCCTTTTCCATTCCCTGTTCGGCAAAAACCGCCGCGGCATCATCGAGAATGCCGCGTTGTTTTTCCTCAAAATCGGCTGCTCTTGTCCGAGCCATTATTCGTCACTTTCATGCTTGGAGCGGTCGGCCCGACAGCAGGCGAAAAACTCACCCCTAGCTGTAAGCCATTGACGAGGGGGAGTTCCACCCTTGCGTGAAACCCCGCCCCGCCCTGGGCACGACCGTCAGGCCGGGTTCATTCCTTGGGACGGTTGTCGACCACGCGTTTGGCCTTGCCCTCGGAGCGTTGCAGCGAATGGGGATCGCAGACCTGAATCACGGTCGAGACCCCGACCACCGCCTTGATGCGATGCGACAGATCCTTGGCGGAACGCAGGCGCGCATCGCTGTCGGTGCCGTCTTCGGAGCATTCAACATGGACGACCATGCTGTCCATCCGGCCCGAGCGCGTCAGCTCGATATGGAAATGCGGCGCGAGCTGCGCGCATTTGAGGATCTGCTCCTCGATCTGGGTCGGGAAGACATTGACGCCGCGCAGGATGATCATGTCGTCGCTGCGGCCGGTGATCTTCTCGATCCGGCGCATCGAACGTGCGGTGCCGGGCAAAAGCCGCGTCAGATCGCGCGTGCGGTAGCGCACCATCGGCAGACCTTCCTTGGTCAGCGTGGTGATGACCAATTCGCCCATCTGGCCGTCGGGCAGCGGCTCGCCGGTGACCGGATCGATGATCTCGGGATAGAAGTGGTCCTCCCAGAAATGCAGCCCGTCCTTGGTCTCGACGCATTCCATCGCGACGCCCGGCCCCATGATCTCCGACAGGCCGTAGATGTCGACGGCATGCATGTCGAAGGCTTCCTCGATTTCCTCGCGCATGGCATTGGTCCAGGGCTCGGCCCCGAAAATGCCGACCTGCAACGAGGATTTGCGCGGATCGAGGCCCTGACGGCGGAATTCGTCGAGGATCGACAGCATGTAGGACGGCGTCACCATGATGATGCGCGGCTTGAAGTCGTTGATCAGCGTCACCTGACGCTCGGTGCCGCCGCCCGAGATCGGAACCACGGTGCAGCCCAACTTTTCGGCGCCGTAATGCGCGCCCAAACCGCCGGTGAAAAGGCCGTAGCCGTAGGCGTTGTGCAAGATGTCGCCGGCACGCCCGCCGCCCGCGCGGATCGAGCGCGCGATCAGATTGGCCCAGGTGTCGATGTCGTTCTTGGTATAGCCGACCACGGTGGGCTTGCCGGTCGTGCCCGACGAGCCGTGGATGCGCGACAGCTGGTTCTGCGGAACCGCAAACATCCCGAACGGATAGGTGTCGCGCAGGTCCTGCTTATAGGTGAAGGGGAACTTCGCGATGTCTTTCAGAGACTTCAGCTCTTCGGGATGCACATCCGCCTCGATGAAGCGTTTGCGGAAGAAGGGCGAATTCTCATAGGCATGTTTGAGCGAGCGCTTCATGCGGTGGAATTGCAGCGCCTCGATCTCGTCGCGCGACGCCGTTTCGATCGGGTCGAGATCTTTCGGATTCGGAGTGAGGTCTTCCATAATGTTCCTCCCTAAGACGGAATAGCTCAGGCGAGATCGGGCAGATGCTGCCCTTTCACCGAGCGCGAATGGCCACGAAATTCGGCGACATGGTCGCCATGCTGGTTGGTGATGCGCACATCATAAATCCCCGAGCGCCCGCGCAGGGAAATCTCGCGCGCGGCGGCCGTCAGGCGGTCGCCGATCCGGACGGGGTTGATGTAGGTGATCGAATTGGTCTGGGCGACAACCATCGTGTTGCGGCTGTTGCAGGCAAAGGCAAAGGCGCTATCGGCGAGGGTAAAGATATAGCCGCCGTGGCAATTGCCGTGGCCGTTCGACATGTCCTTGGTGACATCCATCGACAAGGTGGCCTCGCCGGGCGCGACATGCTCGAGCGCCATGCCGAGGCGCTGGCTCGCGCTGTCGTCGTTCCACATGGACTGCGCGCAGGCTTCGGCGATTTCCTGATCGGTCATCGTCATCGGATTTACTCCCCCTTGAAGGCGGGTTTGCGCTTTTCGAGGAAGGCGGTGACGCCTTCTGCGTAATCCTCGCTGCGGCCTGCGATCTGCTGGCAATCGCGCTCGTGATCAAGCTGTTCGTCAAGGCTGTTGCTGGCCGCCGCCTGAATGAGGCGTTTCGTCAGGCCAAGCCCGAGGGTCGGACCCGCGGCAAGGCCGGCGGCCAGAACCTCGGCTTCGGCCATCAGGGCCTCGTCCTCGACGGCTTTCCAGATCAGCCCCCAATCGGCGGCCTTTTCGGCCATCAGCGGCTCGGCGGTCAGCGCCAGCGCTTTCGCGCGCGGCTCGCCCAGAATGCGCGCCAGCGACCATGTGCCGCCCGCGTCCGGAACCAGACCGATCTTGGCGAAAGCCTGAATGAATTTCGCGGATTTCGCGGCCAGAACGATATCGCAGGCAAAGGCGATATTCGCGCCAGCGCCGGCAGCAACCCCGTTCACCGCGCAGACGACCGGCTTTTCGAGGCTGCGAATCAGGCGCAAAGTCGGGTTGTAGAATGTCTCGAGCGTCTGGCCGAGATCGGGCTTCGGCCCGCCCTTGCGCGGATCGCGATCGCCCAGATCCTGCCCCGCACAAAAGCCGCGCCCTGCCCCCGTCAACAAAACGGCGCGCACCGCATGATCGTGATGGGCGCGCTCGATCTGCGCGCGCAGCGCCAGATGCATTTCCTCGTTGAACGAATTCAGCTTGTCGGGGCGGTTCAGCGTCAGGCGCAACACACCCCCGTCCAGCGCCACGAGGACGGTGTCGGATTGGCTCATGGTGATGTCTCCCAATCCCCGCATATCGGCGGGGCCTCCAGATTCTTGTTGCATAGACCGACCGGACGGTCAATGATTAAGCGTGATCTGGGAGGAGACCACCATGACGCGATTTTTCGACCTTCACCGGCCGATGCTGGAGACTGCCATCAAGGCGGTCGAGAGCCGTGGCTTCTGGTCGCCCTTCCCCGAAATTCCCAGCGGCAAGATCTATGGCGAGAGCGCCAAATCCGATGCCGAGGCCGCTTTTGCCGCGCTGCAGGGCGAGGCCTTTGCCCTGCCCGACCACCCCGAGAATGCGCGAATCGGAGCGGAGATCTCGCCTTGGGGCCCTGCCCTCGCGATCAGCTATCCGGCGGCGCCGGTCGATGATCTGGTCGCCGCGAGCCTTGCCGCTTCCAGCGCTTGGGCCGAAGCCGCGATCGAGACGCGCGTGGGCATCTGCCTTGAAATCCTTGCGCGGCTGAACCGCCAAAGCTTCCTGATGGCCCACGCGACGATGCACACGACCGGCCAAGCCTTCGCGATGGCCTTTCAGGCGGGCGGGCCCCATGCGCAGGACCGTGCGCTTGAAGCCGTGGCCTTGGCCTATGCGGAGATGACGCGCTTTGCGCCGCGTGCCGACTGGATAAAGCCGCAGGGCAAGGCCGCCCCGCTGGAGATCGAGAAGCACTGGACGATCCTGCCGCGCGGGATTTCTCTGGCGATCGGCTGCAATACCTTCCCGACGTGGAACTCCTATTCGGGGATCTTCGCAAGCCTTGCCACGGGAAATACCGTCATCGTCAAACCCCATCCCGCCGCGATCCTGCCGCTGGCGCTGACCGTGCGCGTCGCGCGCGAAGTTCTGGCCGAAGCGGGTCTGCCCGCCGATGTGATCTTGCTGGCCGCCGATCGCGCGGATGCGCCCTTGGCCAAGGATCTGGTCACCCGTCCCGAAGTCGCGCTGATCGACTATACCGGCTCGAACGCTTTCGGCGATTGGGTGCGCGCCAATGCGGGGCGGGCAGCGGTCTTCACCGAAGAGGCGGGCATCAATACCGTAACCCTCGCCGCGACCGAAGATTTCAACGCGGTCTGCGCCAATCTCGCCTTCTCGCTGGCGCTGTACTCGGGCCAGATGTGCACCGCGCCGCAAAACATCTATATCCCTGCCGAGGGGATCGAGACCGATCAGGGGCACAAGAGCTTCGACGAGGTCGCGGCAGGAATCCGTGCCGCCATCGAGGCGCTTCTCGCCGATCCGGCGCAGGCCTCGGGGATCTGCGGCACCATCGCCAACCCCGCGACGCTTCAGCGCGTGGCCGAGGCCCGCGGCTTGGGCAAAATCATCCGCGACAGCGCCCCGCTGGCATCGGGCCGCAGCGCAACACCGCTTTTGCTGGCCGTGAACGAGGACGACCGCGCCACCTATGAGCAGGAACGCTTCGGCCCGATCGCTTTCCTGATCCGCATGCGCGACGCGGATACGGCCATCACCAAGGCTGCGGATCTTGCCCGCAGCAAAGGCGCGATCACCGCCGCGCTTTACGACACGGACGAGGCCCGCATCAGCCGCGCCATCCGCGCTTTCGCGGGCGCGGGCGTCAATCTTTCGATCAACCTGACCGGCAATATCTTCGTCAATCAATCCGCGGCCTTCAGCGATTTTCACGTCACCGGCGCCAATCCGGCCGGAAACGCCAGCCTGACCGACACCGCTTTCGTCGCCAACCGTTTCCATCGCGTGATGTGGCGGCGACCGATCTCCGACCGGACCGCAGCGTCCGGCGCGAACTGACTTTCTTAGGGAGGAAGACCATGAAATCCACGACCAGCATGATTGCCACGCTTGTGGCCCTTGGCCTTGCAGGCACCGCCGCCCAGGCCGAAATCAGGATCGGCGCATCGGTCTCGGCGACCGGCCCCGCATCCTTCCTCGGCGACCCCGAGGCGAAAACGCTCGAAATGTTGGTCGAGGAGACCAATGCCAAGGGCGGGATCAACGGCGAACCGGTCAAGCTCGTGCTTTACGACGACGGCTCGGACCCCAACAAGGCCCGCACCTTCGCGACCCGCCTGATCGAGGATGACGAAGTCGTCGCGATCATCGGGGGTTCCACCACCGGCACCTCGATGTCGATCGCCTCGGTCGCCGAAGACAACGAAGTCCCCTTCATCTCGCTGGCCGGCGCGATCGAGATCATCCAGCCGGTGCGCCCCTTCACCTTCAAAACGCCCCATACCGACCGTATGGCCTGCGAAAAGATCTTCGAGGATATGAAGGCGCAAGGTATCACCAAGATCGGCCTGATCTCGGGAACCGACGGCTTCGGCGCTTCGATGCAGGCGCAGTGCAAGGATGTGATCGGCAATTACGGAATCGAGATCGTCGCGGATGAAACCTACGGCCCGCAAGACGCCGACATGACGCCGCAGCTGACCAATATCAAAGGCAAGGAAGGTATTCAGGCCGTCCTCAACCCCGGCTTCGGTCAGGGCCCCGCGATCGTGACGCGCAACTACAAGCAGCTCGCCGTCGGCCTGCCGCTTTACCAGTCGCATGGCGTGGCTTCGGACGGCTTCATCGAGCTTGCCGGCGCGGATGCGGCCGAAGGCGTGCGCATTCCGGGCACGGCGCTGCTCGTGGCCGATCTTCTGCCCGACACCGACCCGCAAAAGCCGGTCGTCGAGGCCTACAAGACCGCGTTCGAGGCCCGCACCAAAACGCCGGTCGGCACCTTCGGCGGCTATGCCCATGACGCTTTCAACATCCTGAGCGATTCGATCACCCGCGCGGGCGACACCGATCCGGTGGCGATCCGCGACGCGATCGAGGCGACCTCGGGCCTCGTCGGCACCACCGGCATCGTCACCATGACCCCCGAAGACCACCTCGGTCTCGATCTGAGCGCCTTCAAGATGCTCGAGATCTCGGGCGGCAAATGGAAGCTGATCGACTGATCTGAACCGGCTTGGCCGAAGGCGCGGGAGGGGAGAGAAATCCCTGCCCGCGCCAAAGCCGCCACGACCCTCGAAGGGCCCCCGCCATGTCGGAACTCATGCAATTTCTTTTGTCCGGAGTGACGGTCGGCGCGGTTTACGCGCTCGTCGCCTTGGGCTTCACGATCATCTACAACGCCTCGGATGTGGTGAATTTCGCGCAAGGCGAATTCGTCATGCTGGGCGGGATGATCACCGTTTTCGCCCATCAGGCGGGGCTGCCCCTGCCCTTGGCGGCGCTGATCGCGATCGCGGTGACCTCGGCTGTGGGGGTCGCGCTGAACAAGCTCGCGATCGAGCCCGCGCGCGGCGCGCCGGTCGTGTCGCTGATCATCATCACCATCGGGGCCTCGATCCTGATCCGCGGCGTGACGCAACTGGTCTTCGACAAACAGCTCCACCGCTTTCCGGCATTCTCGGGCGATGATCCGATCCATATTCTGGGCGCGACCATCCTGCCGCAAAGCCTTTGGGTCATCGCGGGGGCTTTCGCGGTTTTCTTCGGGCTTTGGGTGTTTTTCACCAAAACCCTGACGGGCAAGGCGCTTCTGGCGACCTCGAACAACCGTCTTGCCGCCCAGCTTGTCGGCATCAACACCAATTTCATCATGACGCTGTCCTTCGCGCTTTCGGCGGGGATCGGGGCTTTGGCGGGCGTGCTGGTCACGCCGATCACGCTGGTCTCTTATGACGTCGGCATCGCGCTGGCGCTCAAGGGCTTTGCCGCGGCCATGCTGGGCGGAATGGGCAATCCCAAAGGCGCGCTTGTGGGCGGGCTGGCGCTTGGCGTGATCGAGGCAATGACGGCGGGCTATCTGAGCTCGCAATACAAAGACGCGGCGGCCTTCGTCGTGATCCTCGCGGTGCTGTTCTTCATGCCGCAGGGCCTTTTCGGCAAAAAATCGACCGAGCGGGTGTGATCATGATGAAGCTGACCTCGAAACAGGCAACCCTGTTGGTGCTGGCCGCGCTGATCGCGATCTCGCCGTTCTTCTTTCCCTCGGGCTATTACTTCCGCATCGGCGCGCTGATCTTCGTCAACGGCATCGCGGTGACAGGGATCGTGATCCTGACGGGCTATGCCGGCCAGATCAGCCTCGGCCATGCCGGATTTGCGGGGATCGGGGCCTATGCCTGCGCCTTGGCCCCGATCTATCTGGGGCTGCACCCCGGCCTTGCGATCGTGCTGGGCGCGGCGATTTCAGCGGCGCTGGCCTATCTCGTCGGCCGTCCGATCCTGCAATTGCGCGGCTATTATCTTGGCGTGGCCAGCCTCGGCATGGGCATCCTGATCTTCATGGTGCTGAGCAACGAGCGCCAGATCACCAAAGGCCCCGACGGGATCGATGTCCCCGAGCTGGGCCTGCGCGCCTTGCTGAAGGATTGGGGCCTGAACCTCACGAACGGCGAGTTCTGGTATGCTTTCACCGGCCTTTGCCTGCTGATCGGCGCATGGATCGCGCTCAACCTCTACAACAGCCCCTCGGGGCGGGCCCTGCGCGCGCTGCACGGCTCCGAGATCGCGGCCCGCACCGTCGGCGTCGATGTCGCGAAATACAAGCTGCAGGCCTTCGTCATCTCGGCGGTCTATGCCTCGGTCTCGGGCTCGCTGCTGGCGCTGCAAAACAAATTCGTCAGCCCCGATGTCGCGGGCTACATGCATTCGATCGAGATGGTCACGATGGCGGTTCTCGGCGGCGCGGGCTCGGTGCTGGGCGCGATCTTCGGCGCGGGGATCCTGACGCTTTTGCCGCAGGCGCTGACGGTTTTCGCCGAATATGAGCAGCTCATGCTGGGTCTGGTCATGATCCTTGTGATGATCTTCATGCCGCAGGGGCTTTTGCCGTCGATCCTGCGCAAATTCCGGGGGAAAGACGAATGAGCCTTCTGGAAATCAAGGGCCTCGGCATCACCTTCGGCGGCCTCAAAGCCGTGCAGGATGTCGGCTTCAAGGTCGAACCGGGCGAGATCGTCTCGGTGATCGGGCCCAACGGCGCGGGCAAGACCACGCTTTTCAACATGATCTCGGGCGTCTACCAGCCCGGCTCGGGTCAGGTCCTGCTCAAGGGCGAGGATGTGACCGGCATGGCTCCGAACCATCTGGCGGAACGCGGCATGTCGCGCACCTTCCAGAACCTCCAGATCTTCCAGAACATGACGGTGCTGGAAAACGCGATCGCGGGCTATCACCTGCGCGAGCGCGGTCCGGTTCTGGCCGATCTGCTCAACCTGCCCTCGTCGCGCCGCCGCGCCAAAGCGGCAGCCGAGGGCGCGCGTGCCCTGCTGGCGCGCGTAGGGCTGGACCGCGCCGCCGAACGCGAGGCGGGCAATCTGTCCTATGGCGCGCTCAAACGGCTGGAGATCGCCCGCGCTCTGGCGCTTGATCCTGCGGTTTTGCTGCTCGATGAACCCGCCGCCGGCTGCAATGCCGTCGAGACCGAAGAAATCGACCACCTCATCGCCGAAGTCGCGGCCTCGGGCGTGGCGATCCTGCTGGTCGAACACGACATGAAAATGGTCATGCGGATCTCGAACCATATCGTCGTGCTTGATCACGGCGAAAAGATTGCCGAGGGCGATCCCGCCACGGTCAGCCGCAATCCGGCGGTCATTGCCGCCTATCTTGGTACCGAAGCGGAGGTCGCCCATGCTGACGGTTGAGGGGCTGCGCTCGCGCTACGGGCGCATCGAAGTGCTGCACGGGATCGACCTTCGCGTCGACAGCGGCGAAATCGTCACCGTGGTCGGGGCAAACGGCGCGGGCAAGACCACGCTTTTGCGCTGCCTGTCGGGCGTGCAGCCGGTCTCGGGCGGGACGATCACCTTTCGCGGCGAGGCGCTGACGCCGGTTCCGGCCTTCAAGCGCCTCAAACGCGGTCTCGCGCAATCGCCTGAGGGGCGGCAGATCTTCACCAATCTCTCGGTCGAGGAAAACCTGCGTCTGGGCGCCTTCCTTTTCACCGACGACCGCGTCGAGAAGGATATGGAGGACGCTTTCCAGATGTTCCCGATCCTGCGCGAAAAGCGCAATCTCGCGGCGGGTGGTCTGTCGGGCGGCCAGCAGCAGATGCTCGCCATGGCGCGGGCGCTGATGGGCCGGCCAAGCTGCCTTTTGCTCGACGAGCCCTCGATGGGGCTGGCGCCGATCATCGTCCAGCAGATTTTCGATGTGGTCAAAGGGCTGAAAGCGCTCAATGTCACCGTGCTTCTGGTCGAGCAAAACGCCTTTGGCGCCCTGAAAATCGCCGATCGCGGCTATGTCATGGAGACCGGCCGCATCAGTATGGAAGGCCCTGCCGAGGCGCTGATCGCGGATCCGCGCATCCGCGAAGCCTATCTCGGGATCTGACAAGTCAGGAGTAAAGACATGTCCACCGTCACCATCGCCCGCGCGGGCAATATCGCCATCGTCACCGTGGATAATCCGCCCGTGAACGCTTTGTCGCAAGCCGTGCGGCAGGGGTTGTGGGATGCGGTCGCCACGCTTGACGCCGAGGCGGAGGTGACGGCGGTCGTGCTGCATTGCGCGGGCCGGACCTTCATCGCGGGTGCCGATGTGCGCGAATTCGGCAAAGTGCCGGAGCCGCCGCATCTGCCCGATCTCGTCGCCCGTATCGAAGGCGCGGCGAAACCGTGGGTCGCGGCCATCCACGGCGCGGCGCTGGGTGGCGGGCTTGAAGTCGCGCTCGGCTGCCGTTTCCGCGTCGCGGGCACCGGCGCAAGCCTCGGCCTGCCCGAAGTCAATCTCGGGATCATTCCGGGGGCAAGCGGCACGGTGCGCACCCCGCGCCTGACCGGCCTGCCCGCCGCTGTGGCGCTGGTGACATCGGGCAAGCCGGTGCGTGCCGAAAAGGCCCTGACGCTTGGCCTGATCGACGCGGTGATCGAGGGCGATCTGCTGGAGGGCGCGATCGCCTTTGCCGAAAAGGCATTGGCAAAGCCCCTGCCCCAACCCGTTTCCGCCCGCGTGATCACGCCCGAAGACGATGCTTTCTGGGACGGGCAGCGCGTGGCGGTCACCAAGGCGGCCAAGGGCAACAATGCCCCGCTGCGCGCGCTGGACTCGCTCCGCTTTGCATCCGAGAACGACTTTGCAACGGCCATGGCATTCGAGCGCGAAACCTTCCTCGCGCTGCGCGGCTCGGATCAGGCGGCGGCTTTGCGGGCAGTATTCTTTGCCGAACGCGCCGCGACCCGTCCCGCACATCTGGGGGATGCCAAACCCGTCGCCATCCGCTCGGCCGCGGTGATCGGCGGCGGCACGATGGGCGCAGGCATTGCCGCGGCTTTGCGCGATGCGGGCCTGCCGGTTGTGCTGATCGAGCGTGACGAGACGGCCCTTGCGCGCGGCATCGCCAATCTGCGCGCGATCTTCGAGGGCGGCGTCAAACGCGGCAAGCTGACCCAAGCGCAGGCCGAGGCGCGTCTGGCGGGCGTCACCCCCTCGACCGATTATGCAGCGCTTGCCGATACCGATCTGGTGATCGAGGCGGTCTTCGAGGAAATCGGCGTCAAACGCGCGGTTTTCGAGCAGCTCGCGCAGGCATGCCGTGCCGATGCCGTTCTGGCGACGAATACCTCGTATCTTGATCCGCGCGAGATCGCCGAAGGTCTGCCCCATCCCGAACGCTTCATCGGGCTGCATTTCTTCAGCCCCGCCAATGTCATGAAATTGCTTGAAATCGTGCCGGTCCCCGAGACCGGACCCGAGGTGCTGGCCACGGCTTTCGCGCTGGCCAAACAGCTTGGCAAAATTCCGGTTCAGGCGGGGATCTGCGAAGGCTTCATCGGCAACCGCATCCTCAAACGCTACCGTGCCGCGGCAGAGGCTTTGGTGCGTCAGGGCGTGACAATTGCCGATATCGACGCGGCAATGCGCGGCTACGGCCTCGCGATGGGGCCCTTCGAGGCGCAGGATATGGGCGGGCTCGACATCGCCTATCTCCAGCGCGAAGGCGCGCGGGCGCTTGGGCAAGATGTGCCGGAAACGCTTGGCGACGTCTTGGTCACGGCGGGCCGCAAGGGGCAGAAGACCGGCGGCGGCTGGTATGATTATGTCGCAGGCGACCGCAAACCCAAACCCTCGCCTGCCGTGACCGCGCTTCTGGGCGAGCGGATCGCCAGTCCCGCCACCATGAGCGCACAGGAGATCGCAACCGCGCTGGTCGGCGAAATGGCGGCCGAAGGCGATGCCATTCTGGCCGAGGGGATCGCGCATCAGGCCTCGGATATCGATCTGGTCGAGATCCACGGTTACGGCTTCCCGCGCTGGCGCGGCGGACCGATGCATGCCCGCGACCGTGCGGCAGGCAAGGTCTGACCGACGGGTTCAAACGGCAAAGGGGCGGCAGAAGGTTCTGCCGCCCCTCTTCATTTCCGCGCCGGCCTCAGACCGAGAATTGATAGGTCGCGGGCATGAAACGGTAGCTGCCCTCGCCCGTATCCGCGATGAAACCCACGGCGGGGAAAGGCATGTGATAGCCGAAAAAGGGGATGCGGTCGGCGGCAAGACGCGCCAGAACGGCTTTGCGCGTCACGATCGCCGCATCCTTGTCGTTGTCGTAAAGCACTTTCCATTCGGGGCGCGAGACCGAGAAAGCGTAATGATTGAAACTGTCTCCGGTCAGCAGGAGGCGCTGGTCGCCGGCGCTCAGAAGATAGGTCGTATGGCCCGGCGTATGGCCGTAAGCAGCCTCGGCGGTGATGCCGGGCAGGATCTCGTCGCCGGCATTGATCTGCCGCGCCTTGTCGATCAGCGGCGCGACCTTGGCCTTGTAGGCCGCGCTGTCCTGCGTCGACCAGAAGTCGTTTTCGAGCTTCGGCACCACCAGTTCGGCATTGGGGAAAGTCGGCCCCTCGCCGTAAAGCCCGCCGATATGGTCGGGATGCATATGGGTCAGAACGACATGGGTGATCTGGTCGGGCGTCACCCCCGCCAGTGCCAGCGCGGCGATGGTACCCGCCGGCTCCATCCCCGAATCAAAGAGCGCAAGACCGCCCTCGAACCGCACGAGAACCGGTGTGAAGGAGCCGAAGGTCTTGTCGGCGGGGATGAAGTTCTCGGCAGCGACGCGGGCGAAGTCTTCGGGATCGACATCCAGCCCGAAAATCGCAATCGGATTGTCCGAGACACCGCCCCCCGCCGGAAGCGGCGTGATCGCGAAAGACCCGAGGGAGATCGTCAAAAGCGGCAGACCGGCCTGCGCGAGCGCGGTGGGCGCATGGGCATCGCCATCTGCGCCCGCGCCGTCCTGCGCCATCACGGAAACGGGCCAAGCGAGGCTCAGAGGCAGGCCCGCGCCCAGCATCAGCGCGCTGCGGCGGCTCGGGCGGAAGGCGGTGCCTTGATCGGGCCTGTCGGTCGCGGCCGCGCTCCGGCGCCGGCTGTCGGTGGTCTTGTCGCTCATGAGGCACCTCATTGGATCAATATGCCCGCAGCATGACACGACAGAGCCGCCGCCTGCATGAAAAAAGCCGCCCCCCGCATGACAAATCCGCGAGAGGCGGCCCATTGCCGCCGGGTCGTTGGCGTCTGGCCTCAGGGCGAGGCCACACCCAGATCCTCGATCAGAACTTCAAATGTCACGCCGACGGGGTTTTTGCCCGAAACCAGCCTGCCGGAATGGATGCGCCAATCGGTATCGACATAGCTGACCGCAAGCGACACAGCCCCGTCACGGATATCGCCCTGATCGATGCGCACTTCCGTGATCGGGGTCGCGATGCGGCCCGTTTGCGCGAAATGCGGCTCGCAGATCGAGCCCACGCCGTGGATGCGGGCATTGGCGATCCCCGCAGCCCGCGCCACCTCGGCAATCGCATCCGAAAGATCGGTATCCGGCGCGATGCGCAAAAACACCCCGCTGCCCTGCCCGCGAGGACCGGCCTCGCCTTCGGTTTCGGGGTGGAACAGGGTGAAATTCGTCTCGGGATCATAGCGCGCGGCAAAGGCATTGCTGGTTGATCCCAGCCCCGAGACCGCCTGATCTTCCGCGACAATGCAGTCATGGGGCAGGAGATGACCCATGATCGCCGCGCCCTTGGCCTGCCATCGGCCGTGGCAGTGAAAGAACGGCTGCCCCTCGCGCAGGCCGACCGTCGCGGTACTGGCGCGAATCGGCGCATCGCTGTCGCCCGCAAACGTTTCCGAATAATAGGCGGCAAAGGCCGGATCGCGCGACACCGCAGGCCCGACGTAAAGCAGCGGATCGCAGCGCACCCCGTCAAGCGAGATCACGCCGCCACGGCACCCCGCCTCGGCGAAGATGCGGCCGACGCCCGCGCAAAGGCTCTCGCCCTTGCGCAAAATGCCCGCGACGGGGCGCAGATCGCCCCTGCCCCAGACGACCCGCGCCGCAGCTTTCGGTCCGCGATGCGAAAGCGATGCAAGCGCCTCGCTCATGCGGTCTTCTCCGGCTGCTCGATCTGGCCGCGTGCCTCGAGCTCGTCGCGCACCATCTTCTTGGTGATCTTGCCGTAAGCCGATTTCGGCAGCGCCTCCCATTGGATGAAGCGCTTGGGCTGTTTGTAGCGCGCGACCTTGGCGGCGGTGAAGGCGGCAAGCTCGTCCTCGGTCACGCTGTGACCCGCGTTCACCGCATAGACCGCATAGCCGACCTCGCCCCAGAACGGATCAGGGATGCCCAGAACCGCGACCTCGGACACCGCCTCGTGCTGGAGGATTTTTTCCTCGATCTCGCGCGGATAGACGTTGGAGCCGCCCGAGATATACATGTCGGATTCGCGCCCCGTCAGATAAAGGAAGCCGTCATTGTCGACATGGCCGAGATCGCCGGTGCGGAACCAGCCGTTGCGGAAGCTTTTCGCATTGGCCTCGGGGTTGTTGTAATAGCCCGCGAAAACCGCAGGGCCGATGGCGCAGACCTCGCCGGTTTCATAGGGCTCGCAAGCGGTGCCGTCGGCGCGCTGGACCTGAACCTGAATGCCGGTGCGGTCGAAACCGCAGGTCGCGATCTTGACCTCGGGCCCGTCCGCGGCGTGATGCAGATAGGTCGGCAGCACCGTGATCGCACCGGTAACCTCGCCCAGACCGTAATATTGCACGATGACCGGACCAAGCACCGCCAGCGCGCGCTTTTGGTCCTCGCGAAACATCGGCGCACCGGCATAGATCACATAGCGCAGCGAGGAATGGTCGAACCGCGCCACGCTTTCATGCTCGACCATCATTTTGAGGATGGTCGGCACGGTGAACATGGTCGAGACCTTCCATTTCTCGATCAGCCCCCATGCCACATCGACCTCGAACCGGTCCGAGGGCAGAAGCACGGTCTTGATGCCGCGCGCCACCTGCGTGACCTGATGGACGCCCGCACCATGCGAGAGCGGCGCGACCACCAAGGATGCATCCGCCCGCGTCAGGCCCGGCATCAGATCGCACAGATGGTTCGTGATCACGAAAGCCATCTGGCCATGGGTCAGGACCGAGGCCTTGGGCTTGCCGGTCGTCCCCGAGGTAAAGAAGAACCAGCACGGATCGTCACGATCGACCGGTACCTCAACGGGCTTGCGCCCGAGATTGGCCGCGACCAGCGCGTCGTAAGACAGCCCCCAATCCGCCGTGCCGATCACGATTTTGCGCTGGATGCCGCCGACGGCCGCCGCATGGTCGGGGAAGCTCTCGTTGCAAATAAAGGTATTCGCGCCAGAGGCTTGCGCCTGATAGGCGACCTCCTCGGCGGTCTGTCGGAAGTTCGTCGGCACATAGACCGCGCCGATGCGGAAACAGGCGAACATCGCCTCGAACATCTGAGTGCAGTTTTGCGATTGCAGCAGGATCCGGTCACCCTTGACCACGCCCAGATCCTGAAGCGCCACCGCCATCGCGTCGATACGGGCGTCAAGCTCGGCCCATGTCATCTCGGTCTCGCGCCAAACCAGCGCGATGTCGTCGGGGCCGCGCGTCTTGGCCTGCGTCACGAAATGCGCAAGGTTCATCACGCGGGTCGAAGCGGGAATGATGCCGCTCATTTCGCGCGCTCCATGATCGAGACATAGCTCGTGACGGCAGCGCCGCCCATGTTGAAGACCCCGCCAAGGTTGGCGCCCGCGACCTGCATCGCGCCCGCCTCGCCCATCAGCTGCATCGCCATCATGACATGCTGCGACACGCCGGTCGCGCCGATCGGATGGCCGCGCGATTTGAGCCCGCCCGAGGGGTTGACCGGAAGCGCGCCGTCGAAACGGGTCACGCCGTCGCGGATCGCGCGCCAGCCCTCGCCGCGCTCGGCAAGGCCCATCGCCTCGTATTCCAGCATCTCGGCCACGGTGAAACAATCATGGGTCTCGACGACGGACAGGTCGCGGATCGACAGCCCCGCCTGTTCGAGCGCCTTGGCCCAAGCGCGGCGCGGCCCCTCGAAAGCGATGGGATCGCGGCGAGAAAGCGCAAGGAAATCGTTGACATGGGCGCGCGCCCGAAAGCGGATCGCGCGCTGCATCTGCGCGGCGGTTTCGGCATCGGCGAGCACCAAAGCCGCCGCCCCGTCCGAGACGAGCGAGCAATCGGTGCGCCGCAAAGGCCCCGCGACCAGCGGGTTCTTTTCCGAGACCGTGTTGCAGAAATCGAAACCGAAATCCTTCTGCATATGCGCCAGCGGATTGCGCATGCCGTTCTCGTGGTTCTTGGCCGCGATCATCGCCAATTCCGCCGAGCGGTCGCCGTGCTGCTGGAAATAGCTGTTGGCGATCTTGCCGAAAACGCCCGCAAAGCCGCCTGCGACATCGGCTTCTTCCTCGCGGTAGCAAGCGGTCAGAAGCACGTCGCCGACCTCGTTGCCGGGGATGGCGGTCATTTTTTCCGCACCCACAACCAAAGCGATCCGCCCGCGACCCGAGGCGATGAAATCCATCGCCGAATAAAGCGCGGCCGAGCCGGTGGCGCAGGCATTCTCCATCCGGACGGCGGGAACATATTCAAGGCCGGGCGTGCCCATCGCGACCAGAGCGGCCTGAAAATCCTGCTTCTGGAAGCCGTTGTTGTAGCAACCGACGAAAATCCCGTCGAGATCGCCCGCACCGACACCGGCATGGGCCAGAGCGGGGCCGACAACCTCGGCCATCAGCGCCTCGGTACCGGCGGCCTCGGATTTGCCGAATTTGGTGTGGGCCCAGCCGACGATATGTGGATCAGCCATGATCTCTCTCCGTTAAATCAGAGCCTTACGGCGAAAATATCAAAAGTCCGGCGGCAGGGTCCGCCGCCTTGCAATCAGAAAAGCGCACCCAGCCGCGTGGCCACGATCTGCGCTTCGCGGCGCAGCAAAGCGCCAAGTTCGATCTGGCGTTCCGGTGTCATGCGGCTGTCCGGCGCGGCAATCGAAAGCGCGCCCGCGACCTGCCCGTCGGGCAAAAGGATCGCGACACCGACGCCCCATGAACTCGACAGCACCAGCCCCGGATTGACCGCGTAGCCCAAAGCATCGGCACGCCCGCAGGCGGCAAGCAGACCTTCGGCCTCGTGACCCGGATAGGGCGCATAGAAATCCGCAAGCCGCGCGATGATCGCGGCGCGGTCGGGCATGGCGGCCAGCATGGCAAGCGATCCCGCCCCCACCCCCAGAGGATGGCTGTCACCCGCCTGCAGCACATGGCTGCGGACCGGAAAGCTGCCCTCCTGGCGGCGCAGGCACAAAGCCCAATCGCCGCTGCGGCTGGAAACGAAAGCCGTATCGCCAGAATCCCGCGCAAGCCGCGCCACCGCATCGCCCGCCTGTTCGGCAAGCCCGTGGCGGCGCGAGGCCATCATGCCCAAAGCATAGCTTTGCCGGCCGAGATGGTAGCGCCGCGTTTCGCTGTCCTGATCGACCAGACCGGCGCGGATCAGCGCGATGAGCAACCGCCGCGCGGTGGGCTTGCTGAGCGCAAGCCCCGAGGCCAGCTCCATCAGGCCGATGCCCGCAGCCCCGCCGCGTCCGACCATGGACAAAAGCGCCATGGCCCGATCGACGGCCTGCGCGCCGTCGGCCGCGACAGGCGCGCGCTTCGCATTCTCTTCCGCAGCACGCGCCATCATCGCCTCTCTTACAGCGAATGGCCGACGGCAGCCTCGAGCTTGGCCCAGGCGTCGTCACCGAATTTGCCCTTCCATTCGGCATAGAAACCGGCATCGACCAGCTTCTTCTGGAAGTCGGCGGTGGTCACGTCGTTGAAGACCATGCCGTTGCCCTCCAGCTCGCCGCGCAGGCTGGTGTTGATCGTGGCCATGGTCTCGCGCTGGACGAGCGCCTCGGCGTTGAAGACATTCGCCATGATCTCTTTGACGTCGTCGGGCAGGCCGCGCCACATGCGACCGTTCGCCAGAAGCCAGAAGCCGTCCCACATGTGGTTGGTCATCGAAACGTATTTCTGGACCTCCCACAGCTTGAAATCCGACAGGATCTGGAGCGGGTTTTCCTGACCGTCGACGATGCCGGTCTGAAGCGCGGTATAGGTTTCGGCGAAGTTGATCGAGGTCGTGGCCGAACCGAAGGCCGAGAACATCGAGGTCCACATCGGGCTGACCGGCACGCGGATCTTGAAGTTCTCCAGATCGGCAGGCGTCGCGATCGGCTTGGTCGAGCTGGATATCTGGCGGAAGCCGTTGTCCCAGATGCGGTCGAAGGCATAAAGGCCCTTGCCCTCGATCTCGGCGCGCACATAGGCGCCCAGATCGCCGTCCATCGCCTTCCAGACGCTGTCGTAATCCTTGAAGGCGAAGCCGATCCCCGAGATCGAGGCATTGGCGACGAAGGTCGACAGGATCAGCGGCGAGAGGTGGAAGAAATCGACCCCGCCCGAGCGCAGCTGGCCCAGAACATCGGTATCCGCGCCGAGCTGGCTTTGCGGGAAGACGGTCAGTTTGACGCGGCCCCCGGTCTGCTCCTCGATCGCCTTGACCGCTTTCGCGAGGCTGAGGTTGGTCGGATGGCTCAGCGGCATGTTGTTGGCCATCTTCAGGTCGAATTCGGCCGCCGATGCGGGGCGCAGGCTGATGAAGGGGGCCGCGATCAGACCGGCAGCAGTGCCTTTGAGCAGCGAACGTCTGGACAGTGACATAAGATCTCCTCCCATGGAGTTTCTGGTTGTCGTGGTTTCTTGGACTGGTCGTCGGACCATGCGCCGCGTGGCGCATGGGGTTCTCGCGGCGCGCGCTTAAAGCAGCGCGGTCGACAGGATCGGGAAGCAGGCGATCAGGATCAGACCCGCCATCAGCGCCCCGATATAGGGCCAGATCGCCTTCATCGCCTGATCGGGGGGCACATTGCCGATCTTGCAGGCGATGTAGAAGCCGACCCCGATCGGCGGTGCCATCATCCCGATGTTCATCGCGACGACGATCACCATCGAATAATGGATGTCGTGGATCCCGAGATTGCGCGCGAGCGGGAACATGATCGGCGCCATCAGGACCAGCGCAGGCAGACCTTCGAGGACGCAGCCCAGCACCAGAAAGATCGCGATCGAGGCGAACATGAACGAGAGCCAGCCGCCCGGCAGATTGGTCACGATCTCGGCCAGACCGGCGGCAAAGCCCGATTGCGTCAGCGCCCATGCCATTGCGGATGCGGTCCCGAGGATCAGCAGCACCGCCCCCGACATCGCCGCCGTATCGACCAGCATCTGGCCCAGTTTCGCGGGTTTGATGCCGCCATAGATCACCATGCCGATCAGAAGCGCATAGACGACGGCCACGGTCGAGACCTCGGTCGCGGTGGCGATCCCTCCGCCGACAAAGGCGCGGATCAGGAAGGGCAGGACCAGCGCGGGCGCGGCCACGAGCAGGGTTTTGGCGACGACGCTCAGCGGCGCGCGGCGCACGCCCTCCATGCTCTCGTCGCGCGCCTTCCAGCGCGCCAGCACCGCCAGCACCAGCAAAAGGATCATCGCGATCGCAAAGCCCGCGGTGAAGAGCCCCGCGATCGACACGCCGGCGGCCGAGCCCAGCACGATCAGCACGATCGAGGGCGGCACGGTGTCGGCCATCGCCGCGCCGGTCGCCAGAAGCGCGATCATCTCGGAAGGTTTGTTGCCGCGCCGCTTCATCTCGGGGAAGAGTGCGGGGGCCACCGTCGCCATATCCGAGACTTTCGAGCCCGAAATCCCCGAAACAAGGAAAAGCGCGCCCAGAAGGACATAGCGCATCCCCGCTTTCACATGGCCCAGAAGCGAGGCGAGAAAGCCGACGATCGCTTTGCCCATGCCGGTCGCGTCCAGAATGCAGCCCAGAAAGACGAAGATCGGAACCGAGAGCAGGATGAGCGAGGACATGCCCTCGTCGATGCGCCCGATCATCACGAAAACCGGCCGCGAGGTCGCGAAGGTGATATAGGCCAGCGTGCCCAGACCGAAGCAGAAGGCAATCGGCACGCCGAGGCCCAGACAGACGAAAACGATCAGCCCGAGATAGATCGGCAGGTTCCAGTTGCCCAGCGCTGCGAGCGCGGGCGAGGCAAGATAAAGCCCGCCGACCAACACCGCCGCGACGCCCAGCGCCGCGCCGACCGCCTTGATCGGCAAATCGCGCAGCAGATGCACGACCACCAGAAGCGCCATCAGGATCACGCCGGTCGGCAGCGCCGAGGCGCGCCAGATCATCGGCATATTCAGCGCGGGCGAGGTGATATAGCTTTCCTCATAGGCGTATTCGAGCGCCGAAGGCATGATGCCGCCCAGAAAAACCAGCATCAAAACGCCCGAGAAAGCCTCGACATAGGGACGCCAGCGGTCCGAAATCAGCGGCAAAAGCACGGTCAGGCGCATGTGCTCGCTGCGTTCGATCGCCAGCACCGCGCCCAGCATCGCCATCCACATGAAGCTGAGCGAGGCGACCTCGTCGGCCCAGACGATGGGATGGCCAAAGACATAGCGCGTGAAAACATTGGTCAGGATCATGCCGGACATGATCAGGAAAAAGACCACCGCGACCCATTCCACAGGCTTGAGCCAAACGGGCGTCGCGCGGCGCGCCGGCTCCAGCTCGGTCATGCCGGGATAGCTATCGGCGTCGGTTGTGATTGTCCCCGTCATCGACAGGCCCCTCCTTCTGCTGCAAGGCGGCTCCTCCCCCTCCCCGAGGCGGGCCGCGTCGCCTGCTTTCGTTCCGTTCCGTGGCGACCTTGCGGTCCATCTCGTGGAACTGGTTTGCGGCGATTGTTCCAAAAGTTGTCGAAGCCGGTGCCGAAATTCAAGAAATATATTCGAAACCTGCCCATATTCTTTTCATTTCCTTGATTGCTTAAGGAAAGCGGGGGTGATTTGCGGGCAGGATTGAAACCGCTCGTACCTTTTCGTTCCACTAAATGGAATAAGGTCGCATGCGGACTACAGGGACCCGTCCTCAGCATGCGGTCACCCCGCCCGCCCGAATCCTTGCCCCAAGCGCGGGGTCGCGCTTACTGTGATCAAAAGATCCCGCGGCTCCCGGGCCGGTTTGCGGATCAGGGAAAGCCAAAGGATCGCGGCGCGATGACAACCACCCTGCGCTCCGGCAATCCGGAAGGCCCCCGCTCCGGCCTGCTCCCCTCCGGCGGCGACCAGCGACAAACGCGGCCCGAAGCGCCCGCAACCGTTGCGCATGACGCGCGGGGGGTTGCGCCGCGACGTCCGGCCAAACGGCACTTGTCGCTGGTCACGATCGCGGCAATCGGCTCTTCGGTCGCGGGACTGCTGATCTGCCTGTTGGTGAGCGCGATCCTGATCCTACATGCGCGCGCCGCCGTGCGGCAGGAAACCGATGCCGCCTTCCTGCTCGCCACCGCGACCGCGACCTTCCGCGAGCCGACGGCTTTCACGCGCGGCGACCTCATGGTGCAGGCGCAACGCCTCGCCGCCGAGATCGACCGCCAGCGCCATGTCGCCGCCTGGGTCGAGAATGCCAAAGGCGAGCGGATCGAGGAGGACGCCCCCCCGCCGAGCACCGTTCCCGCCTATGGCGCGACCGATCTTTTCCCCGCGCTCCAGCCAAAGACGCATGTCCCGCCCGACTGGCTCACCGGCCTTCTGACGCCGCCGCCACGCAGCGACATGTTCCCGATCCGCCATTATCCCAATGTCTTGGGCATTTTGCGCGTTGCGACCGATCCTTCGGACGAAATCGCGAAAACATGGGACAATCTGCGGGTGATCCTGCCGCTTCTGGCGCTTGCGGTCGCGGTCATGGTCGCGGTCACGATGTCGGTCACGCTTTTCGTCACGCGCCGCCTTGCCGTGGTCGGCCGCGCCATCGGGCGGATGCGGGAAAACGACCTCTCGGTTCGCGCCCCCCTCTCGTCCTTGCGCGAAATCGACCGGCTCGCCGAAGGGGTGAACGCCCTTGCCAGCCATCTCGACGAGGGCCGCGCCGAGAACCGCCGCCTGCAGGAGCGCATGATGACGCTGGCCGAGACCGAGCGTGCGCGCATCGCGAGCGATCTTCACGACGATATGGGGCCGCAGCTTTTCGCCCTGCGCGCTGCCGTCGGTCAGGCGCAATCGGTCGAAAAAAGGCTCGATCAGCCCGAAAACGATGCGGAGCGCCCAAACGATCGCGGGACATTGGCGGATGCTCTCGCTGCCATCACCCGCCATGCGCAGGAGGTCCAGAAATCCGCCCGCAGCGCGATCGAGGATCTGCGTCCCATGACCCTCGACGAAGCCGGTCTCGACGAATTGCTGCACGAACTTGTGCTGAATTTCTCGGAAATGGCGCCCGAGGTCGATATCTCGATCACCACCCCAGCCGAGGCGCGCTGCAGCGAAGCGGCGGGAATTGCCATTTACCGCTTTGTGCGCGAGAGTATTCTGAACGCCATTCGCCACGCCAATCCTGCACGGATCACCATCGAGATGACTGTCGCCCCTGCCTGCGATGCCGCAGCCCATGCCGCCCTGGTCACGCGCGTTCGCGACGACGGCACCGGCCCCGTCGGCAAGACCCGCTCGGGTCTCGGGCTGAACGGGATAAGGGAGCGCGCGCAGATCCTTGGTGCAACCTATCAGCCGCCGACCCGTCTTGACGGCGAAACGGTAACCGAACTCCGGATTTCGCTATGAATGCACATGTCAGCTTTGCCCCGACCCGCTCGCGCCCCTGCCGCGTCGTCATCATGGACGACCATCCGGTCGTGGCCGAGGGCTGGAACCGGATCGTACATGACGCCATGCCCTGCGAGGTCATCCCGACGGCGACGCCCCTTCAGGCCTTCCGCGCCTGGCGGCGCGAGCGTCCCGACGTGCTGGTGATCGACCTCTCGGTCGGTGACGCCAAGATCGCGGGCGTGCGCCTGATCGAGCGGCTGCGGCGGGCCGGTGCGAGCCAGCCGATTCTGGTTTTCACCATGCACCGCAGCCCGATCATCGCGCGTCGCGCCCTGCAGGCGGGTTGCAACGGATTGATCAACAAGGATTCTCCCGCCCAAGAGATCTGCCAGGCCTTTTCCGAGGTTGCCCGTGGCGGCAATTATGTCTCCGCGGATATGGCGCGCAAAATCGCGCTGATGAACCAGCCGGGCATGTTCACCGCCAAGCCGCGTCTGACCCCGCGCGAAGAGCATATCCTGCGCGGCATCGCCGAGGGTCTCTCCTATCGCGACATCGCCGAACGGGCGCAGATCAGCTACAAAACCGTCTCGAATGTCAGCATGACGCTGAAAGACAAGCTCGGCGCGAGCGGCTTTGCCGATCTGGTCGGCAAGGGCATCCGCTATTTCGACGAGCTCTGAGGACCCAAGTTCTCCGCCCTGAACCTTTTGGTGCCGCGCGATCAATCCGCGCGGGATCAACACTTTCGCAAGACTTCTCTGCCAATATCGCGGGGAATGAATGCAGCGATTCCCGCGAAACCGCTGCCCGTCTTGTAGAAGGAGGCCTTGATGGAGGGCTCGGAGCCGAGCATCGCCGCCCCGCTTGCACCAAGCGGTCGCGCGAGCCATGCCGATATTTTGCGCGCCATGATCGTGAGCAGGCCAGAAAGCGCGCCCGAGGAGCTCTCCTTCACCCCCGATTTCGACGCCCTGCCCGAGGTAGAGGTCGACATCGGCCGCGCGGCAGCAGTCGCCTTGGGCCGCACGGCGGACCGGCTTTACGGCCTTCCGGTCTTTGTCGAAAACGTCGCCAATGCCCCCGCCACCCCTGCCGAACTGGCCGAGCTTTTCCCCGAACGCGCGCTTCTTGCCGTGGTTCAAGGTGATGGCGACCGCTTGGGCGTCGTCGCGCTTTGCCCTTCGCTGATCGCCTCGCTGATCGAGATGCAGGCGATCGGCCGCGTCTCGGCGCGGGCGGTTCGGGCGCGCAAGCCGACCCGCACCGATGCCGCGATCACGGCCGATTTCGTTAACCGTCTTCTCTGCGAGCTGGGCAATGCCCTGCCCGATAGCGCCGGGGGCCCCGATTTTGCCAGCTACCGCTACGCGAGCTTCCTCGATGACGCCCGCCCGCTTCTTTTGATGCTGGAAGATGCCCCCCTCGCCAATCTGACGCTGAATTTCCGCATCGGCAGCGGCGGCCAACGCGACGGCAAGATCCTCGTGGCGCTTCCGGAAGCGGCAAGCCCCGCTTTGCCGGATTTCGGCAAGACCATGGCCGCCCTCACGGTGATCGCGCCCGAGAGCCGATTTGCGCCCGACGAAGGCCGCGACATCGGCCCTTCCGGTTTCCCCGATGCCGCAGAAAGCACCGCCGATCCGGACAGCCTCGCGCAGGCCGTCCGTCAGGCTCCGATCCCGCTGCAAGGCGTGCTCTGCCGACGCCAGATGACCCTGCGCGCGATCCGCGCCCTCAAGCCGGGCGATCTCATCGCGCTGCCGACCGGCATTCTGAACGAAACCCGTCTCGAAACCGGCAACGGCCAGATCCTCGCCAAGGGCCGGTTGGGCGAAGCCGACGGCCTGCATGCCATCCGCCTGCACGGCCCCGAACACGGGGCGGGGACGTCAGGGATCGTGATGTCTCCCCCATCGGGCCTGATCGAGGGCGACCACCTGCCCCTGATCGACACGAGAGAGCCCGACCATTTCCGCCTTCCGCCGGACGGAGACGACAACCACCTGCCCGCGCAGGATATCGCCGCCCAAGACTTCTCCTCCGTGGGTTTCGACTCTGCCCCGACCTTCGACCCCGATTTCGGCGCTTCATCGGGCGAAAGCCCCGAACCCGCTTTCGCCTCGGATTTCGTCCTGACCTATGACGAAGAGGCGGCGGAACAGGCGGAGGGCGAACCACCTTTCGACATCGGAACGCTGCCCTCGTTCGGCTAGGTGCAGATAGACACGAACCGCAACCCTGAGCGCCCCGAAACCGCGCCGGAAAAGAACAGACTTTCGCGCGGCCTGACCCCGCGCGCGGGCTGCATCACTTCTCTTTCCCGGCCCTGCATCGGCGCGGGGCCGCGCAAACTTCGCGGCCATTTCAGCCGCCCCCCATCCAAATCGCGAGCGGAATGGCCAAGAAAGGCCCTATTCCGGCGCAAGGAGCCGTCTTCCCAGCAGATTCCCCTTGAAAACCCAGCCGCCAGGTCGCATGTAGCTCGCGCCTGCTCGAATTGCGGGCAGCCAAATCAGGAGACACCATGGCCAAGGAAGAACTGCTCGAATTCCCCGGCGTCGTGAAGGAACTCCTGCCGAATGCGACGTTCAAGGTCGAGCTGGAAAACGGCCATGAGATCATCGCACATATGGCAGGCAAGATGCGCAAAAACCGCATCCGCGTTCTCGCCGGCGACCGTGTTCAAGTCGAGATGAACACCTATGACCTGACCAAGGGTCGGATCAATTATCGCTTCAAATAACAATCGACCGCTTTACGCGGTCGATTTTCAAATTCGGAAAGGGTTGATGTGTCACGTCCCCTGCTGACGCTTGGCTCGGCCAGTCCCCGACGGCTCGAGCTTCTTGCGCAAATCGGCATCCGTCCGGATCATGTCCTGCCTGCCGATATCGACGAAACCCCGCATCCCGCCGAGCCACCGCGCGACTATGTCCGCCGCATGGCCCGCGAGAAAGCGGCCGCTTTGCAAGGACGCGCCGAAGGCGTCGTGCTTTGCGCCGATACCGTGGTGGCGGTCGGCCGCAAGATCCTCGGCAAGCCCGAGGATGAGCGCGAGGCGGCAGCCTTCCTGCGCCTCATGTCGGGACGACGCCACAAGGTCATGACGGCCGTGGCGCTTGCGCTGCCCGACCGCATTGCCGAAAGGCTGGTCGAAACCACCGTCCGTTTCCGCCCCCTCACCGCGCAGGATATCGCGGGCTATGTCGCCTCTGGCGAATGGCGGGGAAAGGCGGGCGGCTATGCGATCCAGGGCCGCGCCTCGGCCTTCGTCCCCTGGCTTCAGGGTTCCTTTACCTCGGTCGTGGGCCTTCCCCTCGCCGAAACCGCGGCGCTCCTCGCCAGCGCCGGCATTCACGGAGATCACCAATGAAGGGCCGTCAGGTCATTATCGGCCGCGTTCTGGGCCAGGAAGCCGCCGCGCTGCTCGTCGACGGACGGCTCGAGGATCTCTTTATCGATTCCAGCGACCTGACCCCGCTTCCACCGGGCGCGATCTGCCGCGCCAAGGTCGAGCGTCTGGTCAAGGGCCAGGGCGGCGTCTTCCTGCGCCTGCCCGAAGGCGCACGCGGCTATCTGCGCGACCGCAACGGCCTGAGCGAAGGCCAGTCGCTGATCGTTCAGGTCACCGGCGTTGCCGAGGACGGCAAGGCGGTTCCCTGCTCGGGGCGCATCCTGCTGCGCGGCCGCAATGTCATCGTCACGCCCGGCGCGGGCGGCGTGAACGTCTCGCGCCAGATCAAGGATGCGGACGAACGCGCGGCCCTGACCGAAATCTGCGAGGCCGCAATTGCCGAACTCGCGGATCCGCCCGGCATCATCATCCGCAGCGCCGCCGTTTTGGCCGAGGATGACGAGATCCGCGAAGAGCTCGAGGGGCTGGTCGGTCTTTCCGTCGCTTTGGCCGAGGATCTCGAGGGCTCGCCCGAACTTTTGCTCGATGCACCCTCCCCTGCCGAGGCCGCCTGGCGCGACTGGGCCCAGCCCGAGCCCGACGCGATCGAGGAAGGCGATGATTCCTTTGCCCAATCGGGGGCCGAGGATGCCGTCGCCGCGCTTTTGTCGACCCGCGTCGATCTGGACGGGGGCGCATGGGCCTCGATCGAATCCTTGCGCGCGCTGAGCGCGATCGACGTCAACACCGGCAGCGACACCTCGCCCGCCGCGGGTCTCAAGGCCAATATCGCTTTGGCCCGCGACCTGCCGCGCCAGCTGCGTCTGCGCGGAATCGGCGGCCAGATCGTGATCGATTTCGCGCCGATCGCAAAACGCGACCGCGGCACGCTCGAGCAGGTTCTGCGCGCCGCTTTCAAGGCGGAAACGGCAGAAACCGTGCTGATCGGCTGGACCGCGATGGGGCTCTTCGAGCTGAACCGCAAGCGCGACCGGATTTTGCTGTCGCGACTCGCCGGAGGGGCATGATGGCGGCGAAATGTCCGATTTGCGGCAAGCCCTCCACAGCTGAATATGCGCCGTTTTGTTCGAAACGTTGCGCCGATATCGACCTCGCACATTGGTTGCGGGGCGATTACCGCATCCCTGCGGAACCTGCTTCAGAGAATATTCCCGAAGAGTGAATTTTTCTTCATTTCAGGTCTGGACAGTCCCGTCACAGCCACTTAATAACCCCCTCAGCAAGCAGATGATGCTTCGCCCGGATAGCTCAGTTGGTAGAGCAGCGGATTGAAAATCCGCGTGTCGGCGGTTCGAATCCGTCTCCGGGCACCACTTCTTCCCTTTGAAATTGTTGCGCTTTTACCGGATCCGCTTTAGGCCGGTTTGTCTCGCTTTGACCGCATGTCTGCGCCTGTCTTGCGGGTTTTCGGACATCGAAAGCCGCCGCCGACCGACTGCCGGAGGGGCCGCGCAGGGGATCCGGCACACACCTCATGAATGGACGCAGCAGGCCCCGACAGGGCTGCCGGAGCCGCGCTGATCGCCTTCGGCAGGTGCTACTTCCAGCCGTCCAGATGCTCGGTCCATTGCAGCGGCACCAGCCGGTACTCTTCATCCGTGATCTTGCGGATATAGCCGTTGCCGGGGAACGGGCCGTGGAAGCAGCTCACCCGCATCCGGTCGGCCGTCGCCATGTCCAGCATGCGCATCCGTGTCGACAAAGCGACCTGTTGGTCCATATCGGCAGAGGGCGTCCAGAGCGGGAAGCGCAGCACGATATCGGTGAAATTGGTCACATCACCCCAGACCAGAAGCTGCGCCTCGCCCGAGGTCACCATGAAGGATGTATGCCCGGGGGTATGGCCGGGCGTCCAGATCGAGCGGATGCCGGGCACGATCTCCTGATCATCGCCGAAACGCTCGACATCCTTTTCGATCGGCAGGAAGATCCGGCGCGCCTGATTGAAATAGATCTGCTGGCGTTCGGGCGCGCGCGACTGGTTCGAATCATCCATCCAATGCGCCCACTCCAGCTCGGGTACATGGATTCGCGCATTGGGGAATTGATAGGTCCCGTCCATCAGCCGGATCCCGCAGACATGATCGACATGGAAGTGCGAGATGATGATCGTGTCGATGGCGGCTGGATCGATGCCCGCCGCGCGCATGTTCTTGGCGGTATAGCCCGCGACATCGGGCAGCAAGTCGCCGTTGCCCGTATCGATCAGCACGAGATTCTTGCCGGTGTTGATCACCAGCGGCGTCATCGGGGTCGGAACGATTGTGGGCGGCAGAAAGACATCGTCTAGGGCCTTGATCACTGCCTCGACCGGCTGGTTGGTGACGAAGGTCTCGGTCTTGAGCGGGTAGTAGCCGTCGTAAAGCGCCGTGACCTCGAATTCGCCGATCTTGAAGCGATAGCTCGAGCCGGTCGGTGCGCCCACCGGCGGCGCGGCGGCGCGGGCAGGCGCCGAAGTGATCAAGGGGGAGGCAGCCCCCGCAGCGAGCGTGCCTAGGGCGGTCCGGCGACTGATCGGGCTTTTCATGCGATGCGCTCCAATGTGACGCCCGCCCCCTAGCGAGGCTGAAACGAGGCGTAAAACGACTGCGCCGCCCGAGGGCCTGCCCCGCGGGCGGCATAAGCACATACTTATTGTACAAAAACAGCCTGTCCAGAGAAAACGAGCCCGTGTCGTGCCGTTTGCTGGGGCCTGCCCCGTAACGTCGAGGCAGATTATTGCCCTGCCGATGACGCGGCCACTCCGGCCGGAACGGCGCGGGGGCGCATCGCCCTTTTGCGGCGGGAAACACGAATGAAATCAGGTAGCTGAAATGAAAAACGCCCGGAGCTTGTTACCAAGCTCCGGGCGCGTTTCTGAATGGTGCGGTCGAAAAGACTCGAACTTTCACTCCGGTTAAGGAACAGCGACCTCAACGCTGCGCGTCTACCAATTCCGCCACGACCGCATCGTGTCAGTGAGGGTGATGTAGCCGCTACCGCCGGCATTGAAAAGAGGCATTCGACAGGTTTTCGACAGAAAATTCATCTTCTTTTCATTCTGCTGCCGCAACATCGGTCGGAACGTAGTTCAGGATGGGGGCAAGCCAGCGTTCGGCCTCTGAAAGGCTCATGTTTTTACGCGCGGCATAGTCCGCAACCTGGTCATGTTCGACTTTTGCGACCCCGAAATAGTAAGAATCGGGGTGGCCGATATAAAGACCCGAAACCGAAGCCCCCGGCCACATCGCCATGGATTCGGTCAGCTCGACCCCCGTCGCCTCGGTTGCGCCCAAAAGCGCGAAGAGGGTCTCTTTCTCGGTATGGTCGGGCTGGGCCGGATAGCCCGGCGCGGGGCGGATGCCTTCATAGGGTTCGGCGACCAGTTCGGCCGGTGCGAAGCTTTCCTGCGGCGCATAGCCCCAATAGTCGCGGCGCACGCGCTGGTGCAGCATTTCCGCCAAAGCTTCGGCAAAGCGGTCCGCCAGAGCCTGCACGAGAATCGCCGAAAAATCGTCGCCCTCCGCCTTGTAGCGATCCGCGATCGCCTGCTCCTCGGGGCCGGTCGTCACGACGAAGCCGCCGACATAATCGCGCAGGCCCTCGGGTGCGACAAAATCGGCAAGGGCCACATTCGGGCGGTTGTCGCGCTTGGTGACCTGCTGGCGCAGGGTGTGAAGAACGGCGAGCGGCGATTCGCGTGCCTCGTCCTGCCAGAGCTGGATATCGTCGCCCTTGCGGTTCGCAGGCCAGAAGCCCACCACCGCGCGCGGCTGGAACCAGCGCTCGTCGATGATGCGTTTGAGCATGGCCTGCGCATCGGCGAAAAGCTGGCGCGCGGCCTCGCCCTGATGCGCATCCTCGAGGATGCGCGGATAGACGCCCTTCATTTCCCAAGTCTGGAAGAAGGGGGTCCAGTCGATATAGCGCGCGATTTCGGCAAGATCGAAGTCGTCGATCACGCGCGGACCGAAGAAAGTCGGCACTGCGGCCTCCCAGCCCGTCCAATCAACCTTGAAGGCATTGTCGCGCGCCGATGCCAGCGGCAGGCGCTTTTTCTCGGCCTCGCCACGGGTGTAGCGCTCGGCCACATCGACATATTCGGCGCGTACATCGGCGGCGAAATCATCCTTGCGGTCCGACAGCAGGTTCGAGACCACGCCGACCGCGCGGCTTGCATCGGTGACATAGACCGTCTGGCCCTTGTGGTAGCGCGGGTTGATCTTGACGGCGGTATGGACGCGGCTGGTGGTCGCGCCGCCGATCAGCAGGGGCACGTTGATCCCTTCGCGCTCCAGCTCGGAGGCGACATGGCACATTTCGTCGAGCGACGGCGTAATCAGGCCCGAAAGGCCGATGATATCGACCTTCTCGCGCTTGGCGACCTCGATGATCTTGGTCGCGGGCACCATCACGCCCAGATCGATGATCTCGTAATTGTTGCACGACAAGACGACGCCGACGATGTTCTTGCCGATGTCGTGGACATCGCCCTTGACCGTCGCCATCAGGATCTTGCCGGCGGAAGAGGCCCCGCCCTCCTTCTCTTCTTCCATATAGGGCAGAAGATGGGCGACCGCCTGTTTCATCACGCGGGCCGATTTCACGACCTGCGGCAGGAACATCTTGCCCGAGCCGAAGAGATCGCCGACCACGTTCATCCCGGCCATCAGCGGACCTTCGATGACATGGAGCGGGCGCTCGGCCGCAAGCCGCGCCTCTTCGGTATCCTCGTCGATATAATCGGTGATGCCGTTCACCAGCGCGTATTCCATGCGCTTTTCGACCGGCAGTTCGCGCCAGCTCAGATCCTTTTCACGCGCTTTCGCACCGGCCTCGCCGCGATAGCGTTCGGCGAGATCCAGCAGGCGCTCGGTCGCATCGTCGCGACGGTTGAGCACGACATCCTCGCAAGCCTCGCGCAATTCGGCGTCTATCTGGTCATAGACCGCAAGCTGGCCCGCATTGACGATCCCCATATCCATGCCGACCTGAATGGCGTGATAGAGGAAGACCGCATGCATCGCCTCGCGCACCGGTTCGTTGCCGCGGAAGCTGAACGAGAGGTTCGAGACACCGCCCGAGATATGGACATGCGGCAGGGTCTGGATGATGCGTCTGGTCGCGCCGATGAAGTCGAGACCGTAGTTGTTGTGCTCCTCGATGCCGGTGGCGACGGCAAAGACGTTGGGGTCGAAGATGATGTCTTCGGGCGGGAAGCCCACTTCGCGGGTCAAAAGCTCGTAGGCGCGGGTCGAGATCTCGACCTTGCGGTTCTCGGTATCGGCCTGCCCCGTTTCGTCAAAGGCCATGACGACGACGGCCGCGCCGTAGCGGCGGCAAAGCCGTGCATGATCGAGGAAAAGCTCCTCGCCTTCCTTGAGCGAGATCGAGTTGACGATCGGCTTGCCTTGCACGCATTTCAGACCGGCCTCGATCACCTCCCATTTGGAGCTGTCGATCATCACCGGCACCCGCGCGATATCGGGCTCGGAGGCGACGAGGTTGAGGTATTCGATCATGACCTGCGCCGAATCGATCAGGCCCTCGTCCATGTTGATGTCGATGATCTGCGCGCCGTTTTCGACCTGATCGCGCGCAACCGTCAGCGCGCTGGCGTAATCGCCTGCGGTGATCAGCTTGCGGAACTTGGCCGAGCCGGTGACGTTCGTGCGCTCGCCGACGTTCACAAAGGGGATCTCGGGAGTTTTGACGAAAGGCTCGAGACCCGAGAGGCGCAGAAGCGGCTCGATTTCGGGAACGGCGCGCGGCGGGTACTTCGCGACGGCCTCGGCAATGGCGCGGATATGGTCGGGGGTCGAGCCGCAGCAGCCGCCGACGATATTGACCAGCCCCTCGCGGGCGAATTCCTCGATCTGGGCGGCCATTTGCGCGGGGTTTTCGTCATATTGGCCCATCTCGTTGGGCAGACCCGCATTGGGATAGGCGCAGATCAGCGTATCGGCCACGGCCGACAGCTCGGCGAGGTGGGGGCGCATCGCATTGGCGCCAAGCGCACAGTTCAACCCGATCGACAAAGGCGTCGCATGGCGCATCGAATACCAGAAAGCGGTGGGCGTCTGGCCGGTCAGGGTGCGACCCGACAGGTCGGTGATCGTGCCCGAGATCATCACGGGCAGGCGGATGCCCTTTTCCTCGAAGACCTCTTCGCAGGCGAAAATCGCGGCTTTGGCGTTGAGCGTGTCGAAAATCGTCTCGATCAGGATGAGATCGGCGCCGCCGTCCATCAGACCGCGCAGCTGCTCGGAATAGGCGATGCGCAGATCGTCGAAAGTGATCGCACGGTAGCCCGGATTGTTCACATCGGGCGAGATCGAGGCGGTGCGGTTGGTCGGCCCGAGCGCGCCGGCGACGAAGCGCTCGCGCCCGTCCTCGGCCGTGGCGCGGTCAAGCGCGCGGCGCACGATCTGCGCGCCCTTGAGGTTGAGATCATAGACCGCCGCCTGCAGCCCGTAATCGGCCTGCGCGATCGAGGTCGAGGAAAAAGTATTCGTCTCGACGATATCGGCACCCGCCTTGGCATAGCGGTAATGGATATCCTCGACCGCATCGGGCTGGGTCAGGTTCAACAGGTCGTTGTTGCCCTTTTGCGGATGATCCGAGTGATGCGCGCAGGCGCAACCCGAGCCGTGACCCGTGAATTCCTCTTCGCCCATGTTCAGAAGCTGGATCTGCGTTCCCATCGCCCCGTCGAGGATCAGGATCCGCTCGGCCGCGGCTTTGCGCAGGCTTTCGAAGACAGGGGAAACTTTGGGTTGGCTTTTCGCAGTCATGATATCCGTCCGGGCTTATGCAAAGGGCCTTATAGCGCTGTCGTGTCATTTAGGGAAATTCATCATCCGCACAATGATCATGAGAAATGCTCATATTAAAGCCTTGCACGCCGCGCATGGCTGCCGCCCCTTCCCCGCACCCCGGTTTGCCGCGCTTTGCCGCGTCGCGCTCTTGCGGCCCCGCGGCCCGAGGCGGTATGAGGCTTCATGGTTGAATGGATTACAGAACCCGGCTTGCTCGATTACGACTCGGCCGTGGCCCGCATGGAAGCGCGCGTCGCCGCAATCTCGGCCGGCACCGCCGAAGAGCTG
This sequence comes from Paracoccus cavernae, assembly GCF_042430175.1. Taxonomy (NCBI): domain Bacteria; kingdom Pseudomonadati; phylum Pseudomonadota; class Alphaproteobacteria; order Rhodobacterales; family Paracoccaceae; genus Paracoccus; species Paracoccus cavernae. The sequence continues at coordinate 325,254 of NZ_JBHMDZ010000049.1, read as the reverse complement.
ATCTGGCTGGTCGAACACCCGCCGCTTTACACCGCCGGAACCAGCGCGCAGGCGCCGGATCTGACCGATCCCGACCGCTTCCCCGTCCATGTCACCGGACGGGGCGGACAATATACCTATCACGGCCCCGGCCAGCGCGTGGCCTATGTGATGCTCGATCTCAACAAGCGCGGACGCGACGTGCGCGCTTTTGTCACGGCCCTCGAAAACTGGGTCATCGGCGCGCTTGCCGAATTCGGCCTGAAGGGCGAGATCCGCGACGGGCGCGTCGGCGTCTGGATCGCGCGGCCCGACAAGGCACCGCTGGCGGACGGCACGATGCGCGAGGACAAAATCGCGGCCATCGGCGTCAAGCTGCGCAAATGGGTCAGCTTCCACGGCCTCGCCGTCAACGTCGAGCCCGACCTGAGCCATTACTCCGGAATTGTACCCTGCGGCATAACTGCACATGGCGTTACCAGCCTTGTGGATCTAGGCCTGCCGGTTACGATGGGAGACCTCGATTCCGCGCTCAAGGCGCGGTTTTCGGACAGTTTCCCGGACCCTTAAGTCCAACCCAATCAGCAGGACGAAACATTACCGCCTGAGGCAGGGCACCCGCCCCCATTCAGGATGATTTGATGTATGAAAGCTTGCTAAAACGAATGATCAAATGCAGCATCCCGAAAATCACCTGACAGGGTTCAACGGGATCTCTGTGCCAAAAAGGATAACGCGATGAAGATCAGCCTCTTTGCCACTCTCGCCGCAACTCTGCTGGCTGTTCCTGCCTTTGCGCAGGACGCCGGCGATGCAGCCAAGGGCGAATCCGAATTCAAACGTTGCAAGGCTTGCCACATGGTTCAGGCGCCCGACGGAACCGATGTCGTCAAAGGCGGCAAGACCGGCCCGAACCTTTACGGCGTCGTCGGCCGCACCGCCGGCACCGCCGAGGGTTACAAGTTCTCGGACGCGCTGGTGAAGCTCGGCGAAGCCGGTGAAGTCTGGACCCAGGAAGATCTGGCGGCCTATATCACCGACCCGAACAAATATGTCGAAGAAAAAGTCGGCGACGCGTCGCTCAAGACCAAGATGACGTTCAAGATGAACAAGAATCAGGCCGACGTCGTGGCCTTCCTCGCAGCGAATTCGCCCGACGCGGCTGCGGCGGCTCCGGCCGAGGCAGCTCCGGCAGAAGCTCCCGCCGAAGCTCCGGCAGCCCAGTAAGCTGTCCGCGCCGATCGGAGGCCCCAAAGGCCCCGATCGCAATTCGTGAAGCAATTTGCGCCCCCGGCCCCTTGAAAAACGGGTCGGGGGCACGTCAATCACACCTCCGGTCCATTGCCGGTCCGGTTTTTGTGGTCTAGAACCACACGCAGAGTCCGCCGACCTTTCCGATGGTCGGCCAGCCGCAAGTACTAGGGAGATCACACATGGCAGACGCCGCCGTCCATGGCCCGGATGACCATCATGATACCCGTGGGTTCTTTACCCGCTGGTTCATGTCAACAAACCACAAGGATATCGGGATCCTCTATCTGTTCACGGCGGGTATCGTCGGTCTGATCTCGGTCTGCTTCACTGTTTATATGCGCATGGAACTGCAGCACCCCGGTGTGCAGTACATGTGTACCGAAGGCGCCCGCTTCATCGCGGATGCAACCCAGGAATGTACGCCGAACGGCCATCTTTGGAACGTGATGATCACCTATCACGGCGTCCTGATGATGTTCTTCGTCGTTATCCCCGCATTGTTCGGCGGTTTCGGCAACTACTTCATGCCGCTGCAGATCGGTGCGCCGGACATGGCGTTCCCGCGTCTGAACAACCTCAGCTACTGGTTCTATGTCTGTGGTGTGGCGCTTGGTATCGCCTCGCTGCTGGCACCGGGCGGTGGCGGCTATGGTTCGGGCGTTGGCTGGGTTCTTTACCCGCCGCTGTCGACCATTGAAGACGGCTATTCGATGGATCTGGCGATCTTCGCCGTCCACGTTTCGGGCGCTTCGTCGATCGTTGGCTCGATCAACATCATCACCACCTTCCTCAACATGCGCGCACCGGGCATGACGCTTTTCAAAGTGCCGCTGTTCGCCTGGTCGGTGTTCATTACCGCATGGCTCATCCTTCTGTCGCTGCCGGTTCTGGCAGGCGCGATCACGATGCTGCTCATGGACCGCAACTTCGGGACGAACTTCTTCAACCCGGCCGGTGGCGGTGACCCGGTTCTGTATCAGCACATCCTGTGGTTCTTCGGCCACCCGGAAGTGTACATGATCATTCTGCCCGGCTTCGGCATCATCAGCCACGTCATCTCGACCTTCGCCAAGAAACCGATCTTCGGTTATCTGCCGATGGTTCTGGCAATGGCTGCGATCGGTATCCTCGGTTTCGTCGTCTGGGCGCACCACATGTATACCGTCGGCCTGTCGCTGACCCAGCAGTCCTACTTCATGCTGGCCACCATGACGATCGCCGTGCCCACGGGCATCAAGGTCTTCTCGTGGATCGCAACGATGTGGGGCGGCTCGATCGAGTTCAAAACCCCGATGCTCTGGGCTTTCGGCTTCCTGTTCCTGTTCACCGTTGGTGGTGTGACCGGTGTGGTTCTGTCGCAGGCTCCGCTGGACCGCGTCTATCACGACACCTATTACGTCGTGGCGCACTTCCACTACGTGATGTCGCTGGGTGCCGTCTTCGCCATCTTCGCCGGTATCTATTACTGGATCGGCAAGATGTCGGGCCGTCAGTATCCGGAATGGGCTGGTAAGCTGCACTTCTGGGCGATGTTCATCGGTGCGAACCTGACCTTCTTCCCGCAGCACTTCCTTGGCCGTCAGGGCATGCCGCGTCGCTATATCGACTATCCCGTCGAATTCGCGACCTGGAACAACATCTCCTCGATCGGTGCCTATATCTCGTTCGCATCCTTCCTGTTCTTCATCGTGGTGATTTTCTACACGCTGTTCGCAGGCAAGCGCGTCACCGAGAACAACTACTGGAACGAGCACGCCGACACGCTGGAGTGGACCCTGCCCTCCCCGCCGCCGGAGCACACCTTCGAGCAGCTGCCGAAGCGTGAAGATTGGGACCGTGCCGTAGCGCACTAAGCCCCGAGCACATTCCTTGCGGCCCCGGAGCAATCCGGGGCCGTTTTCTTTTGTCGGTTCCCGCTGCGGTGCACCCCGGCTCTGGCGGATCGCCGTCAGGGGCGTAAACTGCACAGGGCCGATGCCGGCCCATCCCCCCTACCGCCCGCCGGAAAGACTGCCGAAAAGACCGCCGTCCCGAGACGAAGATGCCCTATCACTGGTCCAAATTCCCCGATCCCGAGGCGCGTCCTGCACAAAGGCCCGCGCAAAATCATGGCGACGAGCTTGTGGCGGAGCTGCATCTCTGGCCGCACCGCTCGCTTCCCGCCAAGGGTTTTGTCTGGGTAATCGCAACAAGCGCGATCGGGTTGATGATCCCGCTACTGGCGATGGTCGGATCGGGGGTGATGTGGGGGCTTTTGCCTTTTGCCCTCGTCGTGATCTGGGCGCTCTGGATCGCGATCGAGCGCAATTCCCGCAATGCGCGCATCACCCGCGAGACCCTGCGTCTGAGCTCCGATGTGCTGACGGTGCTGCGGCAGGAACCGGGTCAGCAGGACCGTTTGTGGCGGACCAATCCCTATTGGGTGCGCAGCCAGCTGCGCGAGGACGGGCCCGTCGAGCATTACCTCACCCTGACCGACGGCCAGCGCGAAATCGAAATCGGCCGCTTCCTGTCGCCGCAAGAGCGCGAGGCCCTGCGCGCGGATATCGACCGCGCCCTCGCCCGCAGCCGCTAAAGCGTGACGCCGGACGCGCCCGCCTTCCGCGCATAAAAAAAGAGCGGCCAAGCCGCTCTTTCCCGTGATCTCGGCAACCGGGCTTTCGCCTCAGCCCATCAGCCGGTCCTTGATGATCGGGCCGACGGCGCCGAAATCCATCTGTCCGGCATAACGTGTGCGCAACTCTGCCATGACGCGGCCCATGTCGCGAATCGAGGATGCGCCCAGATCCGCAACAACGCCGTCAATTGCGGATTTGACTTCGGCCTGGTCGAGCTGGCGCGGAAGGTATTGCTGGATCAGCTTGATCTCGGCTTCTTCCTTGGCCGCAAGCTCCAGACGCCCGCCCTCTTCATAGGCGCGCACCGATTCCTGCCGCTGCTTGACCATTTTCGACATGATCGCGACCAAATCGGCATCGGTCAGGCCGGGATGTTCGCTATTCTCGCCACGGGCCGCGATTTCCCGATCCTTGATCGCAGCAGAGATCAGACGCAGGGTCGAGACCCGCGGTGCATCCTTGCTTTTCATGGCCTCGGTCGTATCCGCCTGAATGCGTTCGCGAAGTTCCATCTTATCCTCTTGTTGCTGAACAGCCCCGTTGTGTGCCCCCGGCGGACGCCGAGGTCAACCCACCCGCAAAACATGCGAAAACTCGCATAGTTCCGGCCTTGACGCTTTGGCCATGTAATCTTAGTTGTCGGTCGATTTATCCGGAGAAATGAAGATGGCACAGAAACCGACCGCATGTCTTGCACTCGCTGACGGAACGGTCTTCCACGGGCGAGGCTTTGGCGCAACCGGGGAAACGGTGGCCGAGCTCGTCTTCAACACCGCCATGACCGGCTACCAGGAGATCATGACCGACCCGTCCTACGCAAGTCAGGTCGTGACCTTCACTTTCCCCCATATCGGCAATACCGGCGTCACCCCGCAAGACGAAGAAGCCGCCGATCCCGTCTCGCCGGGCATCGTGGTGAAATGGGACCCGACCGAACCGTCGAACTGGCGCGCGACCGCCGATCTCGTCGAATGGATGGAAAAGCGCGGCCGCATCGGCATCGGCGGCATCGACACCCGTCGCCTGACCCGCGCTATCCGCCAGCAAGGCTCGCCCCATGTCGTGCTCGCCCATGATCCCGAGGGCAATTTCGACATTGCCGCCATGGTCGCGAAGGCGCGTGAATGGAAAGGCCTCGTCGGCCTCGACCTCGCCAAAGAGGTCAGCACGACCCAAAGTTACACCTGGGACGAGAGCCTCTGGCAATGGCCGGGCGAGTTCACCAAACAGTCGAACCCCAAGCCCTTCCGCGTTGTCGCGATCGACTATGGCGCGAAACGCAACATCCTGCGCTCGCTCGCGGCCAGCGGCGCGGAAATCACCGTTCTGCCCGCAACCGCAACCGCGGCTGAAGTGCTCGCCCACAACCCCGAGGGGATTTTCCTCTCGAACGGTCCGGGGGATCCGGCTGCGACCGGCGAATATGCCGTGCCGATGATTCAGGAGCTGCTGGCCAAGGATCTGCCGATCTTCGGCATCTGCCTCGGCCATCAGATGCTGGCGCTCGCCTTGGGCGCGAAGACCGTCAAGATGAGCCACGGCCATCACGGCGCGAATCACCCCGTGCGCAACGTCGAGACCGGCAAGGTCGAGATCACCTCGATGAACCACGGTTTCGCGGTTGATGCCCAAACCCTGCCCGAAGGCGTAATCGAGACCCATGTCAGCCTCTTCGACGGCTCCAACTGCGGTCTGCGCGTGCTCGACAAGGCGGTTTTCTCGGTCCAGCACCACCCCGAGGCGAGCCCGGGCCCGCAAGACAGCGCCTATCTCTTCACGCGTTTCGCCAAAGCGATGCGCGAGCGCCGCTAAAGCGGCCGCCACGTCTTTCGTGGCCCTGTGACCTGGTTGGGGACGGGATTAACCCGTCCTTAACGCTTCGCGTGGCAAAGAGAGCGCAGATCCTCAACGGGAAGCGCCCATGCCCGCCAGCTCCTCTCTCGCCAATTCCGCGCTAACGCCCCTCGGCCGCACCGTCCCGATCCGTCCCGATCGCGCGGATGTCCCTGCCGCCGTGATGGCGGATCTTCCGGCCAAGGGCTCCTCCCCGATCCCGCCGCCGCCACCGGACCGGCTCGTCCAGAACCGCGATCCGCGCCATCTCGGCCAGATCCTGCTCGAGGACGAGGCCGTGAGCTCGCAAAACCTGCTCAAGGCCGTGGTGATGCGGCAAAGGCAGGACGCCCCCTTGGGAGAGATCCTTCTGGCGCATGGCTGGGTCACCGAGGCTGCGCTGACACGCGCCCTCTCGCGGCAATGGCGCACCAGCATGATCGATCCGGTCGCCATGCCGCCCGATCCGCGCCTGCTCGATCAGGCTGGCGCCGATTTCTGCCTGTCTGCAGGTCTGGTGCCCTGGCGCCGGATCGGCGGCGTGACCTATGTCGTGACCTCCCGCCCCGAGGCTTTTGGCGATACGAGCCGGCATCTGCCCGCCGATTTCGGCGAATTGCGCATGCTTTTATGTTCGGAAACCGCAATGCGGGACGCGATCCTCGGCAGCCGGAAAACCGCGCTGATCCGGCGGGCCGAAACCCGCGTGCCCATCGACGACAGTTGCCGAAACCGCAACGAGGGCCGCACCGCGCGGATCGCGGCCGTGGCGCTTGCAGGGCTGGCGCTCGGCCTGATCCTCGCGCCGGTCCTCGTCATCTCCATAGTAACGGCCTGGGCGCTGCTGACCTTGCTCGCGACCATGACCGTCAAGGTGCTGGCCTTTTCGCCACCATCCTGCGCGAGGAAAGCCGCGCGAGGCGCCTTGCAGCCGGTCAGGCGAGTGCCGACGCCCTGCCCGAACAGGCACAAATGCAGGGGAAGCTTCCGGTCATCTCGGTGATGGTGCCGCTCTTTGCCGAGGCCGATATCGCCGAGCGCCTCATCGCGCGCCTCTCGCGGCTGACCTATCCGCGCGAGCTGACCGACGTGCTTTTGGTGGTCGAGGCCAGCGACCTCGTGACCTGCGACGCTCTGGCCGGTACGGTCCTGCCCCACTGGATCCGCGTCATCAAAGTGCCCGACGGTCCGATCAAGACCAAACCACGTGCGCTGAATTACGCGCTGAACTTCTGCCGTGGCCCGATCATCGGCATCTGGGACGCCGAGGACCGGCCCGAGCCCGACCAGCTCCACAAGGTCGCCCGCCGCTTCCACTTCGCGCCCCCCGACGTCGCCTGCCTTCAAGGCATCCTCGATTACTACAACCCCAGGACCAACTGGCTCTCGCGCTGTTTCACCATCGAATATGCCTCGTGGTTTCGCGCCAATCTGCGCGGCGTGGCGCGGCTTGGTCTGGTGGTCCCGCTCGGCGGTACGACGCTCTTCATCCGCCGCGAGATCCTCGAGAAAGTCGGCTGCTGGGATGCGTTCAACGTGACCGAGGATGCCGATCTCGGCGTGCGTCTGGCGCGGCGCGGCTGGAAGACAGAAATGCTCGACACCGTCACCTATGAAGAGGCCAATTGCCGTGCCCTGCCCTGGGTGCGCCAACGCTCGCGTTGGCTCAAGGGCTATGCGATGACCTGGGGCGTCCATATGCGCCATCCGCTGAGGCTCTGGCGCGAATTGGGCCCACGTCGGTTCATCGGCTTTCAAGCGCAGTTTCTCGGGACGATCTCGCAATATCTGCTCGCGCCGATCCTCTGGAGCTTCTGGCTTCTGACCTTCGGTCTCCCCCATCCGCTGCAACCCGCCGTCTCGGGGCTTTGGGGCGGCTACGCCCTGCCCGCCCTCACGGCGCTTTTGATCCTGACCGAGGCCGTCAACCTCACGGCAGGTCTCTGGGCGGTCCGCGACAGGGAACATCGCCATCTGATGCCCTGGGTGCCGACGTTGAACCTTTATTTCCCGCTCGGCTGCCTTGCGGCGTGGAAGGCGATTTACGAGGTCGTCACCCGTCCCTTCTACTGGGACAAGACAAGCCACGGTCTCTTTGACCATACGCCCGACGAAACCGAGGCCGAGATCACCAGAGCCCTGCAATCCGCCCCTTCGGCCATCATTGCGCTGCACAAGGTATCAGCCATTTCAGGCCGCGCGGCAGCCTTGCCCACGGGCCGCGGCGATCACGCGGCACCCGTCACCCTGCTGGGAAAAATCGGCTGATGTCAGAGGGCCGCGGCCTCACCCCGAGGAGGGCCCTCCTCCGGAGCCGCCGCAGCCTGCAACAAGCGGTCGATGATCTGTGCCGTACTGCGCGCGCTATCCTCGATCCTTGCGCCAAGCGCCTCCAGATCGTCCGCGCCCGTCTCGCGCAGCAAAAAGTCGCGCCCGCCATAGCCGATGGTCGCAGGATCAAAGCGGCCTTCGCTCAAAAGCTTGCCCGTGCAGCGTACCGTCCAGAAGAAACGATAGGCCGAACCGAGGGCTGCCACCTCGTCGCGCCCGATCAGGCCCGCGCGCTGTCCGGCCCGCAATTGCGCGATCGTCCCCCGTGCCGGAGCGGCAGCCCGCAAGGCAAAGGATTGCGCCAGAAGTTCGATATCCTGCAACCGTCCCGGCCCGACCTTCACTTCCCAAGGCGAATCGGCGGGTTTGGCAGCAAAGATGCGCTGGCGCATATCGGCCAGATCGCTCCGGACCTGCCCGCGCATGCCGCATTGGCCGAATACGCCCACCCGCAAGGCCTCGACCTGATCGCCAAGCGCGATCCCGTCGCCGCCGCAATGCGCAAGAACCTGCGCCCGCGTCAAAGCAAGATGCTCCCAGGTCCAGGCCTCGGTCAGCTGGTAATTTTCGAAGGATTGCACCGAAGTCGCGACCGGACCCTGCCTGCCCGAAGGCCGCAACCGCATATCAACCTCATAGAGCCTACCGGCAGAAGTCAGGGCCGATATCGCCGTGATCATCGCCTGCGTCAGCCGCGCATAATAGGGACGCGCCGCCAAGGGTCGGGGCCCGTCGGAACTTTCGACCTCGCCGCTGTCGTAAATGACAATGAGATCGAGGTCGGAGCTCGCATTCAGCCGATGCGCTCCGATCGATCCCATTCCGAGCACTACCGCCCCCCTGCCCGGCGCCTCGCCATGTTTGCGGGCGAACTCGCGCGCGACGAAGGGAAAAAGCTCGGCAATCGCGACGGCGGCGATATCGGCGTAATGCGCGCCGGCCTCTTCGGCACCGATCAGCGCGCGCAGATGGTGGACGCCGACGCGGAACTGCCACTCATGCGCCCATCGGCGCGCCGCATCGAGGCCGCGCTCATAGCCGCCATCGGGCGCGGAAAATGCCGCGTTCAAGGCTTGGGAAAGGCTGTGTTGCAGCCCCTCCATCCCCGGCCATGGCGCAAAGAAACTGCCGCCGAGCACCGCATCCAAAACCTCTGGGTGCCGTGCGAGATAGCGCGCAAGAACCGGAGCGGTCCCCACGATATCCACGAGCAGCTCGATCAATTGCGGATTGGCCTCGAAGAGCGAGAAGAGCTGCACACCGGCAGGCAGCCCCGCGAGAAAGGCGTCGAAACGGACCAAAGCCTCGGCGGGATCGGCCGCGCGCTGCATTCGCGTCAGAAAATCGGCCTCGATGCGCTGGAAGATCTGGAGCGCGCGATGCGAGCGCAGCGCCGGATAGCGGCGCCAGCGGTCGATGATCGCCTCGGCCTCTGGCGTAAGCTCGGGACGCGTGGTGGTCTCGGCGGGCACGAAAAAGTCGTTGGTCAGGGTCTCGACGCGATCGAGGCGTTCCAAAAGAGCCTGCGACCATTCCTCGGTATCAGGGGCGCCCATCATGCGCGCGATATTGTCGATGCCCTCGTCGGTCACGGGCAGGCTGTGGGTCTGCGCGTCATTGACCATCTGGATGCGGTGCTCGACCTCGCGATGGGCGCGGTAAAGCGCGGTCAGCTCCTGCGCTTCATCGGGGTTGATCCAGCCCTTTTCGGCGAGCCGCGCCAGCCCTTCGACCGTGCCGCGCGCGCGCAGATCGGGATCACGCCCTCCCGAGATCAGCTGGCGGGTTTGCGTGAAAAACTCGATCTCGCGGATGCCCCCACGACCAAGCTTCATGTTGTGGCCGGCGAGCACCATCGGCCCCTGAAGCCCCTTGTGCTCGCGGATCCGGAGCCGCATGTCCTGCGTGTCCTGCACCGTCGCGAAATCGAGGTGCCGCCGCCAGATGAAGGGCCGCATTTCGGCCAGAAAACGCTCGCCGGCCGCGAGATTGCCCGCGCAGGGGCGCGCCTTGATATAGGCCGCGCGCTCCCATGTGCGCCCCTCGGCCTCGTAATAGCGCAGGGCGGCAGCGGTCGAGATACAGACCGGCGTCACCGAAGCATCGGGGCGCAGCCGCAGATCGGTGCGGAAAACATAGCCCTGATCGGTGTTGTCGGAAAGCGTCGCCACCGCCTTGCGCGTCGCGCGGATCAGGGCGGCGCGCGCCTCCTGCTGGTCCTCGGGGGCATAGGCGGTTTCGTCGAACAGAATGATCAGATCGATGTCGGAGCTGTAGTTCAGCTCGCCCGCGCCCATTTTCCCCATGGCAAGCGCGATGATCCCGCCTGCATCCGAAGCGGTCTCGGGAAGCTTCTTGCGGGCAATCTCGGAGCGGATATGGACGCGCAGGGCGAGATCGGTCGCGCGATCGGCGAAATCGCTCAGCGCTTGCGTCACCTCGGACAACTGCCAAACGCCTCCGAGATCGGCCAGAGCCGTCCAAAGCGCGATCCTCCTTTTGGCGCGCCGCAAGGCAGGACCAAGCGCCTCGGGGCCCAGTTCCTCGAATTCCGCAGTCTCGCGCGCGACGACATCACCCTCATCGAGCGCCGCCACAAGCCAGTCCGCCTCGGAGCGCAGAAGGCCCGCAAGATAGGGGCTGCATCCGGCGGTTCCCGCGATCAGCCGCGCGAGTTTGGCGTCGAGACCTGTGAAATGCTCGAGCGCGGATGTCGCGCGCTGCGCGTCGTTGGGCAGAGGAAAGCGGGTGATACGCGAGGCAAAATCCATCCCGTCAGCCTAGCGCGCAGCATGTCGGTTGCAACCGGATTTGCGCCGGATCGACCGCCTTCGCCATACCCCTTTGGCAGTACGGTACGGAAGCGCCCTGCGCTTGGCCGCGGGTTGATCTCTTGTTAGGCTTTGTGTGACAATGCTCTTGTTGATCCGACGCCGATTTCGCGAACCATGACAGCTGACCTGCGATTTTTTCACCATGACGTCGATCCGGACAACTTGCCGGAGGGCGCGGGCGTTTCCATATTGTCCCTGACGGGAGACAGTTCGGCAATGCTCGGGATCAGACAAGGGGCAAGCGCGTGATGCGGCACAACCGGCCCAATTCTCCGCAGTTTTATGTAACCGCGCCGCAGCCCTGCCCCTATTTGCATGGTCGGGCCGAACGCAAGCTCTTTACCGCGCTGAGCGGCGATGGCGCGGTCGAGCTGAACAATGCGCTTTCACGGCAGGGATTCCGGCGCTCGCAGAATGTGCTCTACCGGCCGAGTTGCGAAAGCTGCGTCGCCTGCATGTCCGCGCGGATCCGCGTCTCGGAATTCCGGCCCTCGCGCTCGCAGCGCCGTGTCGAAAAGCGCAATGCCGATCTCGTGCGGCTCGCAACCAGCGCCTGGGCCACCGAAGAGCAGCATGACCTTTTCCGCCTTTACCTCGACAGCCGTCACGCCGACGGCGGCATGGCGGATATGGATATCTTCGAATTCGCCGCCATGATCGAGGAAACGCCGGTGCGCTCGCGCGTGATGGAATATCGCGATCAAGGCCAGCAGCTCGTGGGCGTCTGCCTGACCGATATCCTCGATGACGGGCTCAGCCTCGTCTATAGTTTCTACGACCCCGCGCAGGAGCGGCGCAGCCTCGGGACCCATGTCATTCTCGACCATATCGAGCTGGCGCGCAGTGCCAACCTGCCCTTCGTCTATCTTGGTTACTGGGTACCGGGCAGCCGCAAGATGGATTACAAGGGACGCTTCGGGGCCCTCGAAATCTACAAAGGCGGTGTCTGGCAGCCGATCGGGGATCCCAAATCGCATGGCGACGACATTGATCCTTTGTCGATCGACCCGATTGTCGAGCAAGTGGCGCGGATCTCGCTACCACATGCGAAGGGATAGTTGCGCCCCATCGCCATCATCCGAAATATAATTTCAAGAATATGCACCAATTGGTCATTTTCTTGGACGCATGCCATTGACCCTCCCCGCTCCGCCACATAGTTTGCGCAAGGTTCGCGGGGCCCTTCCGGGCAGGAAATGCGGACGTTTGTTGTAAAAAAAGACGGAGAATGGGCATGTCCCGAAGCATGACCGGTGCAAGAATGGTTATCGAAGCCCTGCGCGATCAGGGTGTCGATACGGTATTCGGCTATCCGGGGGGCGCGGTACTACCCATTTATGACGAGATTTTCCAGCAAAACGACATCAAGCATATTCTGGTGCGCCACGAACAGGGCGCGGTCCATATGGCCGAGGGCTATGCCCGCACCACCGGCAAGCCGGGCGTCGTTCTGGTGACCTCGGGTCCGGGTGCGACCAATGCGGTGACCGGTCTGACCGATGCGCTGATGGATTCGATCCCGATCATCGTCCTCTCGGGGCAGGTTCCGACCTTCCTGATCGGCTCGGACGGTTTTCAGGAAGCCGATACGATCGGCATCACCCGTCCCTGCACCAAGCATAACTGGCTGGTCAAAGACACCAATGCACTGAGCCAGACCATCCACCGCGCCTTCCATGTCGCGACCACCGGCCGCCCCGGCCCGGTCCTTGTCGACATTCCGAAGGATGTGCAGTTCGCGACCGGCGATTACGTCGGGCCGAAACAGCTGGATCTGTCCTCCTACCAGCCCGCGAAGAAGGGCGACATCGAGCAGATCACCAAGCTGGTCGAGCTGATGGAAAAGGCCGAGCGCCCGATCCTTTATACCGGCGGCGGCGTCATCAACTCGGGTCCGGCCGCAAGCCAGTTGCTGCGCGAGCTTGCCGAGGCGAGCGGCTTTCCCGTGACCTCGACCCTGATGGGTCTGGGGGCCTATCCGGCCAGCGGCAAGAACTGGCTCGGCATGTTGGGCATGCACGGGCTTTATGAAGCCAATATGGCGATGCATGATTGCGATCTGATGATCAATATCGGGGCGCGTTTCGACGACCGCATCACCGGCCGTGTCGCCGATTTCAGCCCGGGCTCGGTCAAGGCCCATATCGATATCGACCCCAGCTCGATCAACAAGGTCATCCGCGTCGATGTCCCGATCGTGGGTGATGTCGGCCATGTCCTCGAGGATCTGCTGAAAGTCTGGAAGTCGCGCGGCCGCAAGACCAATGCGGCGGGGCTCAAGGATTGGTGGGCGCAGATCGACAAGTGGAAGGCGCGCAAGAGCCTCGCCTACAAACAGACCGGCAATGTCATCAAGCCGCAATATGCGCTCGAGCGTCTCCACGCCCTGACCAAGGACCGCAAACCCTATGTCGCGACCGAGGTCGGCCAGCACCAGATGTGGGCTGCGCAATATCTGCATTTCGACGACCCGAACCACTGGATGACCTCGGGCGGTCTGGGGACGATGGGCTACGGCCTGCCGGCCTCGATCGGGGCGCAGGTTGCCCATCCCGACGCGCTTTGCATCAACGTCGCGGGCGATGCCTCGTGGCTGATGAACATGCAGGAAATGGGCACCGCGATCCAGTTCCGCGCGCCGGTCAAGCAGTTCATCCTCAACAACGAACGTCTGGGCATGGTGCGTCAGTGGCAGCAGCTGCTCCATGGCGAGCGCTACAGCCAGAGCTGGTCGGACAGCCTGCCCGATTTCGTGAAACTGGCCGAAGCCTTCGGGGCGAAAGGCCGCATGGTCTCGGATCCAGCGGAGCTCGATGATGCGATCCAGGAGATGCTGGATTACGACGGGCCGTTCATCCTCGATGTTCTGGTCGAGAAACACGAGAACTGCCTGCCGATGATCCCCTCGGGCAAGCCGCATAACGAAATGCTTCTGCCCGACGACGACACCGATGGTGCCATCACCGGTGCCGGCGGCGCGTTGGTGTGATCCCTGAATGCCGGGGGTCCGCCCCCGGCCGTTTCCCAAGTTTCATGAAGTGAGGCCATCATGGCGGCATTGAATATCCAACAGGGCGCAACCAGCCATTCGGCCTATGACCTGCGCGATCCCAATTCGCAGATCGAGGAATCCCACACCCTCGCGGTACTGGTCGACAACGAGGCGGGCGTTCTGGCACGGGTGATCGGTCTATTCTCGGGCCGCGGCTACAATATCGACAGCCTGACCGTGGCCGAGGTCGACCACAGCGGCCACCGTTCGCGCATTACCATCGTGACGCGCGGCACCCCTTCGGTGATCGAGCAGATCAAGGCGCAGCTCGGCCGGATCGTTCCGGTCCATGAAGTCCATGACCTCACGGTCGAGGGCCGCTCGGTCGAGCGCGAGCTGGGTCTTTTCAAGGTGCGTGGTCAGGGCGAGAAACGCGTAGAAGCGCTCCGCATTGCCGAGATCTTCCGCGCCAATGTGGTTGATTCGACGCTGGAGAGCTTTGTTTTCGAAATGACGGGGACGTCCGAAAAGCTGGATGCTTTCGCCGATCTGATGCGGCCGCTCGGCCTGATCGATCTTGCGCGGACCGGTGTTGCTGCCCTGTCGCGCGGCGCCTGACGGGCGCCAATTTCAAAACTTAAGAGAAAAGCATCGCGCTTGAGCCGAAAGGCTCAGCGCGATTTTCCTGCGGTTTTCACCGCGAAAAGCGTCGGCTGTTTGCCGCGCATGGCTCCCGACGCGGCTTGCGGCGTCTCTTGCGAGGCCACGACGCGCAGCGCCGGACGCTTCACCTCGGTCTGAACCGCGATGGTTTGGCTTTGCGCCGCAACCGCCCCCGTGACCGGACCAACGCCGCTTGCCACCAGATCGGCATTGCCGCCGCCCGTACCGCCGACTTCGCGCAGCATGCCCGGCAATTCGCTCATCTGCGTTTCATCGAGAACGCGGACGTTGAAGGCATGGCGCAGCTCGTTGCGGACTTCGGATTCGAGCGCGACCATTGCACCGGTCACCGGCCATTCATCGCCGCCCAGAACGTTGTCGAGGCCGTGAAGATAGGCTAACGGCCCCTGGTCCTCACACCAGATCACCGCTTTGCGCTTCACTGCGCTACTCCAGACAATCACGCCAATCATGGCCGCTCCTAACCTCACATCGACTCCGGGCACCCTGCCCAAGCAGGCGACAACTTGCCGATGCAACTTACCGGCAGCAATCAGGCTATTAAAGGAGTTTTTCAGACAATTTTGAAGCAGTTCGAAAAACGTGGCGGCACACCACCACGCTACTCGCCGTATAGGTGTAAAGCGCTAATCTTACTCACATTTCCGGTGCCAGAGTTGCACCGAATCGTTCGTATTCTAACACATTTCCGCCCTATCTGAACTGCCCTGTACGGTAATCGTTTACCGCTCTCGCGACCTGCGCCATCCGCGCCGCACGCGAGGGGTGAGTTCCCAAAATCCGGTCGCCCGGATCGGGAATACGCGCGAAAAACTGCGCACCATGTTCGGGGTCATAGCCCGCATTCAATGCGACGATCGCCCCGAGGTAGTCCGCCTCGAGCTCCCAATCGCGCGAATAGTACCGCGCGCCCATCTGCGCGCCGATGTCCTGCGCCGAGCGGATCGCCGATTCGCTGCCGCCATAGGCGCTGGCCAGACCGCCCAGAATGACCGCCCCCGCCGAGGCCGCCGTGGATTTGCGGTTGATATGACCGAGGATGTGGTGGCTGGCCTCGTGGCCGACGACAAAGGCCAGCTCGTCGGCATTGCGCGCCTCGGCGATCAGCGAAATCGTAAAGCCGATGATCGGGCGGCCGGTACTGTCGACGGTTTGGAAGGCATTCGGCTCCAGCCCCGCGCGGTCGTCGACAACGAACTGGAAGTCGCAATTGATCGGTTGGGTACGGCGCTGGACGCATTCGCGCTCGACCGCGGGCTCCATCTTGCGGATGACCTCGGCAAAGCCGCGCGCGCTTTCCTGCGGCGAATTCGCGAAATCGCGCGACGGGACCGGCAGGTTTGCGGCGGGCAGGTTTGCGGAGGGCTGGCTACCCGCTTCGGGCAGCGGCGGATAGGGCATCTGCCCCGGTGCCACGCAGCCGGCCACCACAAGGCTCAGCGCCAAAAAGGTGCTCGTCCCGAGAAATCTGCGCATCAACCATACCTCACAGCAAAATTAACCGCTATCTATCCCTGACCGGGCCGCAACGCCAAGCCCGACGCGCATCAAGGCGGCATCTTTCACAGAAAATTTGCCCGATACCAACGAGGTCCACGAGATGTTCACGATCGAGCACGAGTTCGACGCCACCGTCATCACCCTGATCGACGAGGCCGAACCCGCGACACGCCCCCTCAACGAGGACGTCACCATCCTTGCATTCGACGACCGCGTCATCATCGAGCAATCCGACCCGACAGACGAGCAGATCGCGCGCATCGTGCTCTCGCTCGAGCAACTCGAAGAGCTCCGCGCCGCGCTGAACCTCCCCGAGGGCAATTACCGCATGGAGCATCTCAAGCGCCGCTGAGCGGCCCTCTGGCAGGGGCACCCGCTTAGTCGATCCTGAACAGCTTGTCGCGTCCGGTCTCGCCGCGCAAAAGCGTCAGCCGCGATTTGGCGATGCCCAGAGCCTTGGCGATCAGCTTGATCACCGCGGCATTGGCCTTGCCGTCCTCGGGCACGGTCGTCGTGCTGACGCGCAGCCCCGTGCTGCCGTCCTCCAAGAGCGCGGGCGTGACCTGATTGCGCGCCGCGCGCGGCGTGACGCGCACCGCAATCACGCGGCCCGGAACCGCCAAATCGGCCAGATCATCCATGGGGGCTTCCTTCGACATATCCCCATGAAGCCCCGATCGCGGCTTTTGGCAAGCCGTCACGCGCGCTTGCGGCCACCGCCTCCCGCGCGCGCCGATCGCCGCGCAAGCCCGTCTGGTAGCGCCCCGCAATCACCGCTATCGTCAGTTCAACCCCGATTGCCGCCGGCCTCCGCGCTGCGGCCCCACCCTGCCGCGACCGGCCCCGCGCCGTGTTCGGGCCTTTCATGAGGCTGCCATGTCCTTCGCCAATCCCGATGCCCTGACCTTCCTCGGCAAGCGCCGCTCGCATCCGCCGAAACTGCTGAAAGGCCCTGCCCCCGAGCGCGAGGAGCTTCTGGCGCTTCTGGAGCTGGCCGCCCGCGTGCCCGATCACGGCAAGCTCGAGCCATGGCGCTTCATCGTGCTCGAACGCCCCGTGCTCGACCGGCTCGCGCCCGAGCTGGCGGCCAGCGTCGCGGCCAAAGGCGGCGACGAGGCTGCCGTCGAAAAGGCGCGCTCGGCCTTTGGCTCGCCCCTGATCGTCGCGGTGGTCTTTTCGCCGGTCGAAAGCCCGAAAATCCCCGAGTGGGAGCAGTTCCTTTCGGCAGGCGCGGTCTGCCTGTCGCTGGTCAATGCCGCCCTCGCGGCAGGCTACGGCGCGGCATGGCTGACCGGTCCCGCCTCGCATCCCGATTTCGCGACCCGTCACTTCGACCTTGCCCCGCAGGAGCGCATCGCGGGTCTCGTCCATATCGGCCAGCGCGGCGAGACCCCGCCCGAGCGTCCGCGCCCCGATCTGGCTGCAAAAGTCAGCTTCCTCGCATGATGTTTCGGGCGCTGACGCTGGCTTGGGGCGATCTCTTGCGGCCGCGCATCTTCGGTGTGGTGCTGCTCGGGGTCCTGTTGACCATCGCTTTGCTGGTCGCGCTCCAGACCGGAGCCTTTTGGGCCATCCGCTGGCTCGCGCCCGAAAGCATCACCTTGCCGCTGGTCGGGACAATCCCGATCGGCGGGACCTTGTCATGGGGCTCGCTGGCGCTTTTCCCGCTGATGGGCTTTTTCCTCATGGCGCCAGTCGCGGCAGCCTTTTCGGGCCTTTTCGCCGAGCGCGTAGCCGAGATCGTCGAAGAGGTCCATTACCCCCAGCGCCGCGGCCTGCCGCTCGATTTCTGGGACGGGCTTCTGGAATCGCTGGCCGTCATGGGCGCGGCGCTCGCGATCATGATCGTCTCGCTGATCGCGACGCCCTTTCTCGGGCCGTTGGCTTCGGTGCTGTTTTACGGAGCCAACGGCTGGCTTCTGGGGCGCGAGTTCTTTTCGATGGCAGCGCGGCGGCACCTGAATAGCGAAAGCGCCGGCGCATTGCGCCAGCGCCTTTCGTTTCAGGTCACCGGTCTAGGGGTGATGATCGCCTTTCTGCTCTCGGTTCCGGTCCTCAATATCGTGGTTCCGGTCCTTGCAGCGGCGGGCTTCACCCATCTTTTCCAGCTTAGCCAAACATCCGCGTCAGATCGGCGCGGGTGATGATCTCGCCGAAGATGATATAGGCGATGATGCCCCACAGGACCGTGGTGATCACGGTCGACCACAGCGCTTTTTTCAGCAATTGCGGCTCGTGAGGGGCGCCGGCATGGGTGCCGGGGACGATGATGCCGACATCGGCCTGGCTCTTTTGACCGATCGGCAGCAGCACGAACAGCACGAGAAACCAGATCGAGGCATAAAGGACGATTCCGCCAGTCAAATTCATCAGACTTGCTCCAGTTCAATCAGGGTTCCGTTGAAATCCTTCGGGTGAAGGAACAACACGGGCTTGCCATGGGCGCCGATCTTGGGCTCGCCGCTGCCGAGCACACGCGCGCCCGAGGCTTTCAGCTTGTCGCGCGCCGCGAGAATATCGTCGACCTCATAGCAGATATGGTGAATGCCGCCGGCCGGATTCTTGGCAAGGAAACCGGCAATCGGGCTGTCGTCGCCAAGCGGATAGAGCAGCTCGATCTTGGTATTGGGCAGTTCGATGAAAACCACGGTCACGCCGTGGTCGGGCTCGTCCTGCGCCGGACCGACCTTGGCCCCCAGCACATCGCGATATTGCGCAGAGGCCGCCTCGAGGTCGGGGACGGCAATGGCAACATGGTTCAAGCGACCGATCATGTGATTTCTCCCGTGATTTGCGCCGTTTTAGGCCGCGACGGCGCTCAGGGGAAGGGTCGGGACGGCGATTAACCGCTTCTTAGGGAAAACGAGTCACTCTGTCCCAATGAGAGTTTCAGCTGCGGGAGCATGTCATGCAGGGACAGGGACAAGGGCCGGGAACGGTCGAACAGAGCGCGGAAATGCCGGTTTGGCGGCCGCAAATGCTGCCGGGACGCCCTTTGGCAGGGCTAACCGCCCTTGTGGTCGAGGATTCCCGTTTCGCATCCGAGGCTTTGCGCCTCCTTTGCCTGCGCTCGGGTGCGCGCATTCGCCGCGCCGATACCCTCAAGGCGGCGGTGCGCCATCTGCGCAGTTACCGCCCCAGCGTGCTCATCGTCGACATGGGACTACCCGACGGCAATGGCGCGGAATTGATCCGCTCCTTCACCGGATTGGTCCCGAGCGCGCCGGTCATCATCGGAATTTCGGGCGATCCCGAAAACGAATCGGTCGCTCTGGCGGCGGGGGCGCAGGTTTTTTTGCTCAAACCAATCGAGAAACTGGCGGTCTTCCAGCAGGCGATTCTATCGGCTTTGCCGCCCGAATTGCGCTGCAGCGGGCTGCGGGTCCTGCCCGACGACACGATCTGCCCCGACAAGGCCGCGCTTCGCGACGACCTCAGCCATATCGCGGATATCCTCGCCAGTGCGGAGGATACCTCGAGCATCGACTATATCGCGAACTTTCTCGCCGGTGTCGCCCGTTCGGTCCATGACCGCCCGCTCGAGGATGCTGCCCAAAGCCTCGCGCGCGACAACCGTGCCGGCCATACGCTGGCCGCAGGCCTCGCCCGCATCAGCGGCATGCTGCACGAGCGGCTGGAGGCGGTGGGCCAGATCTGACAGGCCAGTTCTGACGGGGCAAAGCCCGCGCGCCGACAGGCCCGTTCAGGCCAGAAACCGCGGATCGGCCCCCAGATCGAGGCCCGGAAAGATCGTGCTCTCGAGAGCGCCGCCCTCGATCGCGAAAAGATTGCGCATCGCCCAGGCCGAATAGGCGCGGATGTCGCGCAGGGGCATGAGATCGCGGTCGGCGTAAAGCTGGCCCTCGCCAAGGCCCGGCCAGTCGCCATAGACCCGCCCGCCCTTGATCGCACCGCCCGCCATCAATAGCGCCCCCGCCGTGCCGTGATCCGTCCCGCCCGAGCCGTTCTCGCGCACGGTGCGGCCGAATTCGGTCATGGCGAGAACCGTGGTCTTTTCCCAATTCGGGCCAAGACCGTCGCGCAATGCGATGATCGAGTCGCCCAAACGTTTCAGTGCGCGCCCGATCACCGCGGGCTGTCTGGCATGGCTATCCCAACCGGCCAGAGAAAAGGCCGCGATTCGCGTCTCGCCGTTCAGCCGGTCGGCCGCGAAACGCGCCAGCCCCTGCGCCTCTCGCGTCGGCCCTTTGGCGTCGAGGTCGAGCATCTCCTGCCCGCCGAGCTCTCCGGCATCCTGCGCCGCATCGCGAAACAGCGGATCGTCGTGATAGATCTGCTCGAGCAGAAGCTGGCCCTGCGCGGAAAGGGTCAGATCCGCCTCGGGGGCCCAACTTTTGCTGCGCGCCTGCCCGCTCAAAATGCGCATCTCGTCGATCCCGACCGAATAGGCCGTCTCGGACACCGCATTCGGCATCACCTGCAGCAAGCGGTTGAGCCAGCCGCCGGTGCGCTGGAAGTTCGGCACATCGTTTCCGGTCCCCGCCTCGAGCACGTCCTGCCCGTCGAAATGGCTGCGCTTGTCGCGATAGGGCGTAGAAACCGCTTGGGCAAAGGCCAATTGGCCCGCCTGCCAAAGCGGCATCAACATCGCCAGATCGGAATGGAGGGCGTAAAAGCCGTCGAGATCCGTCGCCCCCTGCCCCGGCCCGACCGAAATCGTGCTGCGCAGTTTCGCCAGCATCGGATCGCCGTAGGGCTGGAGCACATCGAGCCCGTCCATCGCCCCGCGCAGGATGATGACCACAAGGCGGTTCTCGCCGGGGGCCGAGGCAAAGGTCATGCTCGACATCAGGGGATGGGCCGCGAGCGAGCATCCCAAAAGCGCGCTACCGCGCAAGAACAGGCGTCGGTTGATCATGTCGGGCCTCCTTAACGGCGGTTGAAATCGTTGGATGCGAGGATCAGCGCGATCCCCTCGCGCGCGCTTTCCGCTTTGGGGACGGCCCAAGCCAGCTTCTCGGATTGCGTCCCGCCGAAAGCCGTGAGCATCAGCTCGCGCGGGTCGGGCAGATCGTCGCCGAGCACACGCTTTTGGATGTCGAGGATCCAGTTGATGCGCGCCGACAAGGCCTGCGGCGTGATCCATGCCGAAGCCTCCTCGGGCCAGCCGTTCGGGCCAAGGGGCGCGCCCCAGCGCTGCCCCATCATCCCCAGGGGCTGCATCAGGACGCGGTTGGCCGTGCGGATGTCCCAACCGCGCAGCACCTCTCCGGTAACGCCCAGAGCGCGCAGACTTGCCACCATGAAATCAAAGGGTTGCCGCGCCTTGTCGCGAAAACTGTCGACCAAGGCCGGATGGGTGATCATGACGCGGTAGACCTCGGCCAGATCCCCGCGCGTCTCGCGCCACCGTGCGGTCATCGCCGTCACCAGCCCCTCGTCGGGCGTATCGCTGGTGAAGTGGACGGCCAGTTTGCGCGAGACGAATGCCGCCGTTTCGGGGCGTCGCGCCAGATCGGTAAAGGCCGCGCGGATGTCGTCCGCGCTCGGCTGCCGCTTGCCGCCGTAAGAGGTTCCGAGGATTGTCTCGGCACCGGGCTCCGCGCGATTGGGCAGGAATTCGACGCCGACCTTGGGATTGTAGCTGATGCCGGTGAGAAGTTCGGCCAATTCGCGCACATCGTCTTGCGAATAGCCGGCACCGACACCGAGGCTGTGCAGCTCCATCGCCTCGCGCGCGAGATTTTCGTTCAGCCCCGCAAGCCGGCCCTGCGAGGCGCGCGCCTTGCCGAAGCGCGAATTCGGCCCGACGCTCGAGGTCTGGTCGAGATAAAGCAGCATCATCGGATGCAGGTCCGCCGCCACGAAGAGATCCTCGAAACGGCCGCCGATATGGGGCCGGATCGCATCGTCGACAAAGGCTACGGCTAGTTTGTGCTGTCCGGCTGCGGCGGCGCGAATGGTGAAATGGTCGGCCCAGAACTGCACCAGACGTTCGCCGAAGCCGCTCGGGTCATCGATGGCGCGGGCAATACGCTGCTGAAGCGCGATTGTGTTGAAATCACGCAGATCGCGCGACAGTTGGTTGAGCTTCTCGCGTTCCGCATCGCCGCCGTCACGGGCGGCCTTGCCGAGATCGGCGAGCGAGAGAGCGGATGCGCGGGCCTCGTCGAGACTGACCGCATCTCCATCGGGTGCGGCCGTCGCCAAGCCTGCCAGAATCGCATCGACATCGGCGGGCGGCTGCATATGGGGCGAGAGGCCGAAGCCCAAGCGGATCGCCGCAAGCTCGGGAAAACCAAACTCCAAGCGCTTTTCCTTTTAAATCCGGGGGGAACCGATCCCCCCGAATTTTATGTCAGAAATCGTGCCGGAGGTCAGATCACTCTTTCGGCACGGCGCGCAGACGCAATTCGCGCATCTGCTCGTTGGTGGGCTCGGACGGCGCGCCCATCATCAGGTCTTCGGCGCGCTGGTTCATCGGGAACATGATGACTTCGCGGATGTTTTGCTCATCCGCCAGCAGCATCACGATCCGGTCGATACCGGCCGCACAACCACCGTGGGGCGGGGCGCCGTAACGGAAGGCTTTGACCATGCCGCCGAAACGCTTTTCGACCTCGTCATGACCGTAACCGGCCAGCTCGAATGCCTTGAACATGACCTCCGGCGAGTGGTTGCGGATCGCGCCGGAAATCAGCTCGTAACCGTTGCACGCGAGGTCATACTGATAGCCCTTGATCGTCAGCGGATCCTGGGTGTTCAGCGCGTCAAGACCGCCCTGCGGCATCGAGAACGGGTTGTGGCTGAAGTCGATCTTGCCGTCATCGCCCTTCTCGTACATCGGGAAGTCGACGATCCAGGCGAATTTGAACTGGTTTTCGTCGGTCAGACCAAGCTCGCGGCCGATCTCGGTGCGGGCACGGCCGGCGACGGCCTCGAAGGTTTCCGGCTTGCCGCCGAGGAAGAAGGCGGCGTCGCCCTCGCCCAGACCAAGCTGGACGCGGATCGCTTCGGTCTTCTCGTCACCAAGCGCTTTCGCGATCGGACCGGCTGCCTCGGTCGAGCCGTCTTCGGCTTTGCGCCAGAAGATATAGCCCATGCCCGGCAGGCCCTGGCTCTGCGCGAAGGCGTTCATGCGGTCGGCGAATTTGCGCGAACCGCCTTTGGCTGCGGGAATGGCGCGCACTTCGGTGCCGTCTTGTTCCAGCAGTTTCGCGAAAATCGCAAAGCCCGAGCCGCGGAAATGGTCGCTGACGATCTGCATTTCGATCGGGTTGCGCAGGTCGGGCTTGTCGCTGCCGTATTTCAGCATCGATTCCGCATAGGGAATGCGCGGCCAGTTGGTGTCGACCGGACGGCCGCCGCCGAATTCCTCGAACAGGCCCTGAATGACCGGCTGGACGGTGGCGAAAACGTCTTCTTGCTCGATGAAGGACATCTCAAGGTCGAGCTGGTAGAAGTCCGTGGGCGAGCGGTCGGCGCGCGGGTCTTCGTCACGGAAGCACGGCGCGATCTGGAAGTATTTGTCGAAGCCCGCGACCATGATCAGCTGTTTGAACTGCTGGGGCGCTTGCGGCAAAGCGTAGAATTTGCCCGGATGCAGACGCGAGGGCACGAGGAAGTCACGCGCGCCTTCGGGGCTCGATGCCGTGATGATCGGGGTCTGGAATTCGGTGAAACCCTGATCCCACATCCGGTTGCGGATCGAGCGCACGACCTTGGAGCGCAACATGATGTTGTTGTGCAGCGTCTCGCGGCGCAGGTCGAGGAAGCGGTAGGTCAGGCGGGTTTCTTCCGGGTAGTCCTGATCGCCGAAGACCGGCAGCGGCAGATCGTCCGAGGGTCCGAGGATTTCGGTCTCGGTCGCATAGACCTCGATCTCGCCGGTCGGCAGCTTCGGGTTGATCAGGCTGGCGTCACGCAGTTTGACGCGACCGTCGATGCGGATGACGGTTTCGGCGCGCAGCTTTTCCAGCGTCGCGAAAGCCGGGCTGTCGCTGTCGGCGATGACCTGAGTGATGCCGTAATGGTCGCGCAGGTCGATGAACAAAACCCCACCGTGATCTCGGACGCGATGCACCCAGCCCGACAGGCGGACCTCATTTCCGGCATTCGCGGCGGTCAACTGGCCGCAGGTATGGCTGCGATAAGCGCTCATCGGTTTTCCCCTAAATATTCGGCATTGTGTGAACAACTCCGAGGCGGGGAAGTCAAGCAATCAGAAGGGGCGCACCACATTGCCCGAGTAGAAATAAGCCCCCATTCCCACGGAAAAGAGCATGTTCCCCGCAATCGCATGCAAAAGCCACGCCGACGAGAAGCCGCGCCGCAGATAGGCATGGGCAAAGATCAACCCGCCCGCGAAGGTCATCACCGTCACGATCGAGGACCAATACATGAGATGGGCGAAGGAAAAGATCGCCGCATTGGCAAGGATCGCCTGCCCCCTAGAGGCGAAAAGCGCGCCGTAGCGGTGAAAGAAGAGCGTGCGGAAGATCAGCTCTTGCGGCAGGGCGGACAGCAGCGGGTAAAGCATCCAGATCCGCGTCAGAAACCACAGCCGTTGCGGCGAGGTGTTGAGCCGGTAATCGGGAAAGCTCAGTTCCATGACGGCCCAGCCGATCAGCCCGACCGAAAGCCCGAACAGCAAGACCAGATGCCAGCGCACCCGCCCCCAGCCGCGGATCAGGCTGCGCCAGTCGAAACCGCCTGTCCACCACAGCAGCAAAAGCCCCGCGAGGCTGAAGACCGCCAGCGCCGGAAAGAGCAGACGGCCGGGCATGCAGAGCGCAATGAGAAGTGGCGCCCCGATGAAGAGCGCCACGAATTCGAGCCGGAGTTGACGCCGGCTTATTGGAGCCTCCGGCTCAGCCAGCTACGCCACTCGTTGGGCGAGCCCGCGAAGACGTTGAGGTCGACATTGCCGTTGATCCCGTTCACGCGGCCGGTTCCGGTATATTGCCAGAAGGTCCAGCGTTGGCCCGGATAGACCTCGCGCGGGTGGCCGGCAACCGAACGCAGCCAGAATTCCTCGGGCCAGCTCCGCAGATCGTTGTCGCGGTAGAAGTCGACCGTGGTGTAGATGATCGGGCGCTGACCGTAATACTGGTGCAGCGTGTCCTTGAAGATCTTGGCTTCGCGCAGAACCTCGTGGCTCGGCGGACGGCGCGGACAGGTCTTCGAAACGGTCCACTCCAGATCGATTACCGGCGGCATCGCGCCACGCTCGCGCGGGACGTTTGCGATGAACCAGCGCGCCTGTTCGGCACCCGAGCGGCAGAAGTAGAAATAATGGTAGGCCCCGCGCGGAATGCGCGCTGCGGCGGTCTCGGCCCAGTAGCGGCGGAAGTTCGGGTCGGAGTGGTCGCCGCCTTCGGTCGCCTTGATCATCACGAAGCTGACGCCCGAATGGCGCACCGCATTCCAGTTGATGTCGCCTTGATAGCGCGAGATGTCGATCCCGTGCACCGGATGGTTATAGGGATGCCCGCCCGTCCAGACATGGGGCGCGGAATCGCCAAAACGCGGGCCGCTCCCCTGACCATAGGTCACGCCACGCCCACCCTGCGGCGCGCTCGAACAGGCGGCCAAGGCCCCCAGCAGAACGACGCCCAACAAACGTCCGAGAAATTTCATGTAGCCCTCTGCCCCATCGCGCGTTCCGCGCGCTTTTGTCCCTTATGGCAAAGCTCCATGTCAAAGTCACGTCAGCGTGACAAGCGGGGACCGGAGGCGGCATCACGAATCTGTCAGTCCGCAGGCGGAAGGCCGCCGCCAGAATCCCCGCAGGAGGCGCGGGGCGAGAACCGAAACCACGCCATGCCCCGCCCGAGACTGCGTTTTCAGCGCATCGTTTCAGACCGGATCGGGGATCATCTTTCCGGGGTTCATGATGTTCTCCGGATCGAGCGCCTGTTTGATCGCCGCCATGACCCCGATCGCCGCACCATGCTGGGCCGCCATCAGCCCGCGTTTGCCGACCCCGATCCCGTGTTCGCCCGAGATCGTGCCCCCGACCGCAATCGCGCGCTCCGCCATGCGGTTCGCGATGCGTTTTGCCGCCGCCAGCTCCTGCGGATTGTCGGGATCGACAAGAAGGGTCGAATGGAAATTGCCGTCGCCGACATGGCCGAGAATCGGACCGAGCAGCCCCTCGGCACGGATATCGTCGCGCGCCGCCGCCACCTGTGCAGCAAGCGCCGAGATCGGGACGCAAATATCGGTGACGACCGCCGTCGCGCCGGGCCGCAGCGAGAGGCAGGCGGGATAGGCACCGTGGCGCATTTTCCACAGCCGCGAGCGGTCCTCGGCGCTTTCGGCCCAGTCAAAGCCCAGACCGCCGTATTCGGCCGCGATCTCGCCGAAACGCGCGACATCGGCGCGCAGGCTCTCGCCCGAGCCGTGGAACTCCACCATGAGATGGGGCTGCTCGCGAAGGTTGGTGCCGGAATAGCTGTTGAAGGCGCGCGCGGTCTCGGCATCGACGAACTCGATCCGCGCCATCGGAATGCCGGTCTGGATGGTCGCGGTCACGCAATCGACCGCCTGCTCCAGCGTCTCGAAGGCGCAAACCGCTGCCGCGACATCCTCGGGCTGGCCGTGCAGGCGCAGGGTCAGTTCGGTGATGATGCCCAGCGTCCCCTCGGCACCAACGAAAAGGCCGGTGAGGTCATAGCCCGCGCTCGATTTCGCGGCGCGGCTGCCGGTGCGGATGATGCGCCCGTCGGCCAGAACCACCTCGAGCGCCAGAACATTGTCGCGCATCGTGCCGTAGCGCACTGCGGTCGTGCCGCTCGCGCGGGTCGAGGCCATGCCGCCAAGGCTCGCATTCGCACCGGGATCGACCGGAAAGAACAGCCCCGTCGCCCGCAGATCGGCATTGAGCGCCTCGCGCGTGACCCCGGGCTCGACCACGGCCAGCATGTCCTCGGCACGGATGTCGCGGATGCGGTCCATCCGGCCCAGATCCATCGTGATGCCGCCGTGGGTGGCAAGGGCATGGCCCTCGAGCGAGGTCCCTGTGCCCCAGCCGATCACGGGCACGCGGCGGGCGTGGCAAAGCGCCAGAATGCGCGAGACTTCGGCGGTATTTTGCGGCCAGACCACGGCATCGGGCGGCGGCGCGCGATGGAAGGTCTCCGAACCGGCATGTTGCTCGCGATCGGCACGTTTGGTCGAAAAGCGCGCGCCCAGAAGGGCGGCAAGTTCGCCCTGAAGTTGGTCTGCTATGGTCATGGCCCTCTCATCCGGTCGCTGAAATCGCCGCAACTATCTGCCCCTCGACGGGGCGCGGCAAGGCCGCAGAGGGATGCAACCAGCTCGAGGCAGCAACGCCGGCCATCCACCGCCGAAGGCCTGCCGGAAAGCAGCCCGCGCCGGTCGGGGGCACAAAACGGGGGCCGTTGTTCGCGGCCCCCCTCGGGTCAGTGACCCGCTTTTTCGGTCTTGCCGAACAGGCCGCGCAAAGCGCCGATCAGCGGATTGATCACTTTGGTCGCGATCGGGATCAGGATGAAGCCGAGGATGATCCCGAAGATGCCGTCGAAGAAGGCCGTAACCGCCCAGTTGACCAGCCCCGCCACCTGCGGCACAGCCAGCGCCGCAGCCGCGGCCGTATCCTTGATCCACTGATAGGGCTGGTGCATCCCCAGCTCGTGCATGCCGTGGATGACGATATTGCCGCCGACCCAGACCATCGCGGCCGTGCCCACAATCGTCAGGACCTTCATGAAACCCGGCATGAATCGCACGATGCCGCGCCCGAGCGCCGCCATCCCGCCCCCGCGCCGCGCAAGGCCGAGGCCGAAATCGTCGGCCTTCACCACCAGCGCGACGAAGCCGTAGACCGCAGCCGTGATCAGCACGGCCACGACCAGCAGGATCAGCGCCTTCATCCACAGGGGATCCGCGACCGGAATGGCCGAAAGCGCGATGGTCATGATCTCGGCCGAGAGGATGAAGTCGGTCTTGACCGCACCGGCGACCCGCGACTCCTCCAGCGAGACACCGCCGCCCTCACCCTGAATATGGGCTTCGGAATCGTGGCCGTCACCGGGATTGAGCGCATGCCAGACCTTCTCGGCACCCTCGAAACACAGATAGGCACCACCGATCATCAGCAAGGGCGAGATCAGCCAGGGCGCGAAGGCTGACAGCAAAAGCGCGATCGGCAGCAGGATGACGACCTTGTTGAAGATCGAACCCCGCGCGATGCGCATGACGATCGGAAGCTCGCGGCTGGCGTCGAAACCGTTGACATATTTCGGCGTGACCGCTGCATCGTCGATCACGGCGCCCGCCGCCTTGGCCGAGGCTTTGACCGCCTGCCCCGCGACATCGTCGATCGATGCCGCCGCCACTTTCGAGATCGCTGCGACATCGTCCAGCAACGCGATCAATCCACTCATCCGTCATTCCTTGTCCCGAGGATCGTGGCCCAACGCTTCAATCCTGCCGCTAGTTCGCACGATCCCCACCCGAGCGGCAAGATTTCGCGTCATGGCCGGCGTTTGATGCGCTTTATGCGCCAAATCCCGCATGTCGCGCGCCAGAGCCTCCGGCGCGGCGGCTTTTTTCCCGCGAATGAATTTGCACCAAAGCGCCTCCCCGTCCTTGCACCCTCGCGGGGAATGTTTCATCAAGTCATGATTATTCGATAAAGGTGCGCTATGCTGGATAAAGACGCAAAACCGACCGAAGAGATTGACCTGCGCGAGGTCTTCGGCCTTGACAGCGACATGAAGGTCAAAGGCTTTGCCGAGCGCACCGAACGCGTGCCGGAAATCGACCCGACCTACAAATTCGATCCCGATACCACGATGGCGATTCTGGCGGGCTTTGCCTACAACCGCCGCGTCATGATCCAGGGCTATCACGGCACCGGAAAATCGACCCATATCGAACAGGTCGCGGCGCGTCTGAACTGGCCCTGCGTGCGCATCAACCTTGATAGCCACGTCAGCCGGATCGACCTGATCGGCAAGGATGCGATCAAACTGGTCGACGGCAAGCAGGTCACGGTCTTCCACGAAGGCATCCTGCCCTGGGCGCTCCGCAACCCGACCGCGATCGTTTTCGACGAATATGACGCGGGCCGCGCCGATGTGATGTTCGTGATCCAGCGCGTGCTGGAGGCCGACGGCAAGCTGACGCTTCTGGACCAGAACGAGGTCATCACGCCCAACCCGTTCTTCCGTCTCTTCGCCACCGCGAACACCGTTGGTCTGGGCGACACCACCGGCCTCTACCACGGCACCCAGCAGATCAACCAGGGCCAGATGGACCGCTGGTCGCTGGTCGCGACGCTGAACTATCTCAGCCATGACGCCGAGACCAATATCGTTCTGGCGAAAAACCCGACCTACAACACCGAGGCCGGCCGCAAGACCATCAGCCAGATGGTCAGCCTTGCCGATCTGACCCGCACGGCTTTCATGCAGGGCGACCTGTCGACCGTCATGAGCCCGCGCACCGTGATCGCATGGGCGCAAAACGCGCGCATTTTCGCCAATGTGGGCTATGCTTTCCGCCTGACCTTCCTCAACAAATGCGACGAACTCGAGCGCCAGACGGTTGCCGAATTCTACCAGCGCCTGTTCGACGAGGAATTGCCGGAAAGCGCTGCCGCCAAGGCAGGCTGAGATCAAGCGGGACAGCCCCGCGCACTCGAAGCGTGGCGGGCCCGAGCGGCACCGCCACGGCTGGCTTGAGGGCTGCCCATCCCGGCACCGCGGCTTTTCCGCGGCTTGCCGCGTTACAGGGAAACTGGAAGGGTTATGAAAAAATCCGACAACCCCGCCGATCCGTTCAAAAAGGCTTTGACCGAGGCCACGCGCGCGCTGGCTGACGACCGCGAGCTGAACGTCACCTTCTCGGCCGACCCGTCCGGCGTGGCGGGCGATACGATGCGTCTGCCGCAGGTCAGCCGCCGCATGACGCGTGACGAAGTCCTGCTCGCACGCGGCACCGCGGATGCTCTGGCGATGAAGCTGCGCCACCATGACGTCGCGACCCATGCCAAATACGTCCCCCCCGGCCCGATGGCGCGCGAGCTTTACGAGGCGATGGAGACCGCGCGTTGCGAGGCGCTTGGTGCGCGCGACATGCCGGGCGCTTTGTCGAACATCGACGCCCGCATCGCCGCCGATGCCGAGCGCAAGGGCTATTCCCAGATCAAATCCGCCTCCGAAGCGCCCTTGGCGGCAGCGGCGGGCTATATCGTGCGCGAAATGGCGACGGGGCGGAAGCTGCCGAAAGGTGCGCGGCATGTGGCCGACCTCTGGCGGCCCTTCGTCGAGGAACAGGCCGGAGCCGATATGGAAAATATCGGCGATTTCATCGCCGATCAGGCCGCTTTCGCACGGCTCTCGCGCAAGGTGATCTCGGATCTGGGCTATGGCGACCAGCTGGGCGAAGATCCCGACCAGCCGCAAGACGATGCCGAGGATCAGGCCGAGCAGGAAGAGGAAGCGGGCGACGACCAGTCGCGCGACCAATCCGAAGAGGACGAGGCAGAGGCCTCGCCCGAACGCTCGCAGGAACAACAGCAGGACGAACGTCAGGCACAGGTCAGCATGGATGACCAGTCGGACGAGGAAATGGCCGACGAGGCCGAAGCCTCCGAGGCCGACAATCCGCCCGACCTGCCGCCGCCGGTCTCGGATGCGAGCGCCGATTACAAGGTTTTCACGCAGGAATTCGACGAGGAAATCCGCGCCGAGGATCTGGCCGAACCGGCCGAGCTCGAACGGCTGCGGGCCTATCTCGACAAGCAGCTCGAACCCTTGCGCGGTGCGGTCTCGCGGCTGGCGAACAAACTGCAGCGCCGCCTTCAGGCACAGCAGAACCGCAGCTGGGAATTCGACAAGGAAGAGGGCGTTCTTGACGCGGGGCGGTTGGCGCGAGTGATCGCGAACCCGACCATGCCGCTCTCCTTCAAGGTCGAGAAAGACACCGAATTCCGCGACACGGTGGTGACGCTTCTGATCGACAATTCCGGCTCGATGCGGGGCCGCCCGATCTCGATCGCGGCGATCTGTGCGGACGTTCTGGCGCGCACGCTCGAACGCAGTCAGGTCAAGGTCGAGATCCTCGGCTTCACCACGCGGGCGTGGAAAGGCGGGCAAAGCCGCGAGCAATGGCTGGCCGCCGGCCGTCCCGCGACACCGGGCCGCCTCAACGATCTGCGCCACATCATCTACAAGGCGGCCGATGCGCCGTGGCGCCGCGTGCGCCCGAACCTCGGCCTGATGATGAAGGAAGGCCTTCTGAAGGAAAACATCGACGGCGAGGCGCTGGAATGGGCGCATCGCCGCATGGTGCGCCGCAACGAGGCGCGCAAGATCCTCATGGTGATTTCCGACGGGGCGCCGGTCGACGATTCCACGCTGTCGGTCAATCCGGCCAACTATCTTGAAAAGCACCTGCGCGACGTGATCGCCATGGTCGAAAAGAAAAAGCAGGTCGAACTTCTGGCGATCGGCATCGGCCATGACGTGACGCGCTACTACCAGCGCGCGGTCACGATCACCGATGTCGACCAGCTGGCCGGCGCGATGACCGAACAGCTTGCCGCCCTTTTCGAGGCCGATCCGCGCAAACGCGCCCGCGCGCTTGGCCGCATGGGGCCGCGCCGCTAGGCCGCTTTGATACCGACCTGCCGCAACCCCGCGTTGCGGCAGGGACAGGCCTCGGCTCTGGACAGTTGCCGCGCCCGGGGCGAATAGTCCGGACCGGAGGTGCCCAATGGCCAATGACAAACCCTTTCAGATTTTCACCGTCCAGACCCGCCCCGAAGACGGGCCGCCGCGTCTTGCAGCCCTGCGCGCCGAAATGGCGAAACGCGGCTTTGACGGCTATATCGTGCCGCGCACCGATGCCCATCAGGGCGAATATGTCACCGCGCAGGACGCGCGTCTCGGCTGGCTGACCGGCTTTTCGGGCAGCGCGGGTTTCGCCATTGCGACGCAGGAGCAGGCCGGCGTTTTCGTCGACGGCCGTTACCGCGTGCAGGTCAAGGGCGAGGTCGATCTGGCCCATTACACCCCCGTCAACTGGCCCGAAGTCTCGCTGGCGGCATGGCTGCGCCAAGCCCTGCCAGAGGGCGGCCGCGTCGCCTATGACCCGTGGCTGCAAAGCCGCAAGGAGATCCGCGACATGACGGCGGCGCTTGCCGGCAGCAATATCGCGCTGATCCCGAGCGAGAACCTCGTCGATGCGGTCTGGACCGACCGCCCCGCCCCTGCCCCGGGTCCGGTGCGTCTTCATGAAGAGGCGATCGCGGGCCGCACCGCTGCGGAAAAGCGCGCGGCACTGGCGGGCGAACTCAAGGCGCAGAAACAGGCATCGACCGTGCTGACACTTGCCGATTCCATCGCATGGCTTCTCAATATCCGCGGCGAGGATCTGCCCAAGAACCCCGTGGTCCAAGGATTTGCCGTGATCGACGACGACGGCCGTGTCGAGCTGTTCTCGGAGCCCTCGAAATTCGGCCCCGAGGTCCGCGCCAAGCTTGGCAACGACGTGGTGATCCTGCCGGTCTCGGGCCTTCCGGCCGCTTTGGGCGAGCTGAACGGCCCGGTGCGCCTCGACCCCGCCTCCGCCCCCGACGAGGTCTTCCGTCTGGTCGAGGCCAATGCCGATGTGGTCGAAGCCCCCGATCCGGTGGTGCTGCCCAAAGCGGTCAAGACCGCCCCCGAGATAGAGGGGATGCGTCAGGCCCATCTGCGCGATGCCGTCGCCATGATCGAGATGCTGGCATGGATCGACGCCCAGCCCACCGACGGATCGCTGACCGAGATCGCGGTGGTCGAGAAACTCGAAAGCCTGCGCAAGGCGCAAGGCGCGCATGACGTGAGCTTCGACACGATTTCCTCGACCGGCCCCAATGCCGCGATCAACCACTATCACGTCAACGAACTGACCAATCTGCCGATCAGGGACGGCGAGTTGCTTCTGCTGGATTCGGGCGGCCAGTACCGCGACGGCACCACCGACATCACCCGCACCATCCCGATCGGCACGCCCTCGGACAAGCACCGCCTGCCCTATACGCTGGTTCTGCAGGGCATGATCAACCTCTCGCGTCTTCGCTTCCCCAAGGGCCGCGCCGGTCGCGATATCGATGCGGTGGCGCGTGCGCCCTTGTGGATGGCGGGGCTCGATTTCGATCACGGCACCGGCCACGGCGTCGGCGCGGCGCTTTGCGTCCATGAGGGGCCGGTACGGATCGCGCGGATCTCGGAAATCCCGCTCGAGGCGGGGATGATCCTGTCGAACGAGCCGGGCTATTACCGCGAAGGCGAATTCGGCATCCGGATCGAAAACCTGATCGTGGTCGAGACCGCCGAAAGCCCCGACAACCGTGCGATGCTGGGTTTCGAAACCCTGACGCTGGCCCCGATCGACACGCGGTTGATCGACGTCACGCTGATGTCGTCCCCCGAGATTGACTGGCTTGATGCCTATCACGCCCGCGTTCTGGCAGCGCTCGGCGACAAGGTCGCCGGCGCGACCCGCGATTGGCTGGTCAAGGCGACACAACCCGTCGCGCGCTAAAGCGGGGCTTCGCCTCCGGCCATTCCGCGGCTTTCGCGGCGGGATGGCACCTCTCCAGCTACCACGACCGCCCCTAACGGCGTTCGGGACGCGGCACGGGCGGAACCGTCACCTCGACCACCACCTCGCCCTGCGGTGCGCTGTAGCGCGCGACAGTGGCGGCGCAGTAATCGGCAAGCCCGTCTTCGGACAAGGCGGCAAGCTGCATCCTTTCCTCGTGACGGGCTTCCGAGACGGCATTGTCGAAAGCCGCGCGGGTCGGTTCGTGAAAATCCGAAGGGCCCGAGACGAAAGCGACATCGCCGGGCGCGGATCTGAACCCGCATTGCTCTTTCGCCGCCAGATAGATCCCGAGACGGTCGGCGTCACGGGCCAGATCGGACGAATAGCCGGAAAAGAGGCTCGCCCGCATCACGAAAGCCGCCGCCGGAAGACCCGCGACCAGCAAGAAGAGCAGAGCAAGAGAACGTCCTGTCACGGCAGATGTCGACCATTTTTCGCAAGCACTTCCGGCAGGATGACACCCGAAGCGCGGCAAAGATGCCCGCTCGCAAGCGGAACGGCAATCGCTATCGCAAGCGGCTCCTGGCTGAGGCGGGATCGGCCCCGAGCCGCGCAAAGATTGACGCAAGACGCGCCTGCCCCTATCCTCGCCGCATGAAAACATTCCGCTGTGCATCTGTCTAAAGCCTCGCTTCGCGCCTAGCGCGGACCGAGGCCGTCATCGCCCCCAGCGAGCAAGCGCATGCTTGCTTCTCCGATGACAACCGGGCTTTGGCCCGGACAGTGGACCTATATCATGAATATCTCGAAAACCGAGCGCAGAGCGCTGGAAATGCTGTCCTTTGGCGGCTGCATCACCGTGGAGAAGGACGGCAAACAGGTCGTCGACGTCTATTTCATCACCCGCGAAGGATGGTTTCTCGACGGCTACGGGCTGCGCGAATTCGACCGGCTTCGCCAAAAGAAGATGATCGCCTCGCAGGCGGGCGGCCCCTACCGCATCACCAAATCCGGCGTGGCAGCCCTCTCGCAGGCCCGCAAAAGCTAAGCTTTTCCGCCCCGAGGCCGATATAGAAAAGCCCCGCAAAAGCGGGGCTTTTCCTTGCCTTGCGGGGGTCTCCCCGTGGCTTAGTCGATATGGGCGTCGCCTTCGCCCGGGTGCTTGCGGCGCCAGGCGAGCGAGTTGAAGAAGGCCACCGCGATAAAGCCCGCGCCCAGAAGGCCGGTGATATATTCCGGAACCGGATGCAGCGTCTGGACGAACATGATGATCGCCAGCGAGAAGATCGACCAGAAAGCGCCATGCTCGAGGTAACGGAACTCGGCCAAAGTGCCGCGCTCGACCAGCATCACGGTCATCGAGCGTACATACATCGCGCCGATGCCCAGACCGATGGCGATCAGAAAGAGGTTCTGCGTCAGCGCGAAAGCCCCGATCACGCCGTCGAAGCTGAAAGAAGCATCGAGCACTTCGAGGTAAAGAAAGCCGCCCAGACCCGCTTTGGCGATATCCCCGTTCGAGGATTTGCCGCCCCAGCGGTCAAGCACATGGCCCAAAGCATCGACCACCAGATAGGTCACAACGCCCCAGATCGCGGCGATGACGAAGGTGTGCTCTTTCTCGGCGGGCAAGAAGTGCAGCACGATCAGCATCGAGATGAGCACGAAGCCGACCTCCATGCCGCGGATCTCGCCGACTTTGCGCAGGCCGGTTTCGACGCCGCGGATCCAGTCGACCTCTTTGGCTTCGTCGAAGAAGTAGCGCAGGGCGACCAGCATCAGGAAGGCGCCGCCGAATGCCGCGATGGGCAGATGGGCCTCGTGGATGATGTGGGAGTATTGGTCGGGCTCGGTCGCGGCGAGCTTGATCGCCTCCCAAGGGCCGAGATTGGCAGCCACAACCACGATCAGGAGCGGGAAGACAATCCGCATCCCGAAGACGGCGATGACGATACCCCAGGTCAGGAAGCGGTGCTGCCACTCGGGGGTCATGTTCTTGAGCTTCTGCGCGTTCACGATCGCGTTATCGAAGCTGAGCGAAATTTCCAGAACGGCCAGAATGGCCGCAATGAGGAAGAAGGACAGCGCTCCGCCAACCGTCTTTTCGTATTCCCATCCGATAAATGCAGAAAGTAGGAGGCCTATGGCCGTCACGATGAACGGCCATTTCATATAGCTGACGGTTGATCTCATCTGTCTTCCTCTGAGACTTTTGTTTCAGGCTCAGATAGGAAGTGGTTAACACCATCACAAGAGCGTGCGCGTTCTTGAAACCCAATTTGCTCACGAATCGGAGAAGAAAATGCGCTACGCCGTCTACCATCTGCCGCAGGGCGATCTTGGGCACTGGGGAAGCGCATGGCTAGGCTGGGATGCGCGCAAACGCCATGACGCGACTGCCGTTTCGGATGTGCAACCAAAGGGAGAAACGCCTCCGCGGCGCAATGGTGCGGCGCTTCCGCGCACCCAGGGCGAATTGACCGCAACGCCGCGCCGCTACGGTTTTCACGCGACGATGAAGGCGCCGATGCATCTGGCCGAGGGGCGCAGCCTCGTTGAATTGCGCGCGCGCCTTGGCGAGATCGCAGCCACCAATACGGGTTTCGCGATGGAGATGGCGCTGAATTGGGATTGGGGCTTTCTCGCCTTGCGCCCGCTGGTCCAGCCGCCCGAGCTGATGGCGCTCGAGGCCGCGCTGGTCACCGGTCTCGACGACTTCCGCGCGCCCCTGTCCGAACAAGACCGCGCCCGCCGCCACCCCGAGCGCCTCTCGCCCACCGCACGCGAGCATCTCGACCGTTGGGGCTATCCCCATGTGCTCGATCTCTTCCACTACCACCTGACGCTCAGCGGCGCGATTACCGAGCAGGAAGGCGCGACACTCGCACAGGCTTTCGAGCCCGAACTCGCCCCGCTTCTGGCGCGCCCGATGCCGGTCGCGGCAATTGCTTTGGTGGCCGAAGGGCCGGACAAGCATTTCCGCCTGATCGAGGAATTCCCGCTCGAAGCCGGCGCCGGTTAAATCGGGGCACAGGACGCGCGGCGTTCAGCCCGTCAAAGCCATTTCTTCCAGCGGAAAATCAGGAAGGTTGCCACCGACGAGGCCACCATCAGCCCCACCGCCAGCGGATAGCCGAAGCTCCATTCCAATTCGGGCATGAGGCGGAAGTTCATGCCGTAGGTACTGGCGATCAGCGTCGGCGGCAGGAACAACGCCGCCACGACCGAGAGGATTTTCACCGTCACGTTCTGGCGCAGGTTGATCATCCCCATGGTCGCATCGACCGTCAGGGTGATGCGGCCCTCGAGAAACTCGGCATGGACATGGAGCGCGTGGATATCGAGCTGCGTCGCGGTGATCGTCGCTCGCAGCTTGCCCGCCTCGCTGCGTTTTTCGATATTCGGGATATGGAAGACCAGCATCCGCTCCACCGTCATCAG
This sequence comes from Paracoccus cavernae, assembly GCF_042430175.1. NCBI lineage: Bacteria > Pseudomonadati > Pseudomonadota > Alphaproteobacteria > Rhodobacterales > Paracoccaceae > Paracoccus > Paracoccus cavernae. The sequence continues at coordinate 288,265 of NZ_JBHMDZ010000049.1, read as the reverse complement.
GCACAGCCGCACACGGCTGATCTGCGCAGCGCTCCGCCCCGTCGCCAGAAGCGAGGCGCGCAGGGCCTCTTCGGCCAGAGGCTCGGTATTGCCCAGAAGCGTGCCCGAAACATGGTCGAGTTCGCGCCCCACCCCCTCGAGGAGGTCCGCCATCCGTCCGGCGATTTCCTCGACAAGACCGACGAAGATGCGTTCGGGCGAGGCTGCCCCGCAGGAGCTTTGCCCCGCGCGATGAGGGAAGGTCACGAAGGGACGCGGCTCGTGGTGGCGCACGGTCACCAGACGCGATGCGTTGAGGATGAAAGTCACCGGCAGCGACACCGGCTGTGCCCCGCCGACGGCTCCGGCGCCGGTCGTGCCTTGCGCCGGACTAGCGCTCCCGTCCGTCACGCCGGTCTCACCCTGCACCGGCCCGCCCGCCACGGCCTGACCGGGGATGACGCAGGTCATATAGGCCGTATCCCCCTCGAGATAGAGCCGGTTAGAGACCTCGATCTCCTCCATATCCTCGAGCGTCGGAACCTCGATCCCGAGTCGGCGGAGTTGCTCGATTTCCGCGACGGTGGGCGAGAGCAGGTCGATCCACGCCGCTTTGGCCAGATCGAAGCTCTCGTCGGGTCCCTCGGCAAGACTTTCCGGAAGGGCGACCAGCGCCTTGTCGGATGCGAGATAGGCCTTCAACATCGGTGCGGGATCCTCGTGCGGTCAAACGCCCCTCATGCGTAAGCCCTGCGCCCGCGCCGTCAAGCCCGTAGCGCGGACGGGCGCGGCCTGCCCCAAGCATGCGCGCGGCCTGTATGCGGCAGCGCCCGCCCGCAGATTTTCCCGCGATTGACGAATGTTTAGCCGTCCTGTCACGCGCATTTCACAGAGTGCGGGCATTTTGGCCATATTGCCTCATCGCGGATTCATCATGCCGTTTCTGCCTCCTCTCCGCCTGACCGGCGCCACCATCTTGCGCGAAGGAGAGCTGCGTCAGCGCTCGGTCGCGATCGCGCGCGGCAAGATCAGCAAGGGCCCGCTGCCCGCGGTCGATCTGACCGGCTTCCTGATCCTGCCCGGCATCATCGACATGATGGCCCTGCCACCTGCCCTGACCGGACCGCAAACACCTGCCCGCATCCTGAGGGAGGCGCAGCGTCAGGCGGCAGCAGCGGGGGTTACCACGGGCTGGCTGGCGGCGGGCTGGTCATGGCAGGGCGGCCATGATTGCCCCGAACGGGGCGAGGCGCTGCTGCGCGCTCTGGCACAGCCGAGCGGGCCGGTCGATCTGCGCCCCGCGCTTCGGGTCGAGACAGCGCGCAGCGATCTGGGTCCGCGCCTGAGCGCCCTGATCGCCGAGCTCCGGCCGCAGCTTTTGTATTTCGAGAATACCCGCGACCGGCTCGACCGGCTCGAGGCCAACGATCCCGTGGCCTTCGCCGCCGAGGCCGCGACGCTCGGCCTTGACGCCGCGCGGTTGCGCAGCGCCCTCTGCGCGGCACAGACCCGCGCGCATGAGGTTCCCCGCCACCTGTGCCGGATCGCCGAGGCGCTGGATGCGGTCGGCGCGCATTACGGCAGCCTCGACGACAGCGGCGGCGACATCCGCGAAAGCTATTCGATGATCGGCGCACGCCTTGCCACCCGTCCCGCCGCCCATTCCGCCGCCGCAGCCTCGCGCGCGATGGGCAATCCCGTGCTGATCGGCGCGGGCCAGCACGGGTTGGGCGACGATCTTTTGCAAGCGCGGCTGGGAAATGCTCTGGTGTCCGACGGGAACTGGCCTGCGCTCGCGGCGCGCGCCCTGGCGCTGGCAGGTCGTGATTTTGCCGATCTGCCCCGCGTCTGGCCGCTGGTCTCCGCCACCCCCGCCGAAATCATGGGTCTGGCCGATCGCGGCACGCTCGATTACGGGCGACGCGCCGATCTGGCCGTGGTCAATGCGGCAACGCGGCGGGTGGAGGCCACGATCTGCGCCGGCCGCCTCGCCCATCTTACGGGCCTCGCGCGCGAGCGTTTCAAGGCCGCCTGGAACACCGAGGGTTTCAACGCCATCGCTGCCGAGTGACATTGCACCACAAGGGTGATGCAAATGTGACGCAACGTCATAACCTTTTCGTGAACGTACAAAATAAGCTTATACGCCCGGAACCTTCCGGACGTATAAAGAGTTAATACCTGCGTAATGAGTATAACGTTGTGGGGATACGCCAAAAGCGTATCCCTTTTCCTTTGGGTCTTATCTGAAATCTAAACCAGATTTTCGTTTTCTCAAAGCTATTTAGACTTGATGAGCAAAACACCGCCATTTCCGGACCCTATCGGGAGGGGAAAACTGCTTGTCTCCATTTCTCCCTCGGGCAAAAGCCCCATGTGCAAACACGAAAACGCATTCAGGATTGCGGGGAAATAACGGGATATCCGCGACTTTCCGACGCAGCCCCTCTTGTGAAGGGGCGCTCACGCGGGATTGTGGCCATGCGCGAAAACGTGCGCAAAAGTGAAGGCACCCCGAAGGGTGCCCTGCATGCCGAAAGCCGGATCCGGCCCGCGCGCCCGAGAATCAGCGCCCGAAAACCCCTGTCAGTTGACGCGGTCGGGCAGCGGCTGGCCATCGACGAAAGCCACGAGATTGGCCATGGCACGCATCGCCATGGCGGTGCGGACCTCTTCGGTCGCGGTACCCAGATGCGGCAAAAGCGTCACATTCTCGAAAGCCTTGAGCGCATCGGGAACCAAAGGCTCGCGCTCGTAGACATCAAGCCCCGCCCCCGCGATTTTGCCGGCCGCAAGCGCCGTGATCAAGGCGGCCTCCTCGACGACATCGCCGCGGGCGATATTGATCAGATGCGATGACGGCCCCAGCCGGTCCAGCTCGGCCGCGCCGATCAGGTGGCGCGTCCCCGCCCCGCCCGGAACGGCGACAACGGCGAAATCGGCCTCGGCCAGCATGTCGTGCAGGTTCGGGATCTGCTCGGCGGGGAAATCAGTCGCGGTTACCGGCGAGCGGTTGAAGAAGACCACGCGCATGCCGAAACCATAGTGGCAGCGCTGCGCGATCGCCTTGCCGATGCGGCCCATGCCGATGATGCCGACGGTCTTGCCGCTGACCTGCGTGCCCAAAAGCTGGGTCGGCTGCCAGCCGGTCCAGCCGCCGGAACGCACCAGCCGCTCGCCCTCTCCGGCACGACGTGCCGCCATGAGGATCAGCGTCATCGCGATATCGGCGGTGGCATCGGTCACGACACCGGGCGTATTCGTCACCGGCACGCCATGGGCCGCCGCGGCCGCGCTGTCGATATGGTTGTAGCCCGCGCCGAAATTGGCGATGAGCTTGCAGCGAAGCGGTTTGGCCGCCGCGAAAGCCGCAGCGGTGAAGCGGTCGCCAAGCGTCGGCAGGATCAGGTCGTAATCCTGCAGCGCGCGGGCCGCCTGCTCTTCGCTCAGACCCTCCAGAACATCTTCGAAATCGGCATCGAAACGGGCGGCGAGCGAACGCTCTGCCGAAGCCGTCATGCGGCGTGTGACCAGTAGTTTCATCAGTAAATCCTCCCCCCAATCGGGACGTCTTTGTCGGGCGTCAGCAAGACGACCTCGCCCGATGCGTCGGGCAGACCCAAAACCAGCACTTCCGAGACGAATTTGCCGATCTGGCGCGGCGGAAAGTTCAGCACCGCAAGCACTTGTTTGCCCACAAGACCGTCGGGGTCATAGTGATGCGTGATCTGCGCCGAAGAGCGCTTCTCGCCGATCTCTGGCCCGAAATCGATCCAGAGCTTGATCGCGGGACGACGCGCCTCGGGATAGGGTTCGGCACGGGCGATCCGGCCGACGCGGATATCGACCGCCAAAAAGTCGTCGAAGGTGATCTGCGGGGCGAGCTGCGCGGGCACCTCGCTCACTTCCCGAGTTCCCGACCCCGCGCCGCAGCCGCTGCTACCGTGCGGCGCATCAGGGGCTCGAGCCCGTCCTCGGGGTTCATCAGCTGCGAGAGGCCGGCCGCCGTGGTGCCGTTGGGCGAGGTCACACGATCACGCAGAACCGAGGGCTGCTCGGCGCTGGCCATGGCAAGCGCGCCCGCACCCGCCACCGTGGCGGTGGCAAGCTTCTGCGCCATTTCGCGCGGCAGACCTTCGGCCACACCGGCCTCGGTCATCGCCTCGATCAGGTAGAAGACATAGCCCGGCCCCGAGCCGGACAGGCCGGTGACCGCATCCATCTGGCTCTCGCCTTCCAGACGCACGACGGGGCCGACGACGCCCATCAGCATCTCGGCCAGAGCCATTTGAGCATCACCCGCCTTGCCGTTGCCGACAATCGCCGAAATCCCCTGACGGATCGCGGCGGGCGTATTGGGCATGGCGCGCACGACGGGAGAATTGGGGAAGGCGGCCTCATAGGTCGGGATATTGGTGCCGGCGGCGACCGTCAGCACCAGCGTATCCTTGCCCGCACGCGCCTGAAGGCTCGGCAGCACTTCGGCCATCATCTGCGGCTTGACCGCGATGACCATAACCGCGGGATCTTCGGGCAGGCCGTCGTTCACGGCAATGCCGCGCTCCGCCAGATCGGCGCGCGGCTTGGGGTCGATCACGCCGACCGATGCCGGCGCCAGACCGCCTTCGAGCCAGCCGTCAAGCAGCGCGCCCCCCATATTGCCGCAACCCACCAGCACGAGGCCGCGGCCGTTCAATCCTGCAAGTTCCATGACTCTCTTCCCTAAGCTCCCACTCAGGCCCGTCCGTAGGCCTCGGCCATCGCCATGTCCAGCGCCGAGACCGGCGCGGCATCGCCCCAGCAGGTCATCTGGAAAGCGGGATAATAGCGTTCCGCATTGCTGATCGCGCTGCCGATCATGCGGTCGATCTGCTCGGGAGCCGCCAGAGATTCGCCGCAAAGAACAAGGCCGTAGCGCCAGACCATCAGCCTTTGCTCGGGCCAGAAGACGAAGCCGCCCTCCCAGACCTGATCATTGGCGAGGTTCAAAAGCTCGTAGAGCGCGGGCAGACGGCGCGAGGGCGGGTCCATGTCGAAGGTGCAGATGAGGCGCAGAACCTCTTCGCGAGGCGACCATTGCAGCGTCAGCGAATAGCTGCGCCACTGCCCCTCGACCTGCATGGCGATCTGGTCGTCGGCAAGCCGGTCGAAGTCCCAGTCGTGATGGGCCGCAACCGATTCCACAATGTCGATCGGGTGGATCTCATCGCTGTGAATGTAGTGCTCTAGCTGCGCCATACCTGCCCCTTTTGCTGTCGATGGCAGGCGATGATCCCCCTACCACTGGTAGCCGTAACTACACCCGGCGCAATTCCCCGGATGTACTACCATATATCGTGTTCTTGAAGCTCAGGACTGTAAAGCGAATTTTCGGCGACAGGCAGATAGCTGCAGGCGTCATCCACAGCTTTGTGCAAACCATCCACAGGGAGTGCACAGTTGGCTTGAAGTTTTCCCCGGTCCTCTGTTCAAGACTTTGGGGAAAAAGGGGCAGAACATGCGCGACCACGGCGGAGACATCGACAAAGCGGCCCGAAGATTCGGTCGCGACGACTGGATCGACCTTTCGACGGGAATCAACCGCAGGCCCTGGCCGGTCGGAACGATCTCGGAACATGCGCTGACCGCCCTGCCGACGGGCGCGTCATATGTCCGCTTGCAAGAGGTCGCGGCGCTGGCTTTCGGCTGCGCGCCCGAACAGGTCGCGCCGATGGCGGGGGCCTCGGCCGCGATCCAGATCCTGCCACGCCTTCTGGTGCCCGAGGGGCGTGCGGGACGCGCGGCGGTGATTTCGCCCAGCTACAACGAACATGCGGCCAGCCTGCGCGCCTCGGGCTGGGAGGTCGCCGAGGCTGCGACGATCGCGGCGCTCCACGGTGCCGATCTGGCGGTGGTCGTGAACCCCAACAATCCCGACGGGCGCAGCTGGCAGCCCGCCGAAATCGCGGCACTCGCCCGAGAGGTCGGCCATCTGATCGTCGACGAGAGCTTTGCCGACCCCCGCCCCGAACTGTCGATCATCCCGAGCCTGCCCGAGAACGTCACCGTCCTGCGCTCTTTCGGAAAGTTCTGGGGGCTGGCGGGGCTGCGTCTGGGCTTTGCGGTGACCCAAACGGCGCTGCATCGCCGGATTGCCGAGCATGCGGGTCCGTGGTCGGTCAGCGGGCCCGCGCTTGAGATCGGAGCGGCGGCGCTGGCGGATCGCGACTGGGCCCGCGACGCGGTGGTCTGGCTGGCCGAGGCGGCGGTCCATCTCGACCAGATCATGATGGCGCAAGATTGCACGCTGGTCGGCGGCACCCATCTGTTCCGCCTTTACGAGACGGCCGATGCCGCCGCCCTGCAGGAGCGTCTTGCCCGCCACGCAATCTGGAGCCGCATCTTCCCCTATAATCCGCGCTGGCTGCGGCTGGGGCTTCCGGGCAGCCGCGCGGAATTCGGGCGGCTGCGCGAGGTGTTCAACGCCTGAACGGCGCGGTCCTTACAGGACCTTGTTCACATGGCCCATCTTGCGGCCCGGACGCGGTGCGCCCTTGCCGTAAAGATGGATCTGGGTCTTGGGCTGCGCCAGAAGTGCGGGCACGCGGTCGATATCGTCTCCGATGAGGTTGGTCATCTCGACATCGGCATAGCGCCCGCCGTCACCCAAGGGCAGGCCCGCAACCGCGCGGATATGCTGCTCGAACTGGTCGACCGCACAACCCGCCTGCGTCCAATGGCCCGAGTTGTGGACGCGTGGCGCGATCTCGTTCACCACGAGCCCTTTGGGCGTGACGAACAGCTCGACCCCCATCACGCCGACATAATCGAGCGCATTGACGATCCGCGCGGCGATCAGCACGGCATCGGTCAGCACCGAGGAAGGCTGGCCGCTCGGAACGGTGGTGGTGCGCAAGATCCCCTCGCGGTGGACATTGAGGCCCGGATCGAAGGCCGAGACCTGACCATCCTGCCCGCGCGCCACGATCACGCTGATCTCGGCCGAGAAATCGACGAAACCTTCGAGCACCGAAGGCGCATCGGTCCAATCGCTTTGCCCCGCGTCGTTGATGCGGATCTGGCCCTTGCCGTCATAGCCCATCCGGCGGGTCTTGAGGATCGAGGGCACGCCGACGGCAGCAACCGCATCCGCCAGCCCCGAAGCATCATCGACCGCGACATAGGGCGCGGTGGTCAGTCCGATCCCGCTCAGGAAGTCCTTTTCGGTGATGCGGTCCTGCGAGACCGCAAGCGCGCGGCGGTTCGGATGGATCGGGCGCAGGCTTTCGAGCAGATCAAGCGCCGAGGTCGGCACATTCTCGAACTCGTAGGTCACGACATCAACCGAGGCGGCGAAGGCACGCAAGGCGGCCTCGTCCTCGTAGGGGGCATTGGTCACCTGATGGGCGACATCACCGGCAGGGGCCGCGCCCGGTTCATAGATATGGCTGCGAAAGCCGAGACGGCTGGCCGCGACCGAAAGCATCCGGCCCAACTGGCCGCCGCCCAGAATGCCGATGGTCGCGCCGGCAGGCAGCGCGGCGGGTTTGGTTGCATCAGTCATCGGAGGGCTCCTCGGGGATGGAGGCCGACAAAGCCTCGCGCCACGCATCGAGACGCGCGGCCAGTTCGGGGTCGTTAATCGCCAGAATACCCGCGGCCATCAGGCCGGCATTGGCCGCACCCGCCGCACCGATCGCCATCGTCGCGACCGGAAAGCCTTTGGGCATCTGAAGGATCGAATAAAGCGAATCGACGCCCGAAAGCGCCTTGGTCTGGACCGGAACCCCGATCACCGGCACCCGCGTCTTGGAGGCCATCATCCCCGGCAGATGGGCCGCGCCCCCTGCCCCCGCGATGATCACCTTCAACCCGCGCGCAACGGCCGTTTTGCCGTAATCCCACAGCCGGTCCGGCGTGCGGTGGGCGCTGACGATCTTGGTCTCGTAGGCGATGCCCAGCTCGTCAAGAATGGTTGCTGCCTCGCGCATGGTGGGCCAGTCCGACTGGCTGCCCATGATGATCCCGACGGGTGTGTCCATAAAATAGCCCCTTCGTTGCTGCCGGCCACGGCTTGCGCGCGCCCGCTGTCGCATGGGCCTTAGCGCGGGCGCGCAATCCGCGCAATCGCGGGCGGCGGTTCAGGCGATGATATCGGGGGTCAGATCGTCCTGAATGCGCGAAATCCGGTCCTTGAGCGCCAGTTTCTGCTTCTTGAGGCGCTGCAGCGTCAACGAGGAGGTCAGGCTCTGGGTCCCGAGCGCCTGAATGGCCTCGTCGAGATCGCGATGCTCGCGCCGGAGCACTTCGAGCCGCGCAAGGGCGATTTCATTCGGAGACATTTCGTGCTGGGACGTCATCTTCTGGCCTCACGCTGGATTGCCTTGCTTATAGCCCGCGCGAAAGGCGGTGTAACTGCCCAACTGCATCTTGTTACCGGCGCGTTGCATCCTCATATTTGCAAGGTCGGATTGCCAATCATGGGATCCGGACGACGGTCGCTTTACGACAAAGGACTAGAGCAAATGACGAAGATCAGTCTGGCCACGCATCCCTTCCTTCTGGGCTTCGACCAGTTGGAACGCCTGGCCGAGCGGGCTGCCAAAGGCGCCGAGGGTTATCCGCCCTATAATATCGAACATATCGGCGCGCACGGCTTCCGCATCACCCTCGCGGTCGCGGGTTTCTCGGACGAGGATCTCACGGTCACGCTGGAGGAACGCCAGCTGGTGATTCGCGGCAAACAGGCCGAGATCGACAGCGAGCGCGTCTTTCTCCACCGCGGAATTGCCGCGCGCGCCTTCCAGCGCAGCTTCGTGCTGGCGGACGGGGTCGAGGTGGTCGCGGCGGGGCTGGAAAACGGTCTGCTCAATATCGATCTGCGTCGCTCTGTCCCGGACAGCATCGTCCAAACCATCCCGATCAGCCGCAAAGAAAGGGGATCGCAGTGAATACCAAATACGAATTCGGTCAAGAAACCGACAACACCGTTTACGTCCGTCGCGTCGCCATCGAGAGCCTGCCGCAGGATGTGCAGGAACAGGCCGAAGGTCTCGAGGCGCTTTACGCGCTCCATGACGCATCGGGCGAGCGCATTGCCCTCGTCAAGGATCGCGGGCTGGCCTTCATGCTGGCCGTCCAGAACGAGATGAGCCCCGTCAGCGTCCACTAAGGCGCGGAGAGCGGAACAACGTCAAACGGGCCGGCTTCATGCCGGCCCGTTTGCTTTTGGGCGCGACTGCTCGGGAAAGGCCGCGTCCGGAAAAGCTACTTCGGAAACCCGTAAGCCTCGATCATCGCGCGAATGGCTCGGTCGTTGCCGCTTTCGCCGCCCGCAGCCCCGCCGCTTCCCCCCGCAAGATTGCCCGAGCGCAGGTTCTGCTCCTGCGTGCCCGGCCATTCGGTAATGCGGAACCGCCCGCCGATCTTGGCCGGACGGCTGCCCGCAAGCCGGTGCATCCAGTAAAGCCAGACATCATCGGCCGCGGGGGCAAGGCGCGTGAAAATCTCGGGCTTGGCGACGTCTTCGTGAAACACGCCCGGCGCGTAAAGCACCCCGCCGACGCCGGTGGGAAAGATCAGCGGTGCGGTTTCGGGCGAGGCGATATTGCGGCTCCAATCCTCGTAGGACAAAGGCAGGCCCGCCGGATCCAGTGTGATCATGTGCGCGCGATGGCCGACCACTCCCGCATCCGCGTGACGCACCAGCTGCTCCAGCCAGTCGCGGGCGTAATAGACATCGTCATCCGCCGTCACGACATAGGCCGAAGGATCTTCGAGCAGAACCGGCACGATCTTTTTGTAGGAGCGCCAATCGGGACAAACCGCAATCCGCAACCCCGACAGCGCGCGCACCTCTGCCGGAAGCTTGGCCTCGTCACCTGCATCGAGCCACAAAACCACCTCGTCGGGCTGCAGGCTTTGCGCCAAAAGCGAGCGCAAGGTGAGATGGAGCGACGCAAATCGCGCGGGATAGCTGGTCAGGCTGACGACCAGCCGTGCAGGCAGGCCGTGGGCCGCGCCCGCTGCTACCGGCCGCGCGAGGATTTCGGCCTTGGCCTGCGCGATACGGCGCGCATGTTTCCAGCGCCGCAGAACATCGCCGATCATCCCTGCCACGCCTTGCGCAGCCAATCGATCTTGCCGATCCGGCGGTACCATTTGTTGCCCTGCCCCGAAAAGACCTCGGACATTTTCGGATTGCCCGCGAACAGCACGATCTTCGCGCCCTCGGGCAAAGAGGGATCCTTGAAATAGCTCAGGAAATTGCGCGGCACACAGTCGTTTTTGAAGCTGACACACCACCCGCGCGGCCAGTAATGCAGATTGCCGTGTTTGGCGAGCTGGGCGCTTTGGAACTGCTGGCTGATCTCGTATCCTGCCGTCGCGGCCGCCGGATCGGCGAGATAGGCGTCGAGGATGTAGGAATGCGCCCCGACCTCATAGCGAAAGACCGAGGAATTGCCGACGCTATGCAAGAAACGGTCGCGCGCCGGATTGATCTTGCGCAGGGGTTTCGGCCGGAAAAGATCGTCGTCGCGGATGATGAAAAATTCGCCCGGCAGCGCGAAAAACGGCTCGAGATCATCGACGATGACCAGATCGAGATCGAGAAACAGCCCCGTCCCCTTGAGCCCGAACAGATCCTTGCGAAACAGCGCGAGCTTCTGCCAGCGCGTATCCTTATGCCCCTTGGGCAGGCCCAGTTCGGGCAGAGCCATCGCCTCGATCCCCGCATCCAGGCCGAGGGCGTCGTCGGTAAAGCAGATGAAACGGTGTGGCCGCGCCAGATGGCGCCGCACGCCCGCCGCCAGGCGGTTCACATCGTCCGCGCCGTAAAGCGTGCCCCATTTGATGCAGATCACCAGCACCGGATCGGCAGAGGAGGGTCCGTTCGGGACGGCTGCGGTCGGGGCGGTCGGGGTGGCGGGCTCGGACATGGCGGCTCCTGATGCGGCTTTCGCCAGCCTTAACGGGAAGGGGCGCGCCATTCAACAATGGCGCGCCCCCCTTTAGCGGTCTTCTGCCCAGCCCCACAGGGGGCCGGCGCGGTCCGGCGCGTTCAAACGCGCAAGATCACAGGCTCGGAGCAAGCTCTGCCGCGGCCCCGGTTACGGTTCCGTTCTGGACGGGCTGATGCTCGGCAAGGAATTTCTCGGCGTCGAGCGCGGCCATGCAGCCCATGCCGGCGCTGGTCACGGCTTGGCGGTAGATATGGTCGGTCAGATCGCCCGCCGCAAAAACGCCGGGGATCGAGGTGCGGGTCGAACCCGGCTCGACCTTCACATAGCCGCCGTTATGGAGCTCGAGCTGATCGGCCACCAGCTCGCTTGCCGGCGCATGGCCGATCGCGATGAACACGCCGTCCAGCGCCAGATCGGTGGTCTCGCCGGTCTTGGTGTTGCGAAGGTTGAGGCCGGTAACGCCCAGCGGCGCGGTCGTGCCCTCGACCTCGACAATCTCGTGGTCCCACAGCACCTCGACCTTGGGATTGCGCAGCAGACGGTCCTCGAGGATCTTCTCGCAGCGCAGGCTGTCACGGCGGTGGACCAGCGTCACCTTGCTGGCGAAATTCGTCAGATAGAGCGCCTCTTCGACGGCGGTATTGCCGCCACCGATCACCGCAACCGGCTTGTTGCGGTAGAAGAAGCCGTCACAGGTCGCACAGGCGGAAACGCCGAAGCCCTTGAACTGCTCTTCGCTCGGCAGACCCAGCCAACGCGCCTGCGCGCCGGTCGCCAGAATAACGGCATCGGCCGTGACCGTCGCGCCGCTGTCGAGATGGGCGACAAAGGGGCGGACCTGCAGATCGAGCCGCGTCACGGTATCCATATGGATGCGCGTGCCCATCGCGCGGGCATGGGCTTCCATATTGACCATGAGATCGGGGCCCTGGATCTCGGTATGGCCGGGCCAGTTTTCGACTTCTGTGGTGATGGTCAGCTGACCGCCGGGCTGCATGCCCTGGATGAGCACCGGCTCCAGCATGGCCCTTGCAGCATAGACGGCGGCCGTATATCCCGCAGGACCCGAGCCGATGATCAGCAGACGGGTATGGGCGGGCAGGACGTTATCGGACATGGCGCAATGCCTTTCGCTTGAATTCCTTGGTCAGGGGATTAGGTAACCATCGCCGGAGCCGGTTGCAATCCGTGGCCTGATCCGCAGAACACATCGCTATCCCAAGGGCTTCTTCTGCCTTGTGCCGTCAAGATGACGCAGCGCATGGCCAGAAAGAATGTTGCGCATTGCGCGCCCACAAGGTAGCTTCCGACAAGAAATTTAGCCTAATCGGGCAAGAGGGAATACATGAGCGCTGCCAGACTTGACGATATCGACCGCAAGATCCTCGCAGAGCTACAGGCAGACGGAAGAATGACGAACGTCGAACTGGCGCGCCGCGTCGGTATCTCCGCCCCGCCCTGCCTGCGCCGCGTGCGCGCCCTCGAAGAGACCGGCTACATCCGCGGCTATCACGCCGACATCGACCCCCGCGAGCTGGGATTCGAGGTGCAGGTTTTCGCCATGGTGCGCCTGCACAGCCAGTCCGAAAAGGACCTTTCCGCCTTCGAGGCACAGGCGCGCAGCTGGCCGCTGGTCCGCGAATGCCACATGCTCAACGGCGAGATCGACTTCATCCTGAAATGCGTCTCGCCCGATCTGCCGAGCTTCCAGCGCTTCCTGACCGAAGAACTGACCTCGGCCGAGAATGTCGCCAGCGTGAAGACCAGCCTCGTGATCCGCTGCGCCAAGGACGAGCCGGCGATTCCCTTCGAGGTTGTGGAAAGCCGCCAGCTCGCCTGAGGCACTGCCGCGACATAAAAAACGCCCGCGCCTTCCACAGGTCGCGGGCTTTTTCATTCGGGGCGCTACGGCGCGCGCCTAAAGCGTGATCGCCGAGATCAGCCGCCCGTAATCGGCCGCATGTTCATGGGTCGAGCGGCGGTAGGAGTAGAAACGCTCGGGGTCGGAATAGGTACAATGGCGTGTCCATGCCGCGCTGACGCCCGCGTCGCGCAGACGCATCAGGCCGAAGCCCGTCAGATCGAACATCGGGCGACCGTTCGGCCCTCCGATGAAGAAGCGGCTGTAATCGGGGTCCTCGGCCAGAAAGTTGTCCATGAAATCCTCGCCGACCTCATAGGCGGCCTGGCTGATCGAAGGGCCGATGACGGCGCGGATATGGCGCGCGCCCAGATCCTCCATCGCCGCGACGGTCGCCTCGATCACGCCGCCAAGCGCGCCCTTCCAGCCGGCATGGGCGGCGCCGACGACGCCCGCTTTCTCGTCGGCAAAGAGGATCGGCAGGCAGTCGGCGGTCAGAACGCCCAGTACGACGCCCGGCAGATTGGTCACCATCGCATCGGCGCTGCGCTGGTCGAGGCCGACCAGATCGTCAAGGCTGGTGATGGTCGCGACATCGGCGGAATGGACCTGACGGACGGTCGCCAGACGTTCGATGCCCACGCCCATCGCCTCGGCCACGCGCGCGCGGTTGATCGCCACGATCTCGGCCTGATCGCTGGAGCCGCGGCCGACATTGAGCCCCTGAAACAGACCCGAGCTGGCCCCGCCCTTACGTGTGAAAAAGCCGTGCCGCACAGGCTTGAGAAGGTCGGCAGTCAGGATTTCAAGGGTCGTTTGCATCTTGGTCCCACGGTTGGAAGCCCGGAGGCGGAGGCGTCTGAGGCGCCCAAAGCGCCAGTACTTTGAAGAGGTGTCCCATTTGCGCCTCTGCGGTCAAGCGGGAAAGCGCGGCTCCGGCCCCTTGGTCGCCTCCGGCCTCGAGCCGCGCCGCGCGCGCCGCAATGCCCAGATCGAGCAGCCATTCCCCCTGCCCCCGCATCCGCGAGACCCGCGCGCCCGCCGCTTGCGCCGCATGGGCCAAGGGGGCGAAGTCGACATGGGCGGTCAGATCAGCCTCGCCGGGATGGGCCAGCGGGTCGTCGGGCTGGTGGCGGCGGAGTGCCTGAAAGCTGTCTCCCCGCCCGCGCCAGTTGCCGTAATCGATCAGGATTGCCGCGCCGCCATGCGCGGCGATACGCGCGCCGATCCCTGCCGCAATCGCGGGGGCGGCGGGGCAGATCTCGCGGATCTCGCCCAAAGGCGCGGGTTCGCCCGCCTGCGGCGCGCCAAGTCCCATCGCGAGCCGCCCTGCCCCGTCCAGCGCGATGATGCGCTCGGCCCAGCCCTCGGTCGTGCGCTGGAACTGGCGAATGGGCAAAGCGTCGAAAAACTCGTTCGCGACCAGAAACAGCGGCTGTTCGGGCAATTGGTCGACGTGCTCGAGATGGCGGATCGCGCCCAGCTTCGCACGCTGGACCTCGCGCAGATGGGGCGAGGCCTCGATCAGCACGACCTCTGCCGCCGCCGCCATGCCGGGCACGATTTTGATCGTGCGCAGGATATCGGCCATCAGGGTGCCGCGCCCCGGCCCGATCTCGGCCAGAGTGAAGGGCGCGGGGCTGCCTTGATCAAGCCAGGCCTGTGCCAGCGCCAGCCCGATCATCTCGCCGAACATCTGGCTGATCTCGGGCGCGGTCGTGAAATCCCCCGCCGCGCCGAATGGGTCGCGCGTCGCGTAATAGCCGTATTCGGGATGAAGCAGGCAAAGCTGCATGTATTCGTCAAGCCGCAGCGGCCCGGAGGCGCGGATCTGCGCCGCGATCAGCCGCGCAAGCGGCGTGCTCGTACGGGGTGCCTCGCCGGTCATCGGGCGCGGCCCTCAGCCGCTCACGGGCGGACGGCGCAGGGCGTAGATCACGAAGCCCAGACCGATCAGGATCATCGGCAAAGACAGCTCCTGTCCGCGGGTGATCCCCCAGACGGGACCGCCCAGAACATGGCCCAATGGATTGTCCGGCGTGATGAAGCGCGCATCGGCCTGACGGAAGAATTCGACGATGAACCGGCTGATGCCGTAGCCCGCGACAAAGATCCCCAAGGCGAGGCCCGGCCGTTTAAGGCCGCCCGAGCGCACCAGCACCAGCAAGATCAAGCCGAGCAGGATGCCCTCCAGCCCCGCCTCGTAAAGCTGGCTCGGATGGCGTGCGCAAAGCCCTTCGACACCGGGGCAGTTCTGCGCGGCCTCGCCCGGAAAGATCACGCCCCAAGGCAGATCGGTCGGACGGCCCCACAGCTCGGCATTGATGAAATTCGCGACCCGCCCGAGGCCCAGCCCCACCGGCGTCGCCACCGCCAAAGCATCCGCCAGCCGCAGCGCGGGGATGCCGTTCTTGCGGCAAAACACCCAGGACGCCAGCACGACGCCCAGAAAACCGCCGTGAAAGGACATGCCGCCCTGATCGACGCGGATGATCTGGGCAGGATTGGCGAGGTAGAAACCGAGATCGTAAAAGAGCACGAAGCCCAGTCGCCCGCCAAGGATCACGCCGACGATCACCCAGGTCAGAAGCTCCTCGACCTTGCCCGGCGCCATCGGCGCGCTGCCGCCCCAAAGCGCGGGGCGCTTCATCAGCTGGACGATGATCCACCAGCCGGCCAGCAACCCGACCAGATAGGCCAAGGCATACCAGCGCAACGAGAAATCCTGACCGAAGAGATGGATGGTGAAAATCTCGGGCGCGATATTGGGAAAGGGGATCATGGGGTCCTCGTCTCGCCTGCGGCTGTCTGGTGCGGTGTCGGGGCATGTTGCGCGGACAGGCCACGCGACCAACCGAGGGACATTGAACCCGCCCCCCGAGAGGGCCATATAGAACTAGACCCAGATCCGAAAGGCCACCCATGTCTGCACCCAACCGTATTTTCGACGATCTCAGCAAGTTGATGACCAATGCCGTGGGCGTGGCTCAGGGCGCGAAAGACGAGGCCCAGACCGCATTCAACGGCTGGATCGACCGCTGGCTTGCCGACCGCGACTTTGTCACCCGCGACGAATTCGAAGCGGTTCGCGAAATGGCGATCAAGGCACGGACCGAAAACGCCGAATTGCGCGCGCGTCTCGATGCGCTCGAGGGCAAAACCGGCGCCTGAGGCGCTTTGCCCGCCGCAATCCTTTGCGGCCCCGGCATGCGGGGCCGCGTTATGGCGTCGTGCGCAGCAATCAGGGCGAAAGCTGGTCGCGCAATGTGCCGGCTTGGTCGTAAAGCAGGATCTCGCCGTTTTGTGTCACCACAACGATCCAGTTGCGGGCGAAAGTCACCGCTTCGGCGGTTGCGCCTTGGGGCAATGTGATCGTATCGGGAAGCGTCGGCAGCGGCGCGGCGCCCAGCCTCAACCACAAGATCGCGACGATTGCCAGAATGCCGAGCCCCATGACCACCGCCAAACCCGTGACGAGCGCGCGCAAATAGCGCACCATCGGCACATCGCCCTCTGCCCCGTTCTCATTCGCGAATTTTCCAGACATGCCCGACCTCATCATCACCCTGCCCGACGGCACGACCGATAGGCTTGATAAGGCGCTTGCCGCCGCCGCGCCAGAGGAAGCCGCGCTTTCGCGCTCGCGCCTCGCCAAACTGATCGCCGAAGGCGCGGTCAGCGGACCGGAAGGCGTGATCGGAGACGGCAAGGCCAAGGCTTTGGCCGGCGATTATGTGATCACGATGGGCGAGCCCGCCCCGATCGACGCCCAGCCCGAGTCGATCGCGCTCGACATCGTCTACGAGGACGACGAGCTGATCGTGATCGACAAGCCTGCGGGCATGGTGGTCCATCCCGCCCCGGGCAGCCCCTCGGGGACGCTGGTCAATGCGCTTCTGGCCCATTGTGCGGGCAGCCTTTCGGGGATCGGCGGCGCCGCACGGCCCGGCATCGTCCACCGCATCGACAAGGAAACCTCCGGGCTTTTGGTCGTCGCGAAAACCGACCGCGCCCATCACGGCCTTGCCAAGCAATTCGAGGACCACAGCGCTTCACGCCGTTATCTCGCGCTGGCTTACGGCGTGCTCGACCGCGCCGATCCGCGCATCTCGGGGCTCAAAGGCACGAATTTCGAACCGGGCGGCGTACTGAAAATCACCTCGCTGCTCGGCCGCCATCCGACCGACCGCCAGCGTCAGGCGGTCAGCTTCGTGCATGGCCGCCATGCGGTCACCCGCGCACGGCTGATCGAAAGCTTCGGCAATCCCGCCGGTGCGATGCTGGTCGAATGTCGTCTGGAAACCGGCCGGACGCACCAGATCCGCGTCCATATGACCTATGCCGGACTGGGGCTGATCGGCGATCCGACCTATGGCGGCAACCGCAAACTCTCGCCCAAGGCCTTCGCCCCCGAGGCGGTCGCGGCGGTTGCGGCCTTCCCGCGGCAGGCGCTCCATGCCGCCCATCTGGGCTTCCTCCATCCGGTCACCGGAGAGTTACTGTCCTTCGAGAGCGAACTGCCTGAAGATATGGCACAATTGCTCGACATCATGCGCGGCTGAGGACGGGGGTCACGAAAGCGACAGACCGGAACTCCGCAGGCCCGATGCGCGTTACTTAGGCAAACCGCGATGACGCGGGATCAGGGAATTTTGAATGGCCAATTACACGTCACTTCCGGCTCCCAGCCCCGAACAGGGTCTCAACCGCTACTTGCAGGAAATCCGCAAGTTCCCGCTGCTTGAGCCGGAAGAAGAATATATGCTCGCAAAGGCCTGGGTCGACCACGAGGACCCCGAGGCCGCGCAGAGACTCGTCACCAGCCACCTGCGTCTGGCGGCCAAAATCGCGATGGGTTATCGCGGTTACGGCCTGCCGCAGGCCGAGGTCATCTCGGAGGCCAACGTCGGCCTGATGCAGGCGGTCAAACGCTTCGACCCCGAAAAGGGCTTCCGCCTCGCGACCTATGCGATGTGGTGGATCCGCGCCTCGATCCAGGAATATATCCTGCGCTCGTGGTCGCTGGTGAAAATGGGCACGACCTCGGCGCAGAAGAAGCTGTTTTTCAACCTGCGCAAGGCCAAGGCGAAACTCGGCGCGCTGGAGGAAGGCGATCTTCGTCCCGAAAACGTCGCGCAAATCGCCAAGGACCTGAACGTCACCGAGCGCGAAGTCATCGACATGAACCGCCGCCTTGCCGGATCGGACGCCTCGCTCAACGCGACCGTCGGCTCGGGCGAGGGCGAATCCGCCGCGCAATGGCAAGATTGGCTCGAGGACGAGAATGCCGACCAGGCGGGCAACTTCGCCGAAGTCGACGAGCTGGAGACCCGCCGCGCCATGTTGATCGCCTCGATGGATGCGCTCAACGATCGCGAAAAGGACATCCTGATGGAGCGTCGCCTGCGCGATGATCCGATGACGCTCGAGGATCTCTCGGAGCGTTACGGCGTCTCGCGCGAGCGGATCCGCCAGATCGAGGTGCGCGCCTTTGAAAAGCTTCAGGACCGGATGCGGGTTCTGGCGCAGGAAAAGGGCATGATGATCCCCGATCAGGGTTAAGCGAGGCAACGGGGATGAAATCTCCGGATACGTGACATGCGAATGGCCGGTCTTTGGGGCCGGCCATTCGCTTTGGGGCAGCCGCCTTCGCCCGCCCCTGCTGCAGCTTGACGAGAACGAGCCGGAGATTGGCGGGAGGCTTGTCGCGGAACGCGGACAGCCGCCCCGCGCGGAACGCGGACAGCACGCTGGCCTCCGTTCGGCAAAGCCTGCCGGACGCCGCAAATGCACCCGATCCACGGCATTTTGCGAGAATACTTGATCCGCCGGGGCTTTGGCCGCAGTTGGGGGATTGCCAATCCGCCTGCTTCGCGTCCATGTCCCGAACCAAGGTTGACCGGCGCGATCCAGCGCCTAAGGTCGAATGTGTCAACAGGGATTTTCCGCGCAGAAATGACAGCGCTCAACCAGTATCAGCGACTTGAAGCGGTCGGCCTATGGCGCGAGACGCCGCAATCAAAGCCGCGCGATGTCATCGTCTCGTTCGGCGAGGCGACGCTGATTCTGACCGATCCCCGTTCCGATGTGCCGCTGGCCCATTGGTCGCTTCCCGCCGTCCACCGCATCAATCCCGACATGCAGCCCGCGCGCTATTCGCCGGGGCGGATGGATGCGGATGAAGAGCTCACGGTCGAGGACGATCTGATGATCTCGGCCATTTCCCGTGTCCATCGCGCGATTGCCGCGAGCCGCCCAAATGCGGGAAAGCTGCGCAATTCCGTGCTTTTGGCCGGTGCTTTCATGGTCTCGGTGCTGGGCTCCATCTGGTTGCCGCCCGCTTTGGTGCGCCATGCCGCCCAGGTCGCGCCACCGGCGCAGCGGGCCGAAATCGGGCGCATGGTTCTGGCAGAGATCGCGCTTGTCACCGGCTCGCCCTGCAAACGTCCGGCCGCAGGTCCGGCGGCGCAGCATTTTGCCGAGGGGTTGCTGGGGCCGGGCCGCCAGATTGCGGTTCTGCCGACCGAACTCGATGCCGCGATCAACCTGCCGGGTCCGATCACGGTGATCGGAAGCCATCTGATCGCGGGCCAGCAATCGCCCGAAGTCGCGGCGGGCTATATTCTTGCGGCTGAAGCCGCGAGCGAAGATGCCGACCCCTTGCTCGCCGCCTTGCGCTACGCCGGACCGCGGGCGACCTTCCAGCTGATGACCTCGGGCACGCTGCCGCGTGCGGCGCTCGACGGATATGGCGAGAAGCTCCTTTCTGCGCCGCAACTGCCCGTGGACGAAGAACATCTGCTCGACCTTTTCGAGCGTGCGGGCGTCGCGAGCGAGCCCTATGCCCGCGCCCTCGACCCGACGGGCGAAGCGGTTCTGGGTCTGATCGAGGCCGACCCCTACCGCACCATCCTGCCCGCGCAGCCCATTCTCGACGACCGCGAATGGGTCGCTCTCCAGCAGATCTGCGACGAGTAGGTCGAGGCCCGCCGTTGCTCCGCGCATGGCGCTAACGCGCGAAAGCATCGCGAAATCCCGCCTTGCGCAGCTTGTCGAGCGCCATGACTACAGCCTGTCGGCTGTTGAACGGGCCCGCCATGACGAGATGAAGCCCCTCTCCCTTTCCTTTGCCGCTCGATTTCAGGATCGGCAGGCCCGAGCCCGTCAGGCGTGCAATCGCGCGTTGGGCATTGGCGGGATCGGCATAGGCCCCGATATGGACATACCGCGCACCGGGCGGCACGAGATCGCCCAGCGATCGCGCCGGCCCGGTGGTCACGGGTGCCGATCTCGCGCTAGCTGCAGCGCTGCCTGCTCTCTGCCCCTTGGCTGGAGCTGCCGTGCCGGTTCCACCCTCCTTGACGCCTTGGCTGCGCCCCCCGCCTTTGGTCGCTTTCGCCGGCGGACGGGCGGGGGCAAGCGCGGCGGTCTTTGTCACGCTGCCCGCAGCATCCGCGCCGAGCCGATCCCCCTGCTGCCCATCCCCCGCACCCTCGCCCCCCGAATGGCGCAGAGACGGGGGAACCGGCCGCGAGAAGGCCAGCCGTGCCAGATCGTTGCGCGGCAGATCGGCGCAAAAGCCGCCCGAAGGATCGCTGCCCAAAGCGCCTTTTCCCCCAGCCGGACCGGTCTTGCCGTCAGGCGCACCGTTGTAGCCCAGAAGATTGCAAAGCTCCTGATTGGGCCGCAACCCGCCGCCCATTTTTGCCGAGATCGCGGGCTTGGCAGCCATTTCGGCCCGCAACTCCTCGATCGGGCCGCTTTGGGCAGGCTCGGGCCCCATATCGGGCAGGGACGCAAGCGGTCTGGGATCGCTGGCGAGTTCTCCGGCTTTGAGATTTGTGATCAGCGCTTCGGTCAGAACCTGCTCGATCTGTTGGGCGCGGCTGCCCGCGCCGGTTTGCGCCGAAAACAGCGCCGGTCCCTGATCGGGCCCCCTGCGCCGGGCCGAGAATGTCGGGGGATAGCCGCAAAGCATGGTGCCGTCGCGGGCCTGTCTCGCAACCCAGACCGCACCGTCGCGCAGAAAGACGCAGCCCTTGCTGTCGATATACTGGCGGGCGGTGAAATCGGGAGGCGGCTGTTCGGCCGGAGGGAGCCCCGACGCGTAAGCGGCACCGCTTGTCAGCAGTGCCGCCAGAAAAATCAAGACTTTCGGCCAAGCCATGCGCCCATCCCTTTTGCCGCGAGACAGCTTTGTCTTAGGCCACAGGCATGAAGCGCAGGTTAACGCGCAGCCTTATTTCGTGCCGAACATCCGGTCGCCCGCGTCGCCCAGACCCGGAACGATATAGCCGTGCTCGTCGAGGCGCTCGTCAAGCGAGGCGGTGACGATGCGGACATCAGGATGGGCCTCGCGCATGCGCTTGACGCCCTCGGGTGCGGCCAGAAGGCACAGGAAGCACAGGTTTTTCGCGCCGGCCTGTTTGAGCAGATCGATGGCCGCAACCGAGGAGTTCCCCGTCGCAAGCATCGGATCGACGACGATGGTCATGCGCTCGTCCAGAAGGTTCGGCACTTTCGAATAATATTGCACCGGCTGGAGCGTCTCGGGGTCGCGGTAAAGGCCGATGAAGCCGACGCGGGCCGCGGGGATCAGCTCCAGAATGCCGTCGAGCAGACCGTTGCCCGCGCGCAGGATCGAGATCAGCGCCAGCTTCTTGCCTTCGAGCGTCGGCGCTTCCATCGGGCCGAGCGGGGTTTCGATCGTGGTCGTGGTCACATCGAGATCGCGCGTCACCTCATAGGCGAGCAGCAGGCTGATCTCGCGCAGCAGCCTGCGGAAACCGGCGGTCGACGTCGATTTGTCGCGCATGATGGACAGCTTGTGCTGAACCAGCGGGTGGTTCACGACGGTCAAATGCTCGGTCATGAGAGCTCCTTTTGCAGGCGGGTCTTGGTGTCATTGTCACAGAACGCCGCGTCGATAGCCCAGAGGTTGAGGCGGCGAAAGTCCTCTTCGTGCCATCCGAAGGTTTCCGCCAGTCTTTCATATTCCTGCCGTAACGTCGTGCGGAAAAATGGCGGATCATCGGTCGAAAGCGTAACGCGGATACCGGCGTCAAGCAGACGCGCCACCGGATGGGATTGCCAGTCGCGGTAAACGCCGAGCGCGATATTCGAGCCGGGGCAGCATTCAAGCGTAATGGCGCGCTCTTCGAGGTGGCGCATGAGGGCGGGATCCTCGACCGCGCGCACTCCGTGGCCGATCCGCGTCACGCCGAGCGCCAGCACGTCGCGGATGCCCTCAGGCCCGCCCCATTCGCCGGCATGTGCAGTCAGGCCCAAGCCCGCCTCGCGCGCACAATCAAAGGCCCATGCGAAGTCCTTGGCGGCACCGGCATTCTCGTCGCCCGCCATGCCCAGCCCGCTGCACCAGCCGCCCGAAGTTTCTGCCGCGCAGATCGCGGCCTTGCGGCTTTGCTCGGCCCCGTAATGGCGGATCACGGTCGCGATCGCTCGGCTGTCGATGCCTTGCCCGCGCAGCTTCAGCGCGACCTCCTCCATCGCGGCCAGATAATCGCGCCAAGCCGACAGATCCCCGCCGCCGCAGAAATCGGGCGAAACGAAAAGCTCGCTATAGATCACGCCGTCCTCGGCACGCTCCAACAGGACTTCTTCGAGCAGGCGCGCATAGTCGCGCGGGGTCGTAAGGATCCCCGTCACGCCCTCGTAGACGCGCAGGAAGTCGGCAAAGCCGTGATAGGCATAGCCGCCCCCCTCGTCGAAAAGCCGCGAGAGATCCTCGCGCTTTTCCTTGGCGAGGCCGCGGATGAAAGCGGGCGGGGCCGCGCCTTCGAGATGGAGGTGGAGTTCGATCTTTTTCATGCAGCCTTCAGGAATGAACGTCCCGGGCCCTGCGGCGCGAGACCAAGGTGATCGGCAATCGAGGCCGCGACATCGACAAAAGCCACTTGTCCGACCGGCATCGCGCCATAGCCCCAGCCCAGCACCGGCACGCGCTCGCGGGTATGGTCGGTGCCGCTCCAGCTCGGGTCGTTGCCGTGATCGGCAGTGAAAATCGCGAGATCGCCCGGTCGCATCCGCGCAAGGAAAGCTCCCGCAACCCTGTCGAACCATTCGAGCGCGCGCCCGTAGCCCGCGATATCGCGGCGATGGCCGTAGAGGCTGTCGAATTCGACGAAATTTGCAAAGGTCAGACTGCCCGCCTCGGCCGTATCCGCAAGGCGCAGAAGATGGCCGGACAAGGCCGCGTCGCTGTCGCCTTTATGCAGATGGCTGATGCCGCGATGCGAGAAAATATCGCCGATCTTGCCGATCGCATGGGTTGCGCGCCCTGCCGCGAAGGCGCGGTCGAGGATGGTCTCGCCCGGTGCGGGGATCGCGAAATCGCGGCGGTTGGCGGTGCGGCGGAAATCGCCCTCGCGGCCGGAAAAGGGCCGCGCGATCACGCGCCCGACCCGCATCGGATGGACCTTTTGCGCCACGGCACGGCAAAGCGCGTAAAGCCGCTCCAGCCCGAAGCTGTCCTCATGCGCGGCAATCTGGAGCACGCTATCGGCCGACGTATAGCAGATCGGCCATCCCGTCCGCAGATGCTCGGCCCCGAGAGCGGCGAGGATCTCGGTCCCCGAGGCGTGGCAATTGCCCAAAATGCCCGCCGTTCCCGCCAAAGCGGCAATCCCGCGGCTCAATTCGTCGGGAAAGCTCGGGATTGTGTCGGGGAAATGGTGCCAGTTCCACGGCACCGGCACGCCCGCCAGCTCCCAATGGCCCGACGGCGTATCCTTGCCCGGCGAGACCTCGGATGCCGCGCCCCATAGGCCCTGCGGTGCAGCGCCAAGGCCCGCGACCACCATGCCCGAGGCCAGCGTCAGCGCCGCGCCCAGCCCCAAAGCGTCGAGATTGGGCAGATGCAGCGGCATCTCGCGCGCGATATGGCCAAGCGTATTGGCGCCGCTATCGGGCAGGGTGCCGTTGAAGAACCGCTCCGCATCGGGCGCGCCGCCAATGCCCACGCTATCCATGACGATCAGGAAAGCGCGGCGGGCGGGGATTGCGTCAACCATGACGGGTGATCCTTTCGCGGATCAGCGGCTCTGCCGGAGGGGGCGCGAGGTCGATGCGGTAGGCCGCCTGCACCGCGAGAACCGCGCGCTCCGCACCATCCGCATCCGCCGCATGAACAAAGGCCAAGGGCTCGCCCGCCGCAACCGGCACGCCGATCCGCGCCAGTGCGGCAAGCCCGACAGCCGGATCGATGCGGTCGGCGGAGTGCAGGCGTCCGCCGCCAAGGCGCACGACGCTTTGCCCCAAGGCGGTGGTCTCGATCGCGCCCACGAAACCCGCAGCGGGCGCGGGCACCGGCAGCACGACCGGCGCGCGCGGCAGGTAGCGGTCGGGATGCTCGAGCAGATCGCGCGGCCCTCCCTGCGCTGCCACCATGCGCGCGAAATGCTCGGCCGCTTTTCCCGAGGCAAAGGCCGCACGCGCGCTTTCGGGAGCGAGACCCGCGAGCGCCAGACAGTCTTCGGCCAAAGAGAGCGACAGCTCGAAAAGCGCGCCCTGCCCGCTTTGGAATGCTGCGATCACCGCGCGGATTTCCAAGGCATTGCCGGCCGCATCGGCCAAGGGCTGATCCATATCGGTGATCAAAGCCGTGGTCTTGCAGCCCACATCATTGGCGGTCGCGACCAACGCCTCGGCCAAGGCGCGCGCGCTCGCCCTATCGCGCGAAAACGCGCCCGAGCCGCATTTGACGTCAAGGACCAGCCCCTCGATCCCCGCCGCGAGCTTCTTGGACAGGATCGAGGCAGTAATCAGATCGAGACTTTCGACCGAGCCGCTCTCGTCGCGGATCGCGTATAGGCGCGCATCGGCTGGGGCGAGCTGACGGTTCGCGGCGACAATGGCGCAGCCTGCCTCGCCCACGACCTTGCGGAGCGCCGCCTCGTCGAGGTCGACGCGAAAGCCCTCGATCGCCTCGAGCTTGTCCAAAGTGCCGCCGGTATGACCGAGACCGCGCCCCGAAATCATCGGCACATAGGCACCACAGGCCGCGAGAACCGGCGCGAGGATCAGGCTCACGCTATCGCCGATCCCGCCGGTCGAATGTTTGTCGAGCACGGGTCCGGGCAAGTTCCAGCGCAGGACATCGCCCGAATCACGCATGGCGCGGGTCAGGGCAACCCGCCCCGCCGCGCCGGTCCCGCGCAGCAAAACCGCCATGGCAAAGGCCCCCGCCTGCGCATCCGAGACCGAACCATCCGAGAGCCCGCGCGCGATCAGCGGCGCGCCCGCTTCGGTAAGGCCGCGCCCCTCGCGGATATCCGCGATGACCGGACGCGGGTCGCTCATGCTTTGGCGGCCATATGCGCGGCCTCGAACCGGCCGGGCAAAAGCGCGCCGATCGTCGTCTCGATCGTGGCACCGTTGGTGGTTGCAAGCAGAACCGGCACGTCGGGCGCGCCGAATTCGGCCAGCTTTTGGCGGCAGCCGCCGCAGGGCGGCGTCGGGGCGGCATTGCCGGCGATGACGCAAACCTCGACCAGACGCGTCTCTCCGGCGGCAACCATCGCGGCAATCGCGCCCGCTTCGGCGCAAGTCCCTTCGGGATAAGCGACATTCTCGACATTGCAGCCCGAATAGATCCGCCCCGAGGCCCCGCGCACCGCCGCGCCGACCTTGAAATCCGAATAGGGCGCATAGGCCATTTCCCGCACCGCGCGCGCCGCTTCCAAAAGCATCATGACACCCTTTCGTCTTGCGCGCCCGCCCTGACCGGCAAGCGCTGTGTCCGGCCGGAGCACCGGCCGCTTTCCTTGTCCTGCCCCCCGCCGGACGACGCAACATGTGACGCAATCGGGGCACAGCTTCTTCGGCATATTCTTGCGCGGCGCACCGATCTGTTGCAAGTCGCACCGCGCCCTCTGTTCCCCGCCGAAAAAATAGTTTAACGCTGAACCATCTGCAGGAGGACCAGATGAAAGAGCGCAGGCAGGATAACGCAAAACAGGCGGCATTGGACTACCATCAGTTTCCGCGCCCCGGCAAACTCGAGATCAGGGCAACGAAGCCGCTGGCCAACGGCCGCGACCTGAGCCGCGCCTATTCCCCGGGGGTGGCCGAGGCCTGCCTCGAGATCAAGGCCGATCCTGCCAATGCGGCGCTGTATACCGCGCGCGGCAACCTTGTCGCGGTTGTCTCGAACGGTTCGGCCGTTCTGGGTCTGGGCAATATCGGGGCGCTCGCCTCGAAGCCGGTGATGGAAGGCAAGGCCGTCCTCTTCAAGAAATTCGCCAATATCGACTGTTTCGACATCGAGCTGAACCAGGCCGATCCCGAAAAGCTGGCCGAAATCGTCTGCGCGCTCGAGCCGACCTTCGGCGCGATCAACCTCGAAGACATCAAGGCACCCGAATGCTTCATCGTCGAGAAGCTGTGCCGCGAGCGGATGAACATTCCGGTCTTCCATGACGACCAGCACGGCACCGCCATCGTGGTTGGCGCGGCCGCGACCAACGCTCTCCATGTCGTCGGCAAGAAATTCGAGGACATCAAAGTCGTCTCGACCGGCGGCGGCGCGGCGGGCATCGCCTGTCTCAACATGCTGCTCAAGCTCGGCGTCAAGCGCGAGAACGTCTGGCTCTGCGACATCGAAGGCCTCGTTTACGAGGGCCGCACCGAGCAGATGACCGAGCAGAAGGCCGAATTCGCCCAGAAAAGCGACCTGCGCACGCTTGGCGAGGTGATTGATGATGCCGATCTCTTCCTCGGCCTGTCGGGTCCGGGCGTTCTGACACCGGAAATGGTCAAGAAGATGACCAAACGCCCGATCATCTTCGCTTTGGCCAATCCCAATCCCGAAATCCTGCCCGAGGATGCCCGCGCCGTGGCCCCCGATGCGATCATCGCGACCGGCCGCTCGGACTTCCCCAACCAGGTCAACAACGTCCTGTGCTTCCCCTTCATCTTCCGCGGTGCGCTGGATGTCGGTGCGACCACGATCAACGACGAGATGCAGCTTGCCTGCATCAATGCGATCGCGGCTCTGGCGCGCGCGACCACCTCGGCCGAGGCTGCCGCCGCCTATCAGGGCGAAAACATGACCTTCGGGGCGGATTACCTGATCCCGAAGCCTTTCGATCCGCGCCTGATCGGCATCGTTGCGACCGCCGTGGCGAAGGCCGCGATGGAAAGCGGCGTCGCCAGCCGCCCGCTCGCCGATATCGCCGCCTATAAGCGCGGCCTCGACGGTTCGGTCTTCCGTTCGGCCATGATCATGCGTCCGGTCTTCGAGGCCGCGGCCACTGCCGAACGCCGCATCGTTTTCGCCGAGGGCGAGGACGAACGCGTGCTGCGCGCCGCCAATGCCATGCTCGAAGAAACCACGGATACGCCGATCCTGATCGGCCGCCCCGAGGTCATCGAGATGCGCGCAGAGCGCGCCGGTCTGCCGATTCGCCCGAACAAAGACTTCGAGATCGTGAACCCCGAAAACGATCCGCGTTACCGCGATTATTGGGGCACCTATCACGAGCTGATGGCCCGTCAGGGCGTCACGCCCGATATCGCCCGCGCGATCATGCGCACCAATACCACCGCGATCGGCGCCGTCATGGTCCACCGCGGCGAGGCCGACAGTCTGATCTGCGGCACCTTCGGGCAGTATTCGTGGCACCTGAATTATGTCGAACAGATCCTCGCCCGCGACGGTCGGCGCCCGGTCGGCGCGCTCTCGCTGATGATCCTCGAGGATGGTCCGCTCTTCGTCGCCGACACGCAGGTCAACCATGCGCCGACGCCGCAGCAGGTCGCGGATGCCGCTATCGGGGCCGCGCGCCATGTCCGCCGCTTCGGCCTCGAGCCGAAGGTCGCTTTGTGCAGCCATTCGCAATTCGGCAACCTCGACACCGAATCGGGCCGCAAGATGCGCGATGCCCTGGCGATCCTCGAGGCACGCAATGTCGATTTCGTCTTCGACGGCGAAATGCATGTCGATTCGGCGCTGGATCCGGTGATCCGCGAACGTCTGCTGCCCGATTCCAAGCTGGACGGCGCGGCAAACGTGCTGGTCTTCTCGGGAACCGACTCCGCTTCGGGCGTCCGCAACGCTTTGAAACTCAAGGCGAACGGTCTCGAAGTCGGTCCGATCCTGATGGGCATGGGCAACCGCGCCCATATCGTGACCCCCTCGATCACCACGCGCGGCCTGCTCAATATGAGCGCCATCGCCGGCACGCCGGTCAAACATTACGGCTGAGCCCCGACAGCGGGACTAAGCCTTTTGCACAAAGGCGAAATTCCCGCTTTCGTGCTAAGATATCCCTGTTATCGCAACCACCCTGCGCAGCTTTGTTGCGCAGGGTTTAGCTATGGCGTAATAAAGCTGCCATAGGCGAGGGGATACTATGGTATACAAAGACATCTACGACGGTTGGAAAGCCGATCCCGAGGGCTTCTGGATGCAGGCCGCCAAGGCTATCGACTGGATCCGCCCACCCTCGAAAGCGCTTTTCGACGAGAATGCGCCGATCTACGAATGGTTCTCGGACGCTTTGGTCAATACCTGCTGGAATGCGGTCGACCGCCATGTCGAGGCCGGTCGCGGCGACCAGCTCGCGCTGATCCATGCCTCGCCCGTTACCCATACGACCAAGGGCGTCACCTATCGCGACCTGCGTGACCATGTCGCCGAGATCGCGGGCGGCCTGTTGGCCAAAGGCGTCAAGAAGGGCGACCGCGTCATCATCTACATGCCGATGATCCCGCAAGCGGTCGAAGCAATGCTGGCCTGCGCGCGCATCGGCGCGGTCCATTCGGTGGTTTTCGGCGGCTTTGCCGCAAAGGAACTCGCCGTCCGCATCGAGGATTGCAAGCCCAAGGCGATCATCGCGGCCTCTGCGGGGATCGAGCCGGGCCGTATCGTCCACTACAAGCCGCTTCTCGATCAGGCGATCGAACTGTCCAGTCACAAGCCCGATTTCTGCGTCATCTACCAGCGCGAGCAGGAAATCAGCGAGCTGATTCCCGGCCGCGACTATGCCTGGCACAGCTTCCGCTTCGGCGTCGAGCCCGCCGAATGCGTGCCGGTCGAGGGCAACCACCCCGCCTATATCCTCTACACCTCGGGCACGACCGGCCAGCCCAAAGGCGTGATCCGCCATACCGCCGGCCATCTCGTCGCGCTGAGCTGGACGGTCAAGAACATCTACAACATCGATGCGGGTGACCGCTTCTGGACGGCCTCGGATGTGGGTTGGGTCGTCGGGCACAGCTATATCGCCTACGGCCCGCTGATCGCGGGGGCGACCTCGATCATCTACGAGGGCAAGCCGGTCGGCACACCCGATGCGGGGATGTTCTGGCAGGTGATCCAGAACCATAAGGTGAAAAGCTTCTTTACCGCCCCCACCGCCTTGCGCGCGATCCGCCGCGAGGATCCCGAGGGCGAATTCATCAGGGAATACAATCTCTCCAAGCTGCAGGCCGTCTTTCTGGCGGGCGAGCGCGCCGATCCCGAGACCATCGCTTGGGCCGAAAAGCATCTCAAGGTGCCGGTGATCGACCATTGGTGGCAGACCGAATCAGGCTGGCCCATCGCCGCGAACCCCTTCGGGATCGAGCTTTTGCCGGTCAAACCGGGCAGCCCGACCCTGCCGATGCCGGGCTATGACGTTCAGGTTCTCGACGACGAGGGCCAGCCGCTTCCCGCAGGAGAGCTGGGCGCGATCGCGATCAAGCTGCCCCTCCCCCCCGGCACTCTGCCGGGCCTGTGGCAGGCCGAGGACCGCTTCCGCAAAAGCTATCTCGAGAAGTTCCCCGGCTATTACGAGACGGGCGACGCGGGCTATATCGACGGGGACGGCTATGTCTACATCATGGCGCGCACCGACGACGTGATCAACGTCGCGGGCCACCGGCTGTCGACCGGCGCGATGGAGGAGATCCTCGCCGCCCATCCCGATGTCGCCGAAGCGGCGGTGATCGGCGCGGCGGACCAGCTCAAGGGCCAGATGCCGGTCGGTTTCATGATCCTCAAGAAAGGATCGAGCAAGCCGCATGACCAGATCGTCAAAGAGGTCGTCGCCCTGGTGCGCGAGCGGATCGGTCCGGTTGCCGCCTTCAAATCGGCAGTCGTGGTCGATCGTTTGCCCAAGACCCGTTCGGGAAAAATCCTGCGCGCGACCATGGCGAAGATCGCGGATGGCGAGGATGTGGTTGCCCCCGCAACCATCGACGACCCCGCGATCCTCGACGAGATCCGGCAAGCGCTCGGCACCATCGGCTATGGCCCGCGTTAAGGGGGGCTTCGCCGTCAGGGACTTTGCCCCGCCAAAACAAAAGGCGCCCTCTGGGGCGCCTTTTCCATTCGCAATCATTGGCTCCGATCAGGAGATCGTCGCGCCCAGACGCTGCATCAGCGGCAGGAAGTCAGGGAAAGAGGTCATGATCGGGCTGCCGTCGTCGACGCTCACCGGCTGCTCCGATGCCAGACCGGCGATCAGGAAGGACATGGCGATGCGGTGGTCAAGATGGGTCACGGCTTCGGCCCCGCCCTTGAGGCCGCCAGTGCCGTGAACGGTCATGGTGTCCTCGGTGTCCTCGACATGGGCACCATTGGCGCGCAGACCGACGGCCATCGCCTCGATCCGGTCGCTTTCCTTGACGCGCAGCTCGGCCACGCCGTTCATCACGGTCGGACCTTCGGCGAAACAGGCGATGACCGAGAGGATCGGGAATTCGTCGATCATGCTCGCGGCGCGATCGGCCGGAACGCTGACGCCTTTGAGGGGGCCGTGACGGACGACGAGATCCGCGACCGGCTCGCCGCCCTCCTCGCGGGTGTTTTCAAAGGTGATGTCCGCGCCCATTTCCAAAAGCGTGACGTAAAGCCCGTCGCGCGTCGGGTTGCGGCTGACGCCCGGCACGCGGATTTCCGAACCCGGAACGATCAGCGCGGCGGCGACGGGGAAAGCTGCGCTTGACGGGTCGCGCGGCACGGCGACGCTTTGCGCGCGCAGCTCGGGGCGGCCCTTCAGCGTGATGACATGGCCTTCGGCGGTGACTTCGGTACGGATATCGGCGCCAAAGCCCGTGAACATGCGCTCGGTATGGTCGCGCGTCGCCTCGGCCTCGATCACGACGGTTTCACCCGGCGCATTGAGACCGGCGAACAGGATCGCGGATTTGATCTGCGCGCTGGCGACCGGCGTCTTGTAGCGCACCGGAACCGGATCGGTCGTGCCCTTGATGGTGACCGGCAGACGGCCGCCCTCGCGCGCGGTGATTTCCGAACCGAAGAGCGCCAGCGGATCGGTCACCCGCGCCATCGGACGGCGGGAAAGGCTCGCGTCGCCGGTGAAGGTCGTGGTGATCGGGGTCGTGGCCATCGCCCCCATGATCAGGCGCACGCCGGTGCCGGAATTGCCGCAATCGATGACGCCTTCAGGCTCGGAGAAGCCGCCGACGCCGACGCCGTGGACCGTCCATGCGCCCTCGCCCGTACGGGTGACGGTCGCACCGAAAGCGCGCATCGCCTTGGCGGTATCGATGACATCCTCGCCTTCGAGAAGGCCGGTGATTGTGGTTTCACCCACCGCCAGCGCGCCGAGGATCAGCGCGCGGTGGCTGATCGACTTGTCGCCCGGAACGGCGGCCTCGCCCGTCAAAGCGCCCGATTTATGGGCGGTCATGGGCTTGGGTTCAGCGGAATGGGACATGGCGCGGCCTCTCAAAAGACATCGGATGGGGTCAGGCGTCGTTGCGGCGGAAGGTGACGTAATGGGGCACGCGGCCCTCGCGCAGCGCCTTCTGCTCGTAGCGGGTGGAAATCCAGTCCTCCCACGGCTCGCCACCCTCGCGGATCAGCGTGAAGCCTGCGGGCGGCACCTCTTCGAGGGTCTGGCGGATATAGTCGGGAATATCGCTCGCGACGCGGAATTCCGCACCGGGTTTCAGGACACGGGCAAGCGGGATCAAATGCTCGGGCGTGACGAAGCGGCGACGGTGGTGGCGCGCTTTCGGCCAGGGATCGGGGTAGTTCAGGAAAGCTTTGTCGATCGAGGCCGCAGGCAAGACATCCATCATGTCGCGCGCATCACCGGCGTGGACGCTGACGTTTTCGACGCCCGCCGCGCGGATCTTGCCCAAAAGCATCGCCACGCCGTTGATGAAGGGCTCGCAGCCGATCACGCCGACGTCGGGGTAGCGCGCGGCCATATGGACCATGTGCTCTCCCCCGCCGAAACCAACCTCGAGCCAGACCGGACGGGCATCGCCAAAGATGCTTTCCGGCGTCACGGTCAGACGCTCGGGGTTCTGTTCGATGGTGATACCTTGCGGAGCCAGATCGCCAAGATCCTCGGACAGATAGCCCTTCTGGCTCTGTCTGAGGGTCTTGCCGTGGCGGCGTCCGTAAAAGTTGCGACGCGGGGGGGCTGGATCGAATTCGCTCATATGCGGGCTTTGCCCGCCTCGCGCGAAAAGGTCAAGCGACCCCGCATCGGGACTTATTCGGCAGCCAGTCGACTGATGACGACCGTGACTTCGGGTTTCTTGCCGATCTCTTC
The DNA here is from genome assembly GCF_042430175.1 of Paracoccus cavernae. Taxonomy (NCBI): domain Bacteria; kingdom Pseudomonadati; phylum Pseudomonadota; class Alphaproteobacteria; order Rhodobacterales; family Paracoccaceae; genus Paracoccus; species Paracoccus cavernae. The sequence goes on along the minus strand of NZ_JBHMDZ010000049.1, from coordinate 255,950 downwards.
CATCGAGACCTGACGGGTGATCTTGCGGATCGCTTCTTCAAGGCGTTTGTCGCTTTGCGCGGTGGCATTGTCGGCACGCTCGAGGAACTCCGACAGCTCGGCCTCGATGTGATCGGCAAGCGGCACACCGGCGCGGCCGCGCTCGGGCAGGCCCATGGTTTCGACCAAAGCATCGGGCAGAAGCCCGTCATCCTCGTCCACGATGATCGAGACGATGGCATGGCCGTTCAGCGCCATGCGGATACGGTCGCGCACCACGCCGTCCATCGCGCCGATCAGGACCGAGCCGTCCAGATAGATGCGGCTCGCCTCGATCCGCTCGACCACGACCGGCAATTCGCCGGTGATGTCGACCATCGTGCCGTTGGTCGCGATGATCGAGGCCAAGCCCTTGTTGGCGGCAATCGTCGCATGTTCGCGAAGGTGCATGTGTTCGCCGTGCATCGGGATGACGATGCGCGGCTTCAGGAGCTCGTGGACGGCCTCGATATCGGGGCGGTTGGCATGGCCCGAGACGTGATAGGTGCCGTCGTCGGCGTCAAAGACATCGACGCCCATTTCCGAAAACGCGTTCATGATGCGGATCACGCCGCGCTCGTTGCCTGGAATGGTACGCGAGCTGAACAGGAAGCTGTCGCCTTCCTTGAGCTGGAGGCCGAGATAGCGCCCGCGCGACAGCTGCGCCGAGGCCGCGCGACGTTCGCCCTGCGAGCCGGTGACGATCAGCATGACCTTTTCGCGCGGCAGATCGGCAGCCTCTTCGGGGCTGATCGTGCCGGGGAAGCCCTTGAGAATGCCGGTTTCCTGCGCGGTGCTGACCATGCGGCGCATGGCGCGGCCCAACAGGCAGACCTTGCGACCGGCCGCCACACCGGCCTCGGCCAGAGTTTTCAGACGCGCGATGTTCGAGGCAAATGTCGTCGCGACGACGAGGTTCTTCTGCGAGGTCACGAAGTCGAGGATCGGATTGGCGAGGATCGCCTCCGAGCGGCCCGGCAAGGGGCTGAAAATATTGGTGGAATCGCAGGTCAGAACCTTGATGCCGTTGCCTTCATTGGCGATCTGGTGCCAGACGACCGGATCGAAGGCCTCGCCCACGATCGGGGTGCCGTCGAGCTTGAAATCGCCGGTATGGATGATGCGGCCTGCGGGCGTATCAATGATCAGCGCGGCACTTTCGGGGATCGAATGGCTGATCGGCACGAACTGGACCGCGAAAGGTCCGGCCTGAACCACGGCCGGACGGGCCTCGTGGATCTGGATGACATCGGCGGGCTGGCCCTGCTCTTCCATCTTGTGCGCGGCAAGCGCTCCGGTAAAGCGGCGGCAGTGGATCGGCGCCTTGATGCGCGACCACAGATGGCCCAGAGCACCGATATGGTCCTCGTGCGCATGGGTGATGAAGATCCCTTCGATCCGGTCGCGGTTGGCTTCGAGCCAGGCGACATCGGCCATGATGAGATCGATGCCCGGCGCACCGTCCATGTCGCCGAAGGTCACGCCGAGGTCGACCACGATCAGCCGCTCGGCTCCGGGTCGGCCATAGCCATAGACATAGGCATTCATACCGATTTCACCGGCGCCACCGAGGGGCAGATAGATCAGGCGGTCAGACATTCCCGGCCTCTTTGTTAAAGTCATAAATCAAGCGGAGACCATGCATCGTCAGGTCTTCCTCTACGGCATCGAACAGGTCAAATCCCTGATCAAATAGCGGCGCTAGGCCACCAGTTGCAATGATCTTCATCGCGACGCCACGCTCTGCGCGGATTCTGCCGACGATGCCTTCGACAAGGCCAATATAGCCCCAATAGATGCCCGATTGGATACAGGCGATTGTATTCGTCCCGATCACATGCGCGGGCATGGTCACATCGACATGCGGCAGCGAGGCCGCGCCCATGTGCAAAGCCTCGAGCGAGAGGTTCACACCGGGCGAGATCACGCCACCGATATAGGCCCCGTCCTCGGCCACAACGTCGAAGGTTGTCGCGGTGCCGAAGTCGACCACGATCAGATCGGGGCCGTGGCGGTTGAAGGCGCCAACGGTATTGACCAGACGGTCCGGCCCGATCACCGTGCCCTCGTCGACGCGGGGCGCGACGGGCAACAGGCATTCGGGCTTGCCCACGACCAGAGGCCGCGTGTCGAAATAGCGGTTGCACAGCACGCGCAGGTTGAAGACCACGCGCGGCGCGGTCGAGCTGATGATGCAGGCCGTGATGTCGAGTTCGAATTTCTGCACCGTCATCAGCGTCGAGAGCCAGACGAAATATTCGTCGGCCGTGCGCCGGTGATCGGTCGAGATGCGCCATTGCGCCAGCAGGCGCTCGCCCTCGAAAATGCCGAAAACCGTATTGGTATTGCCGGTATCGATACAGAGAAGCATCAGCTTTCTCCCTGAAAGAAGACATCGGCGGCGGGAATGGCCACGCGCCCCTCGGGGGCCCTCAGGACAAGCGCGCCGCTCTCGTCGATCCCCTCGAAGACGCCCTGACGTTCCGTCGTGCCGGTGCGCGCGATGATCACCTCGCCAAGACGCGCGGCGCGGTCGAGCCAGGCGTTGCGGATGGGCGCGAAACCATAGGTTTCGAGCCGCTCCTGCCATTGCGCGAATGCGGGGGCGAGCAGATCGAGGAAATCTTCGGGCGGCACGAGAAAGCCGCTCTCGCCGAAGACGGAAACGGGCAGAACCGCGCCTGCCTCGACCCGATCGGGGGTCGGCGCCGCGGCGAGGTTGACGCCGATGCCGACGGCCACCGCCGGATCGCCCGCGCCGGTGCCGCTGCTTTCAAGCAAAATGCCCGCAACCTTGCCGCCGTTCAGCAGCACGTCGTTGGGCCATTTGATCGCAATCTGGACGGAGGGGCCGCAGGCCTGCGCCAAAGCGTCATGAAGCGCCAGCGCGGCAACGAAGGAAAGCTGCGCGGCAACGGTGATCCCGCCCTTGGGGCGGGTCACCAGCGTTGCCGCGAAATTGCCCTCGGGCATGACCCAGCCGCGGCCGCGACGGCCGCGACCCGAGGTTTGCCGGTGGGTCAAAAGCCAGAGCGGGCCGCTCAGCTCGGGCGCAAGGCGCAGGCCCTCGGCATTGGTGCTGGGACTGCTCGCCACCACCTGCCGCGCGACGCCTTGCGGCCAGATGCCGCCGGTCGTGCCCTCACTCAACAGCGTGGGACTCGGCTTCTGCCGGCACCTGATTGGCTGCGGCGGGCTCACCCGCCGGAGCAGCAGTTTCAGCCGCCGGAAGCACATCGGCCGCCAGCGATTGCGCGGCGCGGGCTGCGGCTTGCTCGACCCCGAAGCTCGAGACCGAACCGGCCAGCGTCAGTGCCGCCGCGACCAGCAGCGCGCCATATTGGACGGTGCTCATCTTGCTGGTGACCGCCTCGCCCTCTTCGCCGAAATAGACGTAGTAGACGATGCGCAGATAGTAGAAGGCACCGATCACGGAAGAGACCACGCCGAGCACGGCCAGCCAGCCCATGTCCGCGTCGACCGCCGCTTTCAGCACGCCGAATTTCGCGAAGAAACCCAGCATCGGCGGAACGCCCGCGAGGCTGAACATCAAGATCAGCAGCGCCATCGCCTTGAGCGGCGAGACTTTCGCGAACTGGTTCAGCGCTTTCAGATCGGTAACCGGAACGCCGTCGCGCTGCATCGACATGATGAAGGCGAAAGTGCCGACGTTCATGATCGTGTAGATGGTCATGTAGATCAGCATCGCCTGCACCCCGTAGACGGTGCCGGCAGCGAGGCCGATCATCGCAAAGCCCATATGCGCGATCGAGGAATAGGCCATCAGGCGTTTGACGTTGGTCTGGCCGATACCCGCGATGGAGCCGAGGAACATCGACATCACGGCGAGCGCCGCGATGATCTGGCCCCAGTCGCCCGGCACATGGCCGAAGGCTTCGAACAGGACGCGCGCGATCAGCGACATCGCCGCCACTTTCGGCGCGGTGGCGAAGAAAGCGGTGACCGGCGTCGGCGAGCCCTCGTAGACGTCGGGCGTCCACATGTGGAAGGGAACCGCCGAGATCTTGAATGCCAGACCGACCAGCACGAAGACCAAGCCGAAGAGAAGGCCCAAGGGCAGCGCGCCGGCCTCGATCGTGCCGAGGATGCCTGCGAAATTGGTCGTGCCCGAGAAGCCGTAGATCAGCGAGCAGCCGTAAAGCAGCAGGCCCGAAGACAGGGCGCCGAGGACGAAATACTTCAGACCGGCCTCGGAGGAGCGCGTGCTGTCGCGACGGATCGCAGCGACGACGTAAAGCGCCAGAGATTGCAGCTCGAGCCCGATATAGAGCGTCAGCAAATCGCCTGCCGAGATCATGAACATCATGCCGACAACGGCGAGAACGATCAGGATCGGCAGTTCGAAGCGCAACAGCCCGTGCTCGGAAAGGTAGTCGGCGCTCATCGCGAGGACGGCAGCCGCGCCCACCAGCACGACGATTTTCGCGAAACGGGCGAATGCGTCATCGATGAACATCATGTGGAAGGCGGTTCCGTCGGCCTGATCGCCAAAGCCGATCATGGCGGCAACCGCCAGCAATGCGACAACCGTCGCCCAAAGGATCGGGCGCGCGATCTTGTCTTTGCCCAGATAGGCCCCCGCCATCAGCGCCGCCAGCGCGAAGATGGCCAGCGTCACCTCGGGGAGGACGGTTGAGAAATCGAGCGATGTCATATCCGCCCCCCTTAGTGGCTTGCTTCGGCCGTTGCCGCCGCGGGCGCGGCAGGCTGGCTTGCGTTATAGTCATTGATCAGCGCGGTCACGGCCGGACCGGTGATATCGGTCACCGCGCGCGGGTAGATGCCGAGGATCAGCGTCATTGCGACCAGCGGCACAAAGATCCAGCGCTCGCGCGGAGTCATGTCGGTGATGGTCTTGAGACCTTCCTTGACCAGCGCGCCGAAAGTCACACGGCGGTAAAGCCAGAGCGCATAGGAAGCCGACAGGATCACGCCCGAAGTGGCGACCAGCGCGACCCAGGTATTGACCTTGAAGGCCCCGAGCAGCGTCAGGAATTCGCCGACAAAGCCCGAAGTCCCCGGCAGGCCGACGTTGGCCATGGTGAAGAACATGAAGATCAGCGCGTATTTCGGCATCCGGTTGACCAGACCGCCGTAGGCGTCGATCTCGCGGGTATGCATGCGGTCATAGACAACGCCGACAGCAAGGAAGAGCGCGCCCGAGATGAAACCATGCGAGAGCATCTGGAAGATCGCGCCGTCGACGCCGGGCTGGTTCACGGCAAAAATGCCGAGCGTGACATAGCCCATATGCGCGACCGACGAATAGGCGATCAGCTTTTTCATATCGCTTTGGACCAGCGCGACCAGCGAGGTATAGACGATCGCGATCGCCGAGAGCCAGAAGATATAGGGTTGGGCCACGCCGCTCGCGACGGGGAACATCGGGATCGAGAAGCGCAGGAAGCCGTAGCCGCCCATCTTCAGTAAGATCGCCGCCAGTACGACCGAACCGGCGGTCGGAGCCTGAACGTGGGCATCGGGCAACCAGGTGTGGACCGGCCACATCGGCATCTTGACCGCGAAGCTCGCGAAGAAGGCCAGGAACAGCAGCATCTGCGTGCCGCCGACCAGAGTGACGCCGAGTAGGCGGTAGCTCTCGGACGGGAAGTCGAAGGCGAGAAGCGTCGGAATGTCGGTGGTGCCCGCCATGCGGTACATCGCGACCATCGCCACCAGCATCAGCACCGAGCCGAGGAAAGTATAGAGGAAGAACTTGAACGAGGCGTAAATTCGGTTCGCGCCGCCCCAGATCCCGATCATCAGGAACATCGGGATCAGACCCGCCTCGAAGAAGAGGTAGAAGAGCACCAGATCAAGCGCGGTGAAGACGCCGATCATCAGCCCCTCGAGCACGAGGAAGGTGATCATATATTCCTTCACGCGCTTCTCGACCGTCCAGGTGGACAGGATGGTCAGCGGCATGAGGAAGGTCGTCAGCATCACGAAAAGAACCGAGATCCCGTCGACGCCCATCTTGTAGTTGAGGCCCATGATCCACGGGCGCTCCTCGACGAACTGGAAGCCGGTATTGGCCGGATCGAAACCGAACAGCACCAGAAGCGAGATGGCGAAGGTCGCGGTGGTCGCGATCAGCGCCAGCCATTTGGCATTGCGGCCGGCCGCTTCGTCATTGCCGCGCAGGAAAAGCGCGAGAATGGCCGCGGAAACGATCGGCAGGAAGGTAATGATGGAAAGAAGGTTCGTCATATCAGTGCGCGCCCCGCATCATCACCCAGATCAGCAAGCCTACGATGCCCAAAACCATCGCAAAGGCGTAGTGGAAGACATAGCCGGACTGGATCCGGCCGGCGGCGCGGGTCAGGCGGGGGATAAGCCCCATCGCCACGCCGTTGATCGTGCCGTCGATGACCTTGCCGTCGCCTTCCTTCCACAGGAATTTGCCGAGCCAAAGTGCGGGCCGCACGATGAGGAAGTTGTAGATCTCGTCGAAGTACCATTTGTTCAGCAGGAACTGGTAAAGGCCGTGCTGCTGCTTCGCGAGCGCCTTGGGGGCGTTGGGGCTGCGGATATAGAAGACCCAAGCCATGAACAGACCGACCAGCATCGCGATGAAGGGCGAGACCTTCACCCATTTCGGGGCGTGGTGCGCTTCGTCGAGGATGTGGTTGTCGGGATGCATGTAGATCGCACCACGCGACGGCGCCGGAACCGCGGTATTGACGCCCGCACCTTCGGTTGCTGCGGCATCGTTTGCCGGGGCCTCTGCGGTCACGGCCTCTGCCGGAGCTTCTGCCGCCGTTTCAGCATGGGTCGCGACCGGAGCGTCGGCTGCATGGCTGGCCGGAGCTGCGGCGCCTGCCGCTGCATGTTCGCCCGATGCGGTGATGCCGAAGAACTCTTCGACCGCGTGATGGTCGCCGAAGAAGGGCTTGTAGAAGACCATCCCCGAGAAGATCGCGCCCACAGCCAGAACGGCCAGCGGGATCGTCATGATCGGGGGGCTCTCGTGGGCATGTTCATGCGCGTGATGATCGCCGCGCTCTTTGCCCCAGAAGGTGAGGAACATCAGGCGCCACGAATAGAAGCTGGTCAGACAGGCCGCGATCACCAGCATGGCAAAGGCGTAATTGCTGCCGGCCCATGCGCTTTCGATCACGGCGTCTTTCGACAGGAAGCCCGCAAAACCGATCGTGGTCAGCGGAATGCCGACGCCGGTGATGGCCAGCGTGCCGATGAACATCGCCCAGAAGGTCAGCGGGATCTTTTTGCGCAGGTTGCCGTAATTGCGCAGGTCCTGCTCGTGGTGCATCGCATGGATGACCGAGCCCGCGCCAAGGAACAGCATCGCCTTGAAGAAAGCATGGGTCAGCAGGTGGAACATGGCGACCGAATAGGCACCAAGTCCGGCTGCGACGAACATGTAGCCGAGCTGCGAACAGGTCGAATAGGCGATGACGCGTTTGATGTCGTTCTGGACCAGACCGACGGTCGCCGCGAAGAAAGCGGTGGTCGCGCCGATGATGACGATAAAGGCTTGCGTGTCGGGCGCGAATTCGTAAAGCGGCGACATGCGGCAGACCAGGAAGACACCCGCGGTCACCATGGTCGCGGCGTGGATCAGGGCCGAAACAGGCGTCGGGCCTTCCATCGCGTCGGGCAACCAGGTGTGCAGGAACAGCTGGGCCGATTTGCCCATCGCACCGACAAACAGCAGGAATGCGAGCAGGTTCGCGGCATTCCAGTCACGCCAGAGGAAATGGACCTCGGTCTGCGCGATTTGCGGAACCTGCGCGAAGATCGCGTCGAAGCTGATCGATCCGGTCAGCCAGAACAGACCGAAGATCCCCAGAAGGAAGCCGAAGTCGCCGACACGGTTGACGATGAAAGCTTTCATCGCGGCCGCGCCCGCCGACTGCTTCTTGTAGTAGAAACCGATCAGCAAATACGAGGCGACGCCCACGCCTTCCCAGCCGAAGAACATCTGGAGCAGGTTGTCGGCCGTCACCAGCATCAGCATGGTGAAGGTGAAGAACGAGAGATAGGCGAAGAAACGCGCCTTGTAGTGCTCGTCATGGGTCCAGTTGTCGTCATGGGCCATATAGCCCATCGAATACATATGGACGAGCGCCGAAACGGTCGTGACCACGACCAGCATGATCGCCGTCAGCCGGTCCAGACGGATCGACCATTCCGAGACGAAATCGCCGGTAACGATCCAGTCAAGGACCGGCACATGCCGCGTCTCGCCGTCGAAACCGATAAAGATGACCCAGGACAGGATGCAGCACAAAAACAGCACGCCCGTCGTCAGATATTGCGCGGCTTTCTCGCCGATGACGCGCCAGCCGAAGCCGGCGATCAGGGCCGCGACCAGCGGAGCAAAGAGAACGATCTTTTCCATGCTGGCTTAACCTTTCATCACGTTCACGTCTTCCACCTCGATGGTGCCGCGGTTGCGGAAGAAGACGACAAGGATCGCCAGTCCGATCGCGGCTTCAGCCGCGGCGACTGTCAGGACGAAGATCGTGAAGACCTGCCCCGCCAAATCCCCGAGATGGGTCGAGAAGGCGACGAAGTTGATATTGACCGACAGAAGGACCAGCTCGATCGACATCAGGATGACGATCACGTTCTTGCGGTTGACGAAGATGCCGAAGATGCCGGTGACGAACAAGATCGCCCCCACGACAAGGTAATGCGTCAAACTGATCATCTCGTGTCCCTCGGTTTGCTTTGCGGCAGATCGGCTGCCAGCGGCTGTGCGGAGCGGTGCATCAAAGGCCCTGCCCCGGCTTGACGTCCTTGAGTTCCATCGTCTTGGCCGGATCGCGCCACATCTGCTCCAGCACGTTCTGGCGCTTGATGTCGCGGCGGTGGCGCATGGTCAGAACGATCGCCCCGATCATCGCGACCAGCAGGACGAGGCCCGCAAGTTGGAAGATCAGCAGGTAGCGGTCGTAGATGATCATGCCCAGACCATGGGTGTTCTGTACCGATTCAATGATCGGGGCGGCGCGCAGGCTTGCGGCCTGATCCGAAACCGTCCAGCCCGAAACCGCGATGCCGAGCTGCGCGATCATCACGACCGCAATCACGATGCCCAGAGGCAGCGAATTCGCCAGCTCTCCGCGCAATTTGGCGAAATCGATGTCGAGCATCATCACCACGAAGAGGAAAAGTACCGCGACCGCACCGACATAGACGACGACCAGCAGCATCGCGACGAATTCCGCGCCTTGCAGAACGAAGAGTCCCGCCGCCGAGAAAAATGCCAAAATGAGCCACAGCACCGAATGGACCGGACTGCGCGACATCACCACCATGAAGCCCGAGACGCAGACGCAGATCGCGAACAGGTAAAAGGCAAAGGCTATCATTCTTCGTTCTCCTCGGAGAAAACGCCCTGGGCGATTTCCAGCGCCTTCTGCATCGCGGGCAGACCGGCGAACATGCTCATCTGATAGATCACCTCGGCGATCTCTCGTTTGGTTGCACCGGCCTCCAGCGCGTGGCGGATGGTCAGGCGCATCTGCGGCTCGGCGAGCGAGCCCTGAACCGTCAGGGCCGCAACCGTCACCAACAGGCGGGTGCGGGCATCAAGCCCGTCCCGGTTGAACGTCTTGCCAAACCACATTTCGAGCATGTCCGCCGGCATGACCGGCATCATCTTCTCGAAGGCGCGCATGTCGAGATCCTCGAGCGCCGGATTGAAGGCGCGCGCCATCTCCTGGCCCTGCTGGACCATCTGCGCGAAAAGTTTGGTGAATGCGTCGCTCATCTGTAAGGCGCGTCCAGGCTGAGGTTGCGGGCAATCTCGGCTTCCCAGCGGGCCCCGTTATCGAGCAGCTTGTCCTTGTTGTAGAACAGCTCCTCGCGGGTCTCGGTGGAATATTCGAAATTCGGGCCTTCGACGATTGCATCGACGGGGCAAGCTTCCTGACAGAAGCCGCAGAAGATGCATTTCGTCATGTCGATGTCGTAGCGCGTGGTGCGGCGCGAGCCGTCCTCGCGCGGTTCGGCGTCAATCGTAATCGCCTGGGCGGGGCAAACCGCCTCGCAGAGTTTGCAGGCGATGCAGCGCTCTTCGCCGTTGGGATAGCGGCGCAACGCATGCTCGCCGCGAAAACGCGGGCTGAGCGGTCCCTTTTCATGGGGATAGTTCAGCGTGGGTTTGGGCGAAAAGAAGTACCGCATCCCAAGGCCGAAGCCTTTGATGAAGTCCCACATCAGGAAGTATTTTGTCGCCCGGGCGAAGTCGATTGCCATTGCTTTTACCGATGCTGGGGAGCTGCGAAACGATCCATCGCGGCGACATATTCGCGCACGCGCGCGCTGTCGATCGCGTGATCATGGGGCTCCAGGTTATTGGCAAGAAAATGCGCCAGTTCGATTTTGTCTTCTTCTCTGGCCGAAGCCAGGAGTTCCGCGATCTTGTTCGAATAAGCCATTTTTACACTCCTGCCCAACGGGCCCAGAAACCACCAAAGACTTCGAAACGTGCAAGGAAGGCAACCAGAACGACCCAACCGAGCGAAAGCGGAAGGAAGACTTTCCAGCCGATCCGCATGAGCTGGTCGTAGCGGTAACGCGGCACGATTGCCTTGACCATCGAGAACATGAAGAACCACATCCACATCTTGATCACCATCCACCACCAGCCGTCGGCGATGAAGGGCACGGGCGAGAGCCAGCCGCCGAAGAACAGCAGCGAAAGCAGCGCGCACATCAGGTACATGGCGATGTATTCACCGGCCATGAACAGCAGATAGGGCGTCGAGGAATATTCGGTCATGAAGCCTGCAACCAGCTCGGACTCCGCTTCGGCAAGGTCGAAGGGCGGGCGGTTGGTTTCGGCCAGAGCCGAGATGAAGAACAGGATGACCATCGGGAAGTGCGGCAGGAAGTACCAGTTCAGCAGGCCGTAATCGCCACGCTGCGCCTCGACGATCGCGGTCAGGTTCATCGAGCCGGTCGAGATGATGATCCCGATGATGATGAGCCCCAGCGAGACCTCGTAGGAGATCATCTGCGCCGCGGCGCGAATCGCCGACAGGAACGGGTATTTCGAGTTCGAGGCCCAGCCGCCCATGATCACGCCGTAAACCTCGAGCGAGGAAGCGGCGAAGATGAACAGGATGCCGACGTTGATGTTCGCCATGACCCAGCCCTCGTCGAAGGGAATGGCCACGAAGGCGAAAAGCGCAAGGACCATCGACAGGAACGGCGCGAGGAAGAAGACGAATTTGTCCGCCCCGGCCGGAATGACGATTTCCTTGAAGACGTATTTCATCGCATCCGCGAAGGTCTGGAACAGCCCCCAGGGACCGACGACGTTCGGGCCGCGACGCATCTGGACCGCAGCCCAGATCTTGCGGTCGCCGTAAACCATATACACGAGCGACATCATCACGAAGGCGATGATCGCCAGACCCTGAAGCAACAGGATCAACGCGTGACCCAGGTACGATGACCAGAAACCTGCCATGATCTTCTGTCCCTTCGCTTATGTCGCGGGAATGCCGCGATCCTTGCATGCCTGCAAGGTCTCGTCTGATTTCATTACTCTCAGCCCCATAGGCTGATGATCGGAAAGGGTAAAGTACGCCCCGATCTGTAGCTCGCCGTTGCGCTTTTCCTGGTCGGTCATGATGTGGCGTGCGTAATGTTTTCCGTTCGCCTCGGCCCAACCAGCGAGTGCGCATGTGGCATAGGCGAAGGCCGTGTCGGCGTCCACCCCCCGCTTTAGGTTGGCATTCACCTTGACCATGTCGCGCGATTTTCCGGCGCTGTCTTTCAGCCCTTCCACGCTCACGCCGCGGAAGAGTTCGGGCTCGGCCTCGTAGTTTTTCTTCAGCGCAGGCAGCATCGGCTGCGTGCGGGCGCGGAACTCGGCCAGAGCCAGTTCCTGCGCGGTCGGCTTTTTCTTGACCGGCCCGAGATCGCCCATTGCGGCGAAATTCAGGCCGAGATTGTCGTTGAGCATCATCAGATCGGCCTCGGAGACCGCGGCGAATGCGTCGACAGAGTCGCCCTCGAGATCCATTTCCGTCACCGAGCCGTCGGGCTCGAGAATCTGGATATCGCCCGATTTGGTCGAGATCCGGGCACGGCTGAGTTTGCCCTTGCCCGGATTGTCGTTCATCGGCTGGACGAAATTGACCACCAAAGCGTCCGGCTTCGGCCGCGGGCGATCCTTTTCGCCCTGGGTCGCGCAGCCGGCCAGCACGGCCGTCACGGTCGTCAGCAAGATCAAGGCGCGGCCGCTTGGACGCATGGGGTTACTCCGCTGCAAGAGGCTGCGCGTGGCGCGCAGCGGCCTGTGCCGACAATTCGCCCATCAGCGGCGAAGAGCGGGCAATCGGGTTGGTCAGGTAGAAGTCGCGCACGGCGTAACGGAAGCCCGTATCGCCACGGCCCATGTCGCGCAGCTCGAGCGCCTGCCATTCGTTGGCAGGCACCTGCCCGACCGCGCCGAGATGCGGATGGGCGGCAACCAGCGCGCGGCGCAGGGCTGCAAGGCTGTCCCAAGGCTGGGTCGCACCCAGCTCGGCCGAAAGCGCGCGCAGGATCGCCCAGTTTTCCTTGCCCTCGCCCGGCGCGAAATTCGCGCGCAGCGCCAGCTGCGGACGGCCTTCGGTATTGACGAAAAGGCCGCTCTCTTCGGTATAGCAAGCGCCCGGCAGGATCAGATCGGCACGATGCGCACCGCGATCGCCGTGGCTGCCCTGATAGATCACGAATGCACCGGCAGCGATTTCGACCTCGTCGGCACCGAGGTTGTAGACAACCTCCGCACCCTCGATCGCGGCCGCCAGACCGCCCTCGGTCACAGCGCCGACATCCATCGCACCGACGCGGCTTGCGGCGGCATGCAGGACCAGCAGTTTGGAATTGGTCTTTTCGGCAAAGGCCATCGCATGGGCCAGCACCGCCTCGCCATCCGCCTCGCGAATCGCGCCCTGACCGACGATGACCAGCGAATTGTCGGCGCGGGTCGCGTCATCGACCGGATAGCCGAGCAATTCGACCAGAGCGGCGCGGTCGGTGCCGATATGGGTGTAGTCATAGGTCAGATCGACCGGCTCGCCGAGCAGACCCACGGCCGCGCCGTTGATCCATGCCTTGCGGATGCGCGCGTTCAGGACCGGCGCCTCGTTGCGCGGATCGGTACCGATCAGGCAGATGTGCTTGGCGCTGTCGATATCGGCGATCGTCGCCGTACCGACATAGGCCGAGCGGTTCCCCGCCGGCAGGCGCGCGCCGTCCGTGCGGCATTCCACCGAGCCGCCCAGACCTTCGACCAGCTGCTTGAGGCTGAAAGCAGCCTCGACCGGCGCAAGATCACCGATCAGGCCGAGAACCTTGCGGCCCTTCATCGCGCGGGCGGCCGTTTCCAGCGCCTCGGGCCAAGTTGCCGGACGCAGCTTGCCGTTCTCGCGGATATAGGGCTTGTCGAGACGCTGGCGGCGCAGACCGTCCCAGACGAAGCGGGTCTTGTCGGAAATCCATTCCTCGTTCACGTCGTCATTGTTGCGCGGCAGAATGCGCATGACTTCGCGACCTTTGGTATCGACGCGGATATTGCTGCCGAGCGCATCCATCACGTCGATGGTTTCGGTCTTGGTCAGCTCCCACGGGCGGGCAGTGAAAGCATAGGGCTTGGAGACCAGCGCACCGACGGGGCAAAGGTCGATGATATTGCCCTGAAGGTTCGAATCGAGCGTCTCGTTTAGATAGGAGGTGATCTCGCTGTCTTCACCACGGCCGGTCTGGCCCATCTGGCTGATGCCCGCGACTTCGGTCGTAAAGCGCACGCAGCGGGTGCAGGAGATGCAGCGGGTCATATGGGTCTCGACCAGCGGGCCGAGGTTCAGATCCTCCGAGGCGCGCTTGGGCTCGCGGTAGCGCGAGAAATCGACGCCGTAGGCCATCGCCTGGTCCTGCAGGTCGCATTCGCCGCCCTGATCGCAGATCGGACAATCGAGCGGGTGGTTGATCAGCAGGAATTCCATCACCCCTTCGCGCGCCTTGCGCACCATGGGCGAGTTGGTCTTGACCTCGGAGGGCGCGCCTTCGGGACCGGGACGCAGATCCTTGACCTGCATGGCGCAGGAGGCGGCGGGCTTCGGCGGGCCGCCGACGACCTCGACCAGACACATGCGGCAGTTGCCCGCAATCGACAGGCGCTCGTGATAGCAAAAGCGCGGAACCTCGACACCGGCCAGTTCGCAGGCCTGAATCAGGGTCATATTGGGATCGACCTCGATGATCTTGTCGTCGATCTTGATCTTGCGAAGTTCGCTCATCTGCCTGTCCTTTGCCTCAGTCCACGCGGACGAAGGATTTGAAATCATAGACGTCCCGACGGCCCTGAACGCGCAGGACGGTCGTCATTGCGGGCTGGCCGCGCTGGAAGGTCACAGTGGCCTCGGTCGCGGCCGAAGGCGTGAAGCGCGCGGTCCGGTTCGAGGTCACAAGGTAGCGCGTCCCGTCGGGAAGCGCGCAGGTAATATCGGCGCTGGAAGCCTTGCCGGTCACGCGCAGCACGGGCTTTCCGGCCAGATCGCGCGTGGCTTTGCTGCGCACCCCCTCGCCCGAGGCCGCGCAGCTCAGATCGGCCGGCGCGAACATGTCGAAATTGAGGATGAACTTCTCGGCCGTGGGCGTGAAGGGACCGGCGAGAGCCGCCCCCGACAGCACTGCTCCCGCCACAGGGGCGAGAAGGCCTGCCGCGGTGATCCGAGCGCGCCGCGTCATTTCTTCACCAGAAAGGTTGCGATATAGGATTTGCTGGCGAATTCCTGATCGCCGATCGCGCAGAAGCTTTGCGCATCGCCCTTTTTCGCGCCCTTGCGCTTGAGGTAATCCTCGGCGACCGCATAGATGCGCTTCTTGTCTTCCTTGCTGTCGAGGAAAGCGTCGATCTGCGCCTCGCTATAGCCCTTGCCGAGCGCATAGCGTTTGAGCGCGCGCGCCTGACCCCAAGCATAAACCATCCGCGCGCCGTAAGTCGGGCATTCGCGACGGACTCGGTCGGCAATCCGCGCGGCAATCAGCCGGTCGTTGATGTATTTTTCCTGACTGAGCGGCGCCTGCTGAGCAAAAGCGGGAACAGCGACCAGTGTGCTCGCGGCGACAGCCGCGGCAAAAAGGGTTTTCATCACAGACATGGTGGTTTTCTCCCTTGATGACGAAGCAGCCGTTCTAGCACGAATGCCGTCCGATTGCCCGACACGGAAGGCTGAAGCCTTACGGGAAACCGCGCGCAGCAATGCGGTGATCGGGACCGAAAGGCCCCGTCCCGCTTTGCCGTAACCGCTTGCCCGCAAAGCCATGAGGATTACTCCGCCGCCATGGCGCCCATGCGCCCGGTGCGTTTGGCCTTGATGCGGTCCTCGATTTCCTCGCGGAAGTTGCGGATCAACCCCTGGATCGGCCATGCGGCAGCGTCGCCCAAAGCACAGATCGTGTGACCCTCGACCTGTTTGGTCACGTCGAAGAGCATGTCGATTTCCTCGACCTCGGCTTCGCCGCGCACCAGACGGTCCATGACGCGCATCATCCAGCCCGTGCCTTCGCGGCAGGGCGTGCACTGGCCGCAGCTCTCGTGCTTGAAGAAGGCCGACAGGCGCCAGATCGCTTTGATGATGTCGGTGGATTGATCCATCACGATCATGCAGGCGGTCCCGAAGGAGGAGCGCAGCTCGCGCATGCCGTCATAGTCCATGATGGCGTTTTCGCACTGCTCGGCGGTCAGCACGGGGCAGGATGCGCCGCCGGGGATAACCGCCTTGAGGTTTTTCCAGCCGCCGCGAACGCCGCCGCCGTGTTTCTCGATCAGCTCGCGCATCGGGATCGACATCGCTTCTTCGACGACGCAGGGCGTGTTGATATGGCCGGTCATGCCGAACAGCTTGATGCCCGCATTGTTGGGACGCCCGAACGAGGCGAACCATTCCGGACCGCGACGCAGGATCGTCGGCACAACCGCGATCGATTCGACGTTGTTCACCGTGGTCGGGCAACCGTAAAGCCCCGCGCCCGCCGGGAACGGCGGCTTCATGCGCGGCATGCCCTTTTTGCCCTCGAGGCTTTCGAGCAGCGCGGTTTCTTCGCCGCAGATATAGGCGCCCGCGCCATGCGAGAGGAACAGATCGAAATCCCAGCCCGAACCCGCCGCATTGCGGCCCAGAAGGCCCGCGTCATAGCATTCGTCGATCGCCGCCTGAAGCGCCTCGCGCTCGCGGATGAACTCGCCACGGATATAGATATACGAGGTATGCGCGCCCATGGCGAAGCTCGCGATCAGCGCGCCTTCGATCAGCGTATGGGGATCGTGACGCATGATCTCGCGGTCCTTGCAGGTCGCGGGTTCGGATTCGTCGGCGTTGATCACCAGATAGGACGGGCGACCGTCCGATTCCTTGGGCATGAAGGACCATTTCAGGCCGGTCGGGAAACCCGCGCCACCACGGCCGCGCAGTCCCGATGCCTTCATTTCTTCGACGATCTTGTCGCGACCGCGCGCGAGAATCGCGGCGGTGCCGTCCCAGTGGCCGCGCTTCTTCGCTCCGGCAAGGCTGCGATCGCCCATGCCATAGAGGTTCGTAAAGATCCGGTCCTGATCATTCAGCATTTACGTCGTCATCCTTATCGCTGTGACGACGCATTGCGCCGCCGCCAGATCCGCCAGGTCACCAGAAGCGACCAGATCATTGCTGCAATTGCCGCCAGATCGGCGAGAAAAGCAAATCTTGCCGGCAGGTCGTAATGCCCGCCAATCCATTGAAATCCGAGCCACAGCAGCATGGCCGCCGCAATGACGAAACCGGCCAGACGCATCTGGATCGCGTCCTTGCGCTGGAGATCGTCCTGCGTGTTTTTGGGGCGGCGATCAGCCATGAGCGCCCTCCGCCAGTTTTCGCGCCTGCCCGACCCAGTCATCCGCCTCGATCCTTGCGCCGAGACGGCCCAAACGGCCGGCAAAACCGGTCACGTCCTCTTTGTTCCAAGCCGCGATATCGGCAAAATGCGCGACACCTTCGGCAAGCAACAATTCTGCGGTCTTGGGCCCGATGCCGGTGATCTTGGTCAGATCGTCGGCCTTGCCTTTCGCAGCGCGCTTGGACGCGGCTTTTTTCGGCGCGGGTTTGGTCGATGCAGCTTGGTCGGCCGGGGTTTTTTCCGTTGCGGCTGCCGCCGGAGCAGGCTGTGCTGCAGCCTGTGCAACGAGCGGCGCTTCTGCCGGTGCGGCCGGCGGCGCTTCGACCGTCTGAGTCCGGACCTCGGGCTGAACCGTCGGGGCCAACTCGGAACGGGACGCAAGCGTCTCCGCGGCTTCGATCAGGCCTGCATCATCGTCGAAAGGCTCGGAGACCGAGCCACTGGTCAGCCAGACCAGCAAACCGCCCAGCAAAGCGAAGGTCACCACCCCGAGGAAAAGGCCGGCCAGCCAATGCAGATCGCCCAGACCGGAAACGAACAGCAGAACGACGAGGCCGAAAATGGCCCCGACGATCCAATTGCTCCTGACGCAGTCCGACTGTTGCATCATCCGTTTCGCCTCCCCCGCCGAAGCAGGTGATACGCGCTCCCTTAACCCTGTTTACCACCATTCCCGGCATCTAACGAAACCTCGGTTCCGTTTTGCGCCGGTTGCTTGCCTTTTAGCCACGGTGTGAGGATCGGAACCTCGGTCCCGTCGATCCGCTTCACCGTCTCGCCAAGCGCGACCGCGCGGCTGACGCTGGCGTTGTATTGGTCGCCGGTCCCTTTCAGCGCGGTCAGGGCCGTCGGCCCGCCAAGCGCTTCCGAAGAGAAACGGCCGTTCTGCGGCCCCGGTGCCGGAACCGAACCGGCAGCGAATGCGTCGATCAGCTCGGACAGCTTCTCGGCGGTGAGGTCCTCGTAGAAGTCCTTGCCGATCTGGACGACCGGCGCATTGGCGCAAGCCCCCAGACATTCGACCTCTTCCCACGAGAAACGACCGTCTTCGGACAGGGTATGCGGGGTCGCCGCGATCTTTTCCTTGCAGATCCGCACCAGATCCTCGGCGCCGCAGATCATGCAGGTCGTGGTGCCGCAGATCTGGATATTGGCAACCGAACCAACCGGATAGAGCTGGAACATGAAGTAGAAGGTCGCGACTTCAAGCGCGCGCATATAGGCCATGCCCAAAAGCGAGGCGCAATATTCGATCGCCGGACGGGTCAGCCAGCCTTCCTGTTCCTGTGCACGCCAAAGCACCGCGATGATCGCCGATTGCTGGCGGCCTTCGGGGAATTTGGTGATCTGGGCCTGCGCCCATTCAAGGTTGGCCGGCGTGAACTCAAAGCTCGCGGGCTGGATGGGCGAAAGACGGCGCAACATCAGCGGTCAACCTCTCCGAAAACGATATCAAGCGTGGCGATCAGCGCCGGAACATCGGCCAGCATATGGCCGTTTGCCATCCAGTCCATCGACTGGAGATGCGTGAAGCCCGGCGCGCGCAGCTTGGCGCGATAGGGTTTGTTGGTGCCGTCGGCAACCAGATAGACGCCGAACTCACCCTTGGGCGCCTCGACCGCGGCATAAACTTCGCCCGCCGGAACCTTGAAGCCCTCGGTATAGAGCTTGAAGTGGTGGATGAGGCTTTCCATGTCGCGCTTCATGTCGCCGCGTTTGGGCGGGGTCAGCTTGCCGCGCGCCAGAACGTCGCCCGCGGGTTCGGCGCGCAGTTTGGTGATCGCCTGCTTCATGATCTTCACCGACTCGCGCATTTCCTGCATGCGCACGAGGAAGCGGTCATAGCAGTCGCCGTTCTTGCCGACCGGAATCTGGAAGTCGAATTCGTCATAGCACTCATAGGGCTGCGAGCGGCGCAGGTCCCATGCGAGGCCCGAGCCGCGCAGCATGACGCCGGTATAGCCCCAATCAAGGCAATCCTGCTCGGTCACGATGCCGATATCGACCTGACGCTGTTTGAAGATCCGGTTCTCGGTCAGCAGCGTATCGAGGTCGTCGACCACTTTCGGGAAGGTCTCGCACCAGGCTTCGATATCGTCGATCAGCTTGGGCGGCAGATCCTGATGGACGCCGCCGGGGCGGAAATAGGCGGCGTGAAGGCGCGCACCACAGGCCCGCTCGTAAAAGACCATGAGCTGCTCGCGGGCTTCAAAGCCCCAGAGCGGCGGGGTCAGCGCGCCGACGTCCAGCGCCCCCGTGGTCAGGCCCATCAGGTGGTTCAGGATGCGGCCGATTTCGGAATAGAGCACGCGGATCAGGCTGGCGCGGCGCGGAATGGTCGTGCCGGTCAGCTTTTCGATCGCGAGGCACCAGGCATGTTCCTGGTTCATCGGCGCCACATAGTCGAGGCGGTCGAAATAGGGCAGGTTCTGCAGATAGGTGCGGCTTTCCATCAACTTCTCGGTGCCGCGATGCAGCAGGCCGATATGCGGGTCGGCACGCTCGACGATCTCGCCGTCAAGCTCGAGCACCATGCGCAAAACGCCGTGCGCGGCAGGGTGCTGCGGCCCGAAGTTGATGTTGAAATTGCGGATGCTCTGCTCGCCGGCCAGAATGTCCTGCGAACCGTCATCGTAAGTGTTCTTGCGGAAATCGCCGTCCATCACGCGCCGCCCTCCGGTTTGGATGCATATTGGGCCATAAATTCGGCCTCGGTCATGGTCGTGGTCTCGCCGGCAAGCGCATAGCTGGCCGGTTTGCAGTCGATGAACATCTCGTGCGTGACCGGAAAACGGCCCGGATCCTCGAAGGCCTGCACCGAAACGAAAGCCATCGTTCCGTCACGCGACAGCCAGGCCAGCGACGAGCCGCATTGCGCGCAAAACACCCGCTCGCCCCATTCGCTCGACTGGAACCGGCCAAGCGGTGCGTCCTTGTCGAAGCTCAGGTTGCCCGAGCAATCGGCCACGATGAACATCCCGCCCGAAAATTTGCGGCAAAGACTGCAATGGCAGACGCCCGCCTCGTCCGAGACCGGCGTGGCCTCCAGACGGCTGGCACCGCAGAGACAGGTTCCTGTCAGGGCTGCCATCACTTGCCCTCACTTTTCTCGTCGCCCGGAAGCACGTATTTCGCGCCCTCCCACGGCGAGAGGAAGTCGAACTGGCGGTATTCCTGCACCAGCTTGACCGGCTCGTAGACGACCCGTTTCTCGACGTCGTTCCAGCGCACCTCGACATAGCCCGTGGTCGGGAAATCCTTGCGCAAAGGATGCCCGCGGAAGCCGTAATCGGTGAGGATGCGGCGCAGGTCGGGATGACCCGCGAACAAGATCCCGAACATGTCGAAAATCTCGCGCTCGTACCAGTTCGCCCCAAGGAAAACACCGGTCAGCGTCGGGACCAGCTCGTCCTCGCGCACCGCAACCTTCACGCGGATGCGCTGGTTTTGATACATCGAGAGCAGGTGGTAGACGACATCGAACCGCGCCGGACGGGCCGGATAATCCACCGCCGTAATGTCGATCAGCGTCGAGAAACGGCAGGTCGGATCGCTGCGCAGAAAGTCGAGCAGCTCGATCACGCCCGAAAGCGTGGCGGTCACGGTCAGCTCGTCAAAGGCGATCTCGGTCGAGAGCACTTCGTTCGAGCGGCGGGCGGCGATTAGCTCGGCAAGGCTTTCCAGCGCTTCCGGGTCGATCTGGGCCATCTGTTACCTCACCAACGTGCCGGTGCGCCGGATGCGGCGCTGAAGTTGCAAAATGCCATAAAGCAGGGCTTCGGCAGTCGGAGGGCAGCCCGGAACGTAGATATCGACCGGAACGATGCGGTCACAGCCGCGCACCACCGAATAGGAGTAATGGTAATAGCCGCCGCCATTGGCGCAGCTGCCCATCGAAATCACATAGCGCGGCTCGGGCATCTGGTCATAGACCTTGCGCAGAGCCGGAGCCATCTTGTTCGTCAGCGTGCCGGCCACGATCATCACGTCGGACTGGCGCGGAGAGGCGCGCGGCGCGGCGCCGAAACGCTCGAGGTCGTAGCGCGGCATCGAGGTCTGCATCATCTCGACCGCGCAGCAGGCCAGACCGAAGGTCATCCAGTGCAGCGAGCCGTTGCGCGCCCAGGTGATGATGTCTTCGGCGGTGGTCAGCAGGAAGCCCTTGTCCTGCAGCTCGCGGTTCAGCTCGGCGGTCGCGACATCACGGTCGGCACCTGCCGTATTCAGCCCGGTCATCACGCCCATTCCAGCGCTCCCTTCTTCCACTCATAGGCAAAGCCGATGGTCAGCACACCCAGGAAAACCATCATCGACCAGAAGGCCACATCCGTCAGCCCGCCGAAACTCACGGCCCAGGGGAACAGGAAAGCCACTTCGAGGTCGAAGATGATGAACAGGATCGAGACGAGGTAGAAGCGCACATCGAACTTCATCCGCGCGTCGTCGAAAGCGTTAAAGCCGCATTCGTAAGCACTGACTTTTTCCGGGTCAGGGTTGCGAATAGCAATCACGACTGCCGCCAGCATCAAAACAATCGCAAGCCCCGAGGCCATTGCGAGGAAAACGAGGATCGGCAGATATTCGTGTAGCAGGTAATCCACGGAGTTAGGCTCCCTCTCGCGCGCAGGAACCCGTGTGGCGTCCCCGCGATGGGTTTGGCTTCAGCCCGTTTATCCCTGCATGAGGGCAGGGTCAACGGTCGCGCGTTGGCACCCTTGCGGCGAGAGGTGAATATTCGGCCTTTCGCCCAGCAGAAATGTCTTGCCCTGACGCATTTGAGTGACAGTCGAAAGTCGTGCCGAACTAATCTTGTGCGGGCGGCGCGCAAAGGGCCACGTTCTTTCGTCGCGGATTTCCCGCACCACACGGAGGACCGCCGAG
The DNA here is from genome assembly GCF_042430175.1 of Paracoccus cavernae. Taxonomy (NCBI): domain Bacteria; kingdom Pseudomonadati; phylum Pseudomonadota; class Alphaproteobacteria; order Rhodobacterales; family Paracoccaceae; genus Paracoccus; species Paracoccus cavernae. The sequence goes on along the minus strand of NZ_JBHMDZ010000049.1, from coordinate 234,122 downwards.
CGAGCCTCCGAAAGCAGGGACAAGAGACAAGATTCGCAAGAATGCCCGAAGCTTAACCCTGTCCGTGATCCCTGCCCTTTTCGCTGCCCCGACCGATCGGCCCGAGATGGGTGTCGCCGAAACCGCTTTGCTGTTTGAGACCGAAACCGAAGCCTCGGTCCCCGCCGACATGGGCGAGCCACAGCAAACCCAGCGTGATCAGACCGACCTGCCCCGTCATCATGCCCAGCAAAACCAGCACCATGCCGACAGCATAGAGATGGAAGAGATTGTAAAGCGCCGCGCCGCGCCGCGGCCCGAGCAGATAGCCCGCCATCGACAGATCCGGCAGGGCCAGCACCACCAGCCACATCCACCACGGCCAGCCCGCCCCCGCCATGAAGGCGATCACCAGCGCGGTGGCGGCAATGATGCCGCCTTCGATCTTCTGCCAGTCTTCGGCGCTCATCCGTCCCTCTCAGCCTATTCCGCCGCATCCTGTTTGGCGCGTTCGAGCAGCGGACCGAGATAGCGGCCGGTATGGCTTTCGGCCTCGGCAGCAACCTCTTCGGGCGTGCCGACCGCGATGATGCGGCCGCCGCCGTCGCCGCCTTCGGGACCGATATCGATCAGCCAGTCGGCAGTCTTGATGACGTCGAGGTTATGCTCGATCACCACGACCGTATTGCCCTGATCGACCAGAGCATGCAGCACCTCGAGCAGCTTGCGCACATCCTCGAAATGCAGGCCCGTCGTCGGCTCGTCGAGGATATAGAGCGTGCGCCCCGTCGATTGGCGCGAAAGCTCCTTGGCGAGCTTGACACGCTGCGCCTCGCCGCCCGAAAGCGTCGTCGCCTGCTGGCCGACCTTGACGTAACCCAGCCCCACTTCGACCAGAGCATCCATCTTGTTGCGGATCGAGGGCACCGCCTTGAAGAACTCCTGTGCATCCTCGACCGTCATATCCAGCACATCGGCGATGGATTTGCCCTTGAAATGCACCTCGAGCGTCTCGCGGTTGTAGCGTTTGCCCTGACAGGTCTCGCAGGTGACATAGACGTCGGGCAGGAAGTGCATCTCGATCTTGATGACGCCGTCGCCCTGACAGGCCTCGCAGCGACCGCCCTTGATGTTGAAGCTGAAGCGCCCGGGCTTGTAGCCGCGCGCCTTCGCCTCGGGCAGGCCCGCGAACCAGTCGCGGATGGGGGTGAAGGCGCCGGTATAGGTCGCAGGGTTCGACCGCGGCGTCCGACCGATCGGGCGCTGGTCGATGTCGATGACTTTATCAAGATATTCCAACCCCTTGATCGTCTCGCAAGGCGCGGGCGTCTGGCGCGCGCCGTTGAGCCGCATCGAGGCGGTCTTGAACAGGGTCTCGATGGTCAGGGTCGATTTGCCGCCACCCGAGACCCCCGTCACGCAGACGAATTTCGCCAGCGGGAATTCGGCGGTGACATTCTTGAGGTTGTTGCCGGTCGCACCAACCACTGTAACTTTCTTGCCGTTGCCCATGCGGCGATGGGGCGCGACGGGGATCGAGCGCGTGCCCGAGAGATATTGTCCCGTCAGGCTGACCGGATTGGCCGCGATCTCGGCAGGCGTGCCCTGCGCCACGATATGGCCGCCGTGGACCCCTGCCCCCGGGCCGATGTCGAAAACGTAATCGGCATGACGGATCGCATCCTCGTCATGTTCGACCACGAGCACCGAATTGCCCTGATCGCGCAGGTTGATCAGCGTATCGAGCAGACGGTCGTTGTCGCGCTGGTGGAGCCCGATCGAGGGCTCGTCGAGAACATAAAGCACACCCGTCAGCCCCGAGCCGATCTGGCTGGCAAGGCGGATCCGCTGGCTCTCGCCACCCGAAAGCGTGCCCGCCGCCCGCGCGAGCGTCAGGTAATCCAGACCGACATTGACAAGGAAACCAAGGCGTTCGCGGATCTCCTTGAAGATCGCTGTGCCGATTTCGGCCTTCTGGTGGCTCAACTGGCCCGGCGCGGCATTGATCCAGTCCAAAGCCTCGCGGATCGAAAGCTGGGTGACCTGACCGATGTGGTTGCCCGCGATTTTCACCGCCAGAGCCTCGGGCTTGAGGCGGTAGCCGTGGCAGCTGCCGCAGGGGCGGTTGTTCTGGTAACGCTCGAATTCCTCGCGCACGAAGGCGCTGTCGCTTTCGCGCAGCCGGCGCTCCATATTCGGAATGACGCCCTCGAAGGCGCGGCCGATCTCGTAGATGCGGCCGGCATCGTCAAAGCGGAATTTGATTTCCTCTTCGCCCGAGCCGTAAAGGAACATCCTGCGGACGCCTTCCGGCAGATCCTTCCACGGGGTTTTCTTGTCGAAGCCGTAATGTTTGGCCAGCGCGTTGATCGTCTGGGTCAGATAGGCCGATTTCGACTTGGCCCAAGGCAGAAGCGCCCCGCCCGAGACCGAGAGGCTCTGGTCGGGCACGACAAGACGTTCGTCGAAAAACAGCTCCATCCCCAGACCGTCGCAGACCGGACAGGCCCCGAAAGGCGCGTTGAAGCTGAACAGGCGCGGCTCGATCTCGGGAATGGTGAAACCCGAGACCGGACAGGCGAAATTCTCGCTGAAGGTGGTGCGCAGCCCCTCGCCTTCGGAGGGCGCGGTTTCCAGTACGGCAATCCCGTCCGCCAGATCAAGCGCGGTGCGGAAACTGTCGGCCAGCCGCGTCTCCATCCCCTCGCGCACGACAATGCGGTCGACGACGACGTCGATGTCGTGGCGGAACTTCTTGTCGAGGGTCGGCGGCTCGTCGAGTTCGTAGAACTGCCCGTCGACCTTGACGCGCTGAAAGCCCTGCTTGCGCAGCTCGAGGAATTCTTTCTTGTACTCGCCCTTGCGGTCGCGAACGATCGGCGCAAGCAGATAGCCGCGCGTGCCGTCCTCCATTGCCATGACGCTGTCGACCATATCCTGAACCTGCTGCGCCTCGATCGGCAGGCCGGTTTCGGGCGAATAGGGCGTACCGGCGCGGGCGAAAAGCAGGCGCAGATAGTCGTAGATCTCGGTCACGGTGCCGACGGTCGAACGCGGGTTCTTCGAGGTGGTCTTTTGCTCGATCGAAATCGCGGGCGAGAGACCCGAGATCCGGTCGACATCGGGTTTTCCGGCCATATCAAGGAATTGGCGCGCATAGGCCGAAAGGCTTTCGACATAGCGCCGCTGCCCTTCGGCATAAATCGTGTCGAAGGCGAGCGAGGATTTCCCCGATCCCGACAGGCCGGTGATCACCACCAGCTTGTCACGCGGAATATCCAGATCCACGTTCTTCAGATTGTGCTCACGCGCACCGCGCACTTCGATGAACTTCTGTTCCATCGTCAGATCCCGTTTCCGCCAAGCGCATCAGATAGGCAGAGATCGCAAAAAGGCAACCTCAAAAAGTGAACAACACGCGAACACGCGCTTGCAAAAGATATATTACTCGGTCAGCTTTCCCCGACAGGACAGGAGGAGACCATGCCCGTTCAATCCTATCGCGGCGGCTGCCAATGTGGCGCGATCGATTTTGAGGTCGATGCCGATCTCGACCAGACCTTTACCTGCAACTGCTCGCGATGCCAGAAGATCGGCGCGGTGCTGACCTTTGTCGAAACCGGAGATTTCCGGCTGATCAAGGACGGCCCGGTCACCGAATATCTCTTCAACAAGATGATCGTCCATCACCGCTTCTGCCCGACCTGCGGGGTCGAATCCTATGCGATCGGCAAGGGACCGGACGGCAGCGACATGATCGCGATCAACGTCACCTGCCTTGAAGATGTCGATCCGCGCGCCCTGCCGAGCCGGCATATCAACGGCCGCGCGCATTGAGACGGCACCGGCCGCATTTTGTGGCCTAGCCGCCGGTGTGGCTCATGTGGCGGGTCATCTTGCCGTGAACGCCGCGCGAATAGTCGAAATCATGGCCCTTGGGCTTGCGCGAGATCGCCTCGCGGATCGCATCGACCAGCTGCGCATCATCCTCCGAGGCGCGCAGCGGCGCGCGCAGGTCGGCACGGTCCTCCTGCCCCAGACACATGAACAATTCGCCCGTGCAGGTCACGCGCACGCGGTTGCAGCTTTCGCAGAAATTATGGGTCAGGGGCGTGATCAGCCCGATTTTCTGCCCCGTTTCCATCAGCCGCAGATAGCGCGCCGGACCGCCGGTGCGTTCGGCCAGAGGCATCAGGGTAAAACGCTCCGCCAGCCGCTTTTGCAGGTCCGAGAGCGGCCAATATTGGTCGAGCCGGTCCTCGCCACCGATATCGCCCATCGGCATGACCTCGATGAAGGTCAGGTCGTGGCCCTGCTCGCCGCACCAGTCGACCAAACGGTAAAGCTCGTCTTCGTTGAAGCCTTTCAGGGCGACCGTGTTGATCTTGACGCGCAGCCCCGCCTTTTTCGCGGCCTCGATCCCCTCGAGAACCTGCGGCAGGCGGCCCCAGCGCGTGATCGCCGCGAAACGGTCGGGATCGAGCGTATCCAGCGAGACGTTGATGCGCTTCACGCCACAATCGGCCAGCTCGTCGGCAAAACGCGCAAGCTGGCTGCCGTTGGTGGTGAGCGTCAGCTCTTCCAGCTCCTGCCCCGCCGGCTGATTCAAATGGCGAGACATGGCGCGGAAAAAGCCCATGATATTGCGCCGCACCAAAGGCTCGCCGCCGGTGATGCGCAGCTTGCGCACGCCCAGCCCCACGAAAGCCGAGCACAGCCGGTCGAGCTCTTCCAGCGTCAGCAGCTCCGCCTTGGGCAGGAACTGCATATGTTCGGCCATGCAATAGGTGCAGCGGAAATCGCAGCGGTCCGTCACCGAAACGCGCAGGTAGGAAATCGGACGTGCAAACGGGTCGATGAGCGGTGCATTTATCATGTCTATTAGATAGTCCCGAGCGGGAAGGCGCACAAGGCGGCATGCATCAACCAAAAGCCTTGGCTTTTATGGACAGGGCCGCCAAGCCCCGTTAGCCTTTCCCCCAAGATCCCGCGACAGCGGCAGTGCCTTCGTCCTGCAAGGCGGCCTGCGCGCCAAGCCGCCTTTCGCGCCCGACCGCCTGTAATCGACCACCATCATGACGAGGCCCCCGATGATCCCTGCCCTCCCGCGTCTTTCGCTGATTCTGCCGCTGATTTCGGTTGCGGCGCTGGCCGCCTGCACCCAAGGCGGCGGCCTCATGTCCGGCAAGCGCGAAGAGCAGCCCCCCGCAAGCCAAAGCGCAAGCGCGGCGAGCGAAGCGGTTGTGGTCGCGACGGCAGCCGCTGCGCCGATCCCCCGCGCCTCGGCCAAAACCGCCGCGCAATTCGACACGACCACCACTGCGCAGAAGGCCGCCGCAGCCGCCCCGCCCGCCAGCGCGGAAAAGAAGCTCGGACTGACAGTCGCCTCGCTTGGCGATCCGACCCAGCCCGGTTTCTGGATCAAGACCCCGCTGGTCAAATCGGCCGGCAAGGGACGGATCGTCAATCCCGCCAACGGCAAATCCGCCAAAGTCGACCTCCAGCCGCTGGCCGGACCGGCAAGTTCGGGCAGTCAGGTCTCGCTGCCTGCGCTGCAATTGATCGGCATCAGCCTGACCGACCTGCCCTCGGTCGAGGTCTATCAGAACTAGCGCCGCGCGCGCGCAAGCACCCGCGAGCGCAGCCATGAAACGACAATGCCCCGCTTTCGCGGGGCATTTCTTTTGCTCTGCATCCTCTAGCCGGATCGGGTTTTATTCGACCGTCACCGATTTCGCGAGATTGCGCGGCTGGTCGACATCGGTGCCTTTGGCAACCGCGGTGTAATAGGCCAGATATTGCATCGGCACCGCATAAAGCACCGGAGCGAAGATCCCGCCCGAGACCGGCATGGCCAGCGTGGCGCGGCAGCCCTCGCCCGCAAGCGCCACCCCTTCGGCGTCCGAGATCAGCAGAACCTGCCCCAGACGCGCCATGACCTCCTGCATGTTCGAGACGGTCTTGTCGAAAAGCCCGTCGCGCGGTGCCAGCACCACCACCGGCAGATTGCGGTCGATCAGGGCGATCGGCCCATGCTTCAGCTCGCCCGAAGCATAGCCCTCGGCATGGATATAGCTCAGCTCCTTGAGCTTGAGTGCGCCTTCCATCGCGACGGGGAAAAGCCCGCCCCGACCGAGATAGAGCACATCGCTTGCCTCCGAGAGCCAGCTTGCCAGCTTGCGGCACTCGTCGCCCACCGCGAGCACCTGATTGAGCTGGCCGGGCAGCGCGCGCAATTCGCCGATCAGGCGGGCGCGCTCGGCATCATCGATATGGCCGCGGTCATGGGCCGCTTTCACCGCGAGCACGGCCAGAACCGCGAGCTGGCAGGTAAAGGCCTTGGACGAGGCCACCCCGACCTCGATCCCCGCCAGCGTCGGCAAGGCGATGTCGGTATCGCGCGCAATGGCCGAAGTACCGACATTGACCACGCCGACCGTCTTGGCGACCTTGCCCTTGACGTAATGGAGCGCGGCCAGCGTATCGGCGGTCTCGCCCGACTGGCTGACGAACATCGCCCAGCTTTTTGGCGAAAGCGGCGGTTCGCGATAGCGGAATTCGCTGGCGATATCGATGTCGCAGGGCAGACGGGCAATCGTCTCGAACCAGTATTTCGCGACCGATGCCGCGTAATAGGCCGTTCCGCAGCCCACCAAAGTCAGCCGGTCGGCCTGCGAGAAATCCAGCCCCTCGGGCAAAACGATGCGCTCGCCCTTGATGTAATGGTTGAGCGCATCTGCCAGAACCGAAGGCTGCTCGGCGATCTCCTTAGCCATGAAATGGCGGAAGCCGCCCTTGTCGATCACGGTCGAGCCGACATCGATCACCGCCGCCTCGCGGGTGACGGAACGGCCGTGGAAATCGGAGATCTCGACGCCGGCACGGCACAGAACCGCGAAATCGCCATCCTCGAGATAGGTGATGCGGTCGGTGAAGGGCGCAAGCGCCACCGCATCCGAACCCAGATACATCTCGCCGTCGCCGTGACCGATCGCGAGCGGGCTGCCGCGCCGTGCGGCCACCATCAGATCGGGCGCACCCTCGAACAGAAAGGCCAGAGCATAGGCGCCGTGCAGGCGCGAAACCGCCTTGCGCGCCGCCTCGACCGGCGCGAGGCCCTCTTCCATGTAGCGGCCGGTCAAAAGCGCGACGACTTCGGTATCGGTCTCGGATTCGGGCACCATTCCCGCAGCGACCAGTTCGGCTTTCAGCTCGCGATAATTCTCGATGATGCCGTTGTGGACGACCGCGACGGGACCGTGGCGGTGGGGATGGGCATTGGCCTCTGTCGCCGCGCCGTGGGTGGCCCAACGGGTGTGGCCGATGCCGCTTTGCCCCTGAAGCGGCAGATGGACGAGCCGGTCCGAAAGGTTGACGAGCTTGCCGACAGCGCGGCGGCGGTCGAGCCTGCCGGTGCTGTCGATGCTCGCGACGCCTGCGGAATCATAGCCGCGATATTCCAGACGCTTGAGCGCCTCGACCATCTGGGGCGAAACCTCGTGATTGCCCAAAATCCCGATAATGCCGCACATCAGTCTTTCACTTTCTGGCTGCGAAGAGCCTCGAACAGGCGGGTGGCGAGACCCGGTTTGGTGACCTGACGCGCGCGGCCAAGCGCCAGCGCATCGGCAGGAATATCGGTGGTGATGACCGAGCCCGAGCCCGTCATCGCCCGAGCCCCGACCTTGACCGGCGCCACGAGAATGGTGTCGGAGCCGATGAAGACATTCGGCCCGATCTCGGTGCGGTGCTTGGAGACACCGTCGTAATTGCTGGTGATCGTGCCCGCGCCGATATTGGTCGCCTCGCCGATTTCGGCATCGCCGAGATAGGTGAGATGGCCGACCTTCACCCCTTCGTGCAGCAGGCTGTTCTTGATCTCGACAAAGTTGCCGACATGGACATCGCCGCCAAGCTCGGCGCCGGGACGCAGACGCGCGAAAGGCCCGACCGTGGCGCCCGAGGATACATGGCAGCCCTCCAGATGGCAGAAGGGCATGATTTCCGCCTCGCTCTCGATGGTGACGCCTGCGCCGAAGACGACATTCTGCCCGATGACCGCATCACGGCCGATCATCGTATCCAGCGCGAACCAGACGCTCGAAGGATCGCTCAGCGTGACGCCGTTCTCCAGCGCCTCGGCACGGGCGCGCGCCTGGAAGGCAGCCTCTGCAGAAGCGAGCTCGGCGCGGGTGTTGATGCCCAAAGTCTCGGCCTCGTTCCCGATCACGACATCGGTGCGATGGCCTGCGGCACGCGCAATGCCCACGATATCGGTGAGGTAATATTCGCCCGAGGCATTGTCGTTGCCGAGCTGCGCGATCGCCTCGCGCAGGACGGCAGCATCCGCCGCGACCACGCCCGAATTGCACAAGGTGATCGCGCGGGTCGCCTCGTCGGCATCCTTGAACTCGACGATCTTCTCGAGCCCTTCGGCACCCATGACCAGACGCCCGTAGCGGCCCGGATCGGCGGCCTCAAAGCCCAGAACGCAAAACGCTGCCGGATGGCCGGCCAAAGCCGCCAGCGTTTCGGCGGTGATGAAGGGCGTGTCGCCGAAGAGGACGATAACGCGGCCCGCGAAGCCATCGAGCAGCGGCAGAGCCTGCGCTACGGCATGGCCGGTGCCCAATTGCTCGCTTTGCAGCGCGAGTTTCGCCTCGGGCTCGAATTTTGCGACCGCCTTGCCGACCTTCTCGGCGCCATGGCCGGTAACGACCACGATCGCTTCGGGGTCGAGGCTGCGGCCGGTGTTGAGCGCATGGGCAAAAAGCGGAACCGCGGCAAGCCGGTGGAGAACCTTGGGCAGGTCGGATTGCATGCGACTGCCCTGCCCCGCTGCCAGAATGATCAATGCGACGGGGGTCTCCGACATGTGGGGCCTCACTATTGTGGTTCATTTCTCTTGGCGGCCGTTCTACCGATATGGCGCGCAAGGGCCAAGGGTCCCGCGTTCACACATTTTGACGGAAGGTTACAATATGGCGGGCATGGTGGCGGGTATGGGCGCGGGCACGGTTGTTTTCGACCTCGACGGCACGCTGGCGGATACATCGGCGGATCTGATCGCGGCGGCGAATGCCTGCTTTATCGCGCGCGGCATGGGAGCTTTGCTCGATCCGGTGGCCGATCAACTCATCGCCTTCCACGGCGGACGGGCCATGCTGCGGGCCGGTTACGGCCGTCTGCCGCAAGACATGCTGCTCCCGCCCGGCGCCGAAGAAGAGGATTACCCCCGCCTGCTTGACCATTACGCCGCCAATATCGCCGAACACACCCGCCTGTACGACGGCACCGAGGCCGCCCTCGAGACCCTCGCCGCCGCGGGGCACAGGCTCGCGGTCTGCACCAACAAGCCCGAAGGCCTCGCCGAGACGCTCTTGCGCGAACTCGGGATCCGCGGGCATTTCCAAGCCCTGATCGGCGCCGATACTTTGCCCGTGCGCAAGCCCGACCCGCGCCCCTATTTCGCGGCGGTCGAAGGCGCAGGCGGCATTGCCGCGCGCTCGTTTCTGGTGGGCGATACCGAAACCGACCGCAAAACCGCAAGCGCGGCAGGGGTCAAGGTCGCACTGGTGGCCTTCGGCCCCGAAGGCCAGGCGCTCGAACGGCTCGCTCCCGATGCCATGCTGAGCGAATTCGCGGCACTTCCCGCGCTGGCCAAAGCGTGGCTCGGCTGAGCGCACAGGGGCAACGAAACAAGGGAAGTCGGGGCTTTGCCCGAACCCCAAGGTATTTCGCTCGAAGCGAGAGGGAGAAAGACTTTCTTAAGCTCTTCTTGCGATGATCGGACACGGTACAGGCAGAGGTGCCGATGACCGTTCAGAGCGAAGCGCCCCGATCCATGATGCCGATGGCCTGATCGGGGCGCGGACGCGGCTTGAGCGGGACTTGGGTCGGGGCTTCGCTTTGACGAAAATACCTCGGGGTGAGCCCCGAAAGGGGCGAGGGGCGGCGCCCCTCACCCTTGAAACCTGACGGTTTGCTTACTCGGCCTGGCTTGCAGGCTTGGCGTTGAGCATGCCGTATTGCTTGGCGCCCAGTGCCTCGTGCAGATCCAGCTGGGTTTCGAGGAAGTCGATATGACCTTCCTCGTCGGCAATCAGATCCTCGAACAGCGCCTTGGTGACGTAATCGCCGACCTTTTCGCAATGCTCGCGCGCTTCGATATAGAGCTTGCGCGCGTCATGCTCGGCCGCGAGATCCGCCTCGAGCGTTTCCTTGAGGTTTTGCCCGATCCGCAGCGGGTCGAGTTTTTGCAGGTTCGGATGGCCTTCCAGAAAGATGATTCGCTGGATGAGGCGGTCGGCGTGGTTCATCTCTTCGATGGATTCCGCGCGCGATTTATCCGCGACATGGCCGTAGCCCCAATCGTCCTGCAAGCGGTAGTGCAGCCAATACTGGCTGACGGCGGTCAGCTCAGACCGCAGCGCTGCGTTGAGATATTCGATGACCTTTACGTCGCCCTTCATGAACGGCTTCCTCTTTCCTGGTACGCAATCCCCGCAGAATGGGGGGTACGCCCAGATTATCGCAACCGCGCATGGTGTCCAGAAACAAGGGCATGCACCCGCCGCAGTCGGCGCGCTTGCCCAGAGCGTGATAGATCTTGCCCGGCGTGATGATCGTCTGGGGATCGGAGGCGCGCATCCAGTCGATGGCGGCTTTGATTTCGTGATCCGAGATCTGGGTACAGTGGCAGACGATCATGGCGCTTCCTCTTTGCAGATAACTTACCAAATCAATCGGACATGTAAAGCCTGACTGTTTCCATGCGACATTTCACATTGTCTTGAACCGCAGGCCCAGACCGGCCCTGCATGCCGCAAGTCGCGCTTGACCCTTGGCCCGCAGAGGCAGAGAACCACGCCATGAAACTCGACGATTTCGACTTTGACCTTCCCGAAGGGCTGATCGCGACGCGACCGGCCTCCCCGCGCAGCAGCGCGCGTTTGCTCGTGGCCGAGGGGGGCGCGATCCGCGATCTCCATGTGCGCGATCTGACCTCGGTGTTCCGGCCGGGCGATCTGCTTGTGCTCAACGACACCCGCGTCATTCCCGCCCGCCTGACCGGCACGCGTCGGCGGATGACGGCGCAGGGCGAGGTCGAGGCCAAGATCGAAGTTACCCTGCTCGAGGCGGCCGCGGACGGCAGCTGGCGCGCGCTGGCCAAGCCTTTGCGCAAGCTCAAGCAGGATGAAACCATTCGCTTTTCCGACACGCTCTCGGCCCGCGTCACCGCGATTTCGGATGCCGGTCTGACCCTCGCCTTCGATGCCGGCGGCGAGGGTTTCGAGGCCGAGCTCGCCCGCGTCGGCGCCATGCCGCTGCCGCCCTATATCGCCGCCCTGCGCGCGCCCGACGAGCGCGACCGCGAGGATTACCAGACTGTCTGGGCCAAGAATTCCGGCGCGGTTGCCGCTCCGACCGCAAGCCTCCATTTCGACGAGGCGCTGCTTGCCGAGCTGCGCGACATGGGCGTGCGCTTCGTTTATGTCACGCTGCATGTCGGCGCGGGGACCTTCCTTCCGGTCAAGGTCGAGGATGTCGAAACCCACCGCATGCATGCCGAATGGGGCGAGGTCACGCCCGAGGCTGCCGCCGCGATCAATGATGCCAAAGCCGAGGGCGCGCGCGTCATTCCGGTCGGAACCACCGCGCTGCGCCTGATCGAATCAGCGGCGCGCGAGGACGGAACCGTTGCCCCCTTCGAGGGTACGACGGATATCTTCATCTATCCCGGCTACCGTTTCCGCGCGGCAGATGCGCTGATGACGAACTTCCATTTGCCTAAGTCCACGCTGCTCATGCTGGTCAGCGCGCTGATGGGACAGGAGCGTATCCGCGAGATCTATGGACATGCCGTGAACTCCGGCTATCGTTTCTTCAGTTATGGCGATGCTTCCCTGCTGATTCCCTAGGATTTTTCATGCTTACGGTCCTGCGCACCACCTGGCCCCTGCTTTTAGGCATTTTGCTTTTGATGGTCGGGAACGGGATGCAGGGCACCCTTTTGGGCATCCGCGGCAACATCGAGGGCATCGCGCCGGGCCAGATGTCCTATGTCATGGCCGCCTATTTCTGCGGTTTCCTGCTGGGAAGCCGCCTCGTGCCCGACATGATCCAGAAGGTCGGCCATGTGCGGGTCTTCGCCGCGCTCGGCTCGCTGATCTCGGCGGTGCTGATCCTTTACGCGGTGGTGCCGAACTGGATCGCCTGGTCGCTTCTGCGGCTGATCATCGGCTTTTCGTTCTCGGGGGTCTATATCACGGCGGAAAGCTGGCTGAACGCCAGCGCCACCAACGAGACCCGCGGTCAGGCGCTTTCGGCCTATATGATCGTGCAAATGCTGGGCATTATCGGCGCGCAGATCCTCATGAACACTGCCGATCCCGCCGGCTATCTGCTCTTCGTGATCCCCTCGGTGCTGGTCTCTTTCGCCTTCCTGCCGATCCTGCTTTATCCGCAGCCCGCGCCGCAGTTCACCACGATCAAGCGCATGAGCTTCGCCCGTCTGTTCCGGACCTCGCCCCTCGGCTGCGTCGGGATTTTCATGATGGGCGGAGTGTTTTCGGCCATCTTCGGCATGGCCTCGGTCTGGGGCTCGATCAAGGGCCTTTCGGTACGCGAGATCTCGTCCTTCGTGGCCGCGATCTATGTCGGCGGGCTGGTGCTGCAATATCCGATCGGCTGGCTGTCGGACCGGACCGACCGCCGCCAATTGGTGCTGGCACTTTCCGCTTTCGGCACGATTGTCGCGGTCCTGACCATTCTGGCCGATCCGGGGATCGTCGGGCTGCTACTGGCGGCGGCTGCAATCGGCGGCGTCGCCAATCCGGTCTATTCGCTGCTTTTGGCCTATACCAACGACTTTCTCGACCAGAGCGATATGGCGGCGGCCTCGGCCGGGCTGCTGTTCATCAACGGCGTCGGCGCCATGACCGGCCCGATCATCACCGGCTGGCTGATGACCATCGCCGGCCCCAACGGCTTCTGGCTTTATATCGGCCTGCTGCTGGCGGTGCTGACCGGCTATGCCGGCTGGCGCATGACGCGCCGCCCCTCGCCCGCGCTCGACCAAAGCTTCGCGGTGATCTCGCCGACGGCAACCCCGCTCGCGGTCGAGGCAGCGCTGGAATCGGCGGGCGGGGATGATTCGCCCAACAACCCCGCGAACTGAACCTGCCCGACAAGCGCCCGAAGGCGCGCGCGTCAGCCGCGCCGCCCCTTGGCCTTGAACCGCCGCTCCGCCAATGCCAGCATGGGGGCCAAGACAGGAGAAGACCACATGCCCCATCAGCACATCATCCGTTTCTGGGTCGACGAAATCGGCGAAAAAGGATGGTACGAGCGCTCCGACGACACCGACGAGATGATCCGCGCGCGTTTCCTGCCCCATTGGGAAGAGGCAAAGCCGCTGACCGACGACTGGTGCCACAGCGCGGAGCACATGCTGGCGGCCGTCATCCTGACCGACCAATTCCCGCGCAATATGTTCCGCGAGGACGGCCGCGCCTTCGCAACCGATGCGCTGGCGCGCGAAATCGCCGATAAAGCCATCGCCCAGGGTTTCGACCTCGCGACGCCGATGCCGATGCGCCAATTCTTCTACATGCCCTTCATGCATTCCGAATCTTTGGCCGATCAGGACCGCGCGGTTGCCCTTTGCGGCGAATTCCTGACCGAGGACAGCCACCGTCACGCGATCCTTCACCGTGAAACCATCCGCGTTTTCGGGCGCTTTCCCTGGCGAAACGCCATGGTCGGCCGCGAAACCACGCCGGCGGAACAGGCCTTTCTCGACCTTGGCGGCTATGGCGCGCTGGTCACCGGAAGACTCTCGCTTGAAGCGCTTCGGGAAATGGTTTAACGCTCAACTATCTTCAGCGACGAGGGGGAAGCCGATGACGCAAACGTTCGACATGGTGGTGATCGGTTCCGGTCCCGGTGGTTATGTCAGTGCCATTCGTGGCGCACAGCTGGGGCTCAAGGTCGCCGTGATCGAGCGCGAGCATCTGGGCGGCATCTGCCTCAACTGGGGCTGCATCCCGACGAAAGCGCTTCTGCGCTCGGCCGAAGTCTTCCACCTGATGGAGCGGGCCAAGGAATTCGGTCTTTCGGCCGACAAGATCGGCTATGATCTCGCAGCGGTCGTGGGCCGCTCGCGCGGGGTCGCCAAACAGCTTTCGGGCGGCGTCGGCCACCTGCTCAAAAAGAACAAGATCACCGTGATCATGGGCGAAGCGACCCTGACTGGCCCGACCAAGCTTTCGGTCAAAACCGACAAAGGCACCGAAGAAATCATCGGCAAAGCCGTGGTTCTGGCCACCGGTGCTCGCGCCCGCGAACTGCCCGGCCTCGAACCCGACGGCAAGCAGGTCTGGAACTACAAACACGCGCTCAACCCGCCGCATATGCCCAAGAAGCTTCTGGTCATCGGCTCGGGCGCGATCGGCATTGAATTCGCGAGCTTCTTCAACACGCTCGGCGCCGATACCACCGTGGTCGAGGTCATGGACCGCGTCCTGCCGGTCGAAGATGCCGAAATCTCGGCTCTGGCCAAGAAGCAGTTCGTCAAACAGGGGATGAAAATCCTCGAGAAGACTTCGGTCAAGAAACTCGACCGCGCGGCCGGCAAAGTCACCGCCCATATCGAGGCGAACGGCAAGGTCGAGACGCAGGAATTCGACACGGTCATCTCGGCTGTCGGCATTGTCGGAAACGTCGAAAACCTCGGTCTCGAGGCTGTCGGCGTCAAGATCGACCGCACCCATGTCGTGACCGACGAATATTGCCGCACCGGAGTGCCCGGCCTCTATGCGATCGGCGACGTGGCCGGCGCGCCCTGGCTTGCCCACAAGGCCAGCCATGAAGGCGTCATGGTCGCGGAGCTCATCGCAGGCCAGAAACCCCATCCGATCAAGCCGAATTCGATCGCGGGCTGTACCTATTGCCACCCGCAGGTCGCCTCCGTCGGCCTGACAGAGGAAAAGGCGAAAGCCGCAGGCTACGACATCAAGGTCGGCCGTTTCCCCTTCATCGGCAACGGCAAGGCGATTGCTCTGGGCGAGCCGGAAGGCCTCGTGAAGACGATCTTCGACGCGAAAACCGGCGAGCTTCTGGGCGCGCATATGATCGGCGCCGAAGTGACCGAGCTCATTCAGGGCTATGTCGTCGGCCGCACGCTGGAAACCACCGAAGCCGAGCTGATGGAAACCATTTTCCCGCATCCGACGCTTTCGGAGATGATGCACGAATCCGTGCTCTCGGCCTACGGTCGCGCGATCCACTTCTGAGTGGCATGAAAAGGGGCGGTCCCGCCGCCCTTCTTCATCACAGAAATACCCCTGCGGGGGTCACGGGGGCGCAAAGCCCCCGTTTTCTTTTGCACTTAGGCCGCCGACATCCGCGTCTCGATCATGCCTGCAAGCCAGCTCGCACCGACCGGCAGAGCCTCGTCGTTGAAGTCGTAGGCCGGATGATGGAGCATGGCGCTATCGCCGTTCCCGAGAAAAATATAGGCCCCCGGACGCGCGTTCAGCATGAAGCTGAAATCCTCGCCCGCCATCATCGGCTCGACCGTCCAGTCAACCGCCCCTGCGACAGCCTCGGCCACCGCACCGGCATGGGCCGCCGCATCGGCATCATTGATCGTCACCGGATAGCCGCGATGGAAATCGACACGCGCCTCGGCGCCATAGGTTGCGGCAACACCGGCCGCGATCTCGCCGATGCGCTGCTCGAGCTGGTCGCGCACCGCAGGATCGAGGCTGCGCGCGGTGCCCTTGAGGCGCACGTTCTCGGGCAGGACGTTATAGGCGGGCGAATCCGTTTCGATCACGCAGACCGAGACGACCGCATTCTTCAGCGGATCGACATTGCGAGAGACGATGCTTTGCAATGCAACGATGACCTGCGCCGCGACCAAAGCCGTATCGACCGCCTTGTGGGGTGCCGCCGCATGACCGCCCTTGCCCTTGAGATGGATGTCGAACTGGTCCGCCGCCGCCATCATCGCGCCCGCACGCAGACCGAAGGTGCCGACCGGCATCCCGGGAAGATTGTGGAGGCCGTAAAATTCCTCGATCCCCCAGCGCGTGATCAGACCATCGTCGATCATGGCCTGCGCCCCTGCCCCGCCCTCTTCGGCAGGCTGGAAGATCATGACGGCGGTCCCGTCGAAATTGCGCGTCTCGGCCAGATATTTCGCCGCCGCAAGCAACATCGAAGTATGGCCGTCATGCCCGCAGGCATGCATCTTTCCGGGCGTCTGCGAGGCATATTCCGCGCCCGTGATCTCGTTGATCGGCAGGGCATCCATATCCGCGCGCAGGCCGATCACCCTTCCCTTGCTGTCGTTTTTTCCGCGGATCACCGCAACCACGCCCGTCCGACCGATGCCCTCGGCAACTTCGTCCACGCCAAAGCCGCGCAGCAGCTCGGCCACACGCGCCGAGGTGCGCGGCAGATCGTACATCACTTCGGGATGGCGGTGGAAATCGTGACGCCAGGCTTTGATCTCTGGCAGCATTTCGGCAAAACGGTTCTTTACGGGCATGGAAATCTCCTTCCCGCGAAAGGTGCGCCGTTTCGCGGGCGCCTGCAAGGCAGCCGAAGGGCTGGCAGACAGCTCTGCCTATAAACTCGGCCCCAGCACGATTTCGGAGCCGTCCGAGAAGCGCGAGCAGCGGAAACGGTGCAGATCATGTTCGGGATCGCGACCGCGCAGCAGATCGGCCATGACCCGCCCGATGGCCGGACCGATGCCGAAACCATGCCCCGACAGGCCGGTTGCCACGAAAAGGCCCGCGATCGGGCTTTGGTCGAGGATCGGCACCTGATCGGGCATCGTGTCGATCATCCCCGCCCAGGCCTGACGCACCACCGGACGGCCGAAATGCGGAAAAGCCTTGGCGAAATCGCGATGGATCTTTTCCAGCAAGCGCCGGCTCGGCGGCGGATCAAGAACGCGCATCCGCTCGAACGGGCTCTCATCGCCCGCACCCCAGCGCCGCGCGGTGCGCCAGGCATCGGGAAAGCCCTTGGGCGCTGCGGGCGAAAGCCTTGTGCTTTTGAAATCGCGTTTGAGCTGCGGCAGATAGGCTTTGAGATGGCGGAAGGCATCGCGACCGATCCAGAAATCATGATCGCTTCCGGGCGCGAGCGTATAGCCGCCGTCCTGCCTGCGGCGGAAAGCGAAATCGGAATCGGCCGCGGCACCTTGCCAGAACTCGGGCATCGGCATCGTGGCGCAAACCGTTGCGCGCACCGAAAGCTGCGGTATCTCCAGCCCCGCATTGCGCGCGAAAAGCGACGACCACGCCCCGCCCGCCAGCAAAACCCGCTCGGTACGGATCAGCCCCGCCTCGGTGTGGACACCCGCGACTTTGCCGCCCGAAAGGTCGAGACTGCGTGCCGCGCAATCCTCGATGATCAGCGCCCCCGCCTCGCGCGCGAGCCGCGCCATGGCGGGAACGGCGGTCCACGGCTCGGCGCGCGCATCCGAAGGGGTCGACATCGCGCCGACCCAATCCGCGCCATTGGGCAGCGTCGCCTGCAACTCCGCGCGCGAGACCATGCGCGTATCAAGCCCGTAGTGACGCGCATGGACGAGCCATTCCTCGAAACGGGCAAGCTCCTCCGCGCTCGCAGCAAGATAGGTCACGCCGGTCTGCTCGAAACCGGCAGCCGCGCCCAGCTCCTGCGAGAGCCCCTGCCAGAGGCGCATCGATTCGATCATGATCGGTAGTTCCGCCGGATCGCGCCCCTGCTGGCGCACCCAGCCCCAATTGCGCGAGGATTGCTCGGCGGCGACACGGCCCTTTTCGCAGACGACGACCGAAACACCTGCCCGCGCCAGATAAAGCGCCGTGGCGATTCCCGCGATGCCGCCGCCGATGATGACGACATCGGCAGCATCGGGCAGAGCATCGGCGAATGTCACGGGATCCGTCGCGCGGATCGGCCCTCCGACCATGATCATGCCAAACTCCGCCCTTGAACCACCTTGTGGACTGCCACGCTAACGCGGGCCAAGGCCAATGCAACCGCCAATTTGGGCAGGTTTTTCCGCAGGATGGGCCGGATCAGGCCAGCTGGGCCACGACGCACGGCAAAAGTCCGCGGGGCAGGATGACCAGCATCGGCCCCTCGACCGCGAGCGAAACCGGCCCCGCGACCTCGTTCGAGGTGCCGATCCGGCCGTCCGGCGAAAACTCCAGCCCGTCGATCGGCCATCGCAGACCGCGGCTGGTGCCGCGCGCCGCGCCGAGAGGGAAAAGCGAAAACCGCGCGCCCTCGGGCAGATCGAGCGCAAGTTCGGGCGGTGCAAGAAAGACCAGATCCTCCGCGCCAAGCAGGATGCAACGTGGCGCGCGGATGCGCGCGATCGCATTCATCGCGGACAGGCCGTGATCATGCCGCCCGTCCAGAACCCCGAGCGCCAACACGAAAGGTGCCGCGATGCGGGTCAGGCATTTTTCGAAATCGGTGCTGTCCTGCTCGGCGACATGGCACAGCCGCTCCGGCGGAAGCACCGTGCGGGCTGCATCCGAGAGGCTGTCGAAATCGCCGATCACGACTTTCGGGACCGCGCCAAGCGCGAGCGCGCGATCCGCACCGCCATCGGCCGCCACCAGATCGGGGGCGAAGGCGAGCGCCTCGGCCAGATCCTCGGGCGAGACCGGACCGCCGCCGATCAGCGTGATCCCCTCGTCAGAGCGCAGGACCGGCTCCGCCATCGCGTTCAGCCGTCCTGGCCGGTGCCGGCCTCTTCCTTGCCGATGCCGGTGAAGACGCGTTTGAAGGGCAGCGCCCAGAGAATGCCCAGCACGACATAGACGAGAATCTCGATCAGGATCGGCAGTCGGCCGAAGCGGGTATCGAGCCAGTTCATCAGCGTGACCGCGACCACGATGTAAAGCGGCAGCCCGATCAGCAGGATGACCAGCGACCAGCGTTTGCGCGTCTTGAGATCCATGTATCGGCCTTTCACAGCAGGAGCGGTCTTGCGGCGGAGCATCCCGCCCTTTCCCCGCTCTTGCCATTCCCGCGCCGCCTTTTCCAGTCCGACGGCGGGAATGGCGGAAAATAACGCCGTTGGCGGATATGAAAACGCCGCGCGGGTCTCCCTGCGCGGCGTCTTGTTTGGTGGGTGGCCTGCGATCAATCCGCGAAGGGATCGGTCACAAGGATGGTGTCGTCACGCTCGGGGCTGGTCGAAAGCAGCGCGACAGGGCACTGGATCAGCTCTTCGATGCGGCGGACATATTTGATCGCCGCGGCCGGAAGCTGGGCCCAGCTGCGCGCGCCTTGGGTCGACTCGTGCCAGCCTTCCATCTCTTCGTAGATCGGCGTGACCTTCGCCTGAAGCGCTGCGGCGGTCGGCAGGTGGTCGTATTTCTTGCCGTCGATTTCGTAGCCGACGCAGATTTTCAGCGTGTCGAAACCGTCGAGCACGTCCAGCTTGGTCAGTGCGATACCGTTCACGCCGGAAATCGCGCAGGTCTGGCGCACCAGAACCGCATCGAACCAGCCACAGCGGCGCTTGCGGCCGGTGACGGTGCCGAATTCATGGCCGCGCTCGCCGAGACGCTGGCCGTCCGCATCGTCGAGCTCGGTCGGGAACGGACCCGAGCCGACGCGGGTCGTATAGGCTTTGACGATGCCCAGCACGAAGCCGATCGACGACGGGCCTAGGCCGGTGCCGGTCGAGGCCATGCCCGACATGGTCGTCGAGGAGGTCACATAGGGATAGGTGCCGAAATCGATGTCGAGCAGCGAGCCCTGTGCGCCTTCGAACAGGATGCGCTTGCCGGCGCGGCGGTCGTCGTTGAGGACCTTCCACACGGGCTGGGCATAGGCCAGCAGTTTCGGCGCGATTTCAAGCAGCTTCGCGCGCAGTTCGGCACGGTCGATCGGCTCGGCGCCGAGGCCCTTGCGCAAAGGATCGTGATGGGCCAGCAGACGGTCGAGACGCGCGTCCAGCGTTTCCTCGTCGCCCAGATCGGCGACGCGGATGGCGCGACGGCCGACTTTGTCCTCATAGGCCGGGCCGATGCCGCGGCCGGTGGTGCCGATTTTCGACGCGCCGGCGGCTTCTTCGCGCAGACGGTCGAGGTCCTGGTGCAGCGGCAGGATCAGCGGCGCATTCTCCGCGATCATCAGGTTTTCGGGCGAGATCGCGACGCCTTGCGCGGCGAGCTTGTCGATCTCGGTGAACAAGGCCCAAGGATCAAGCACGACGCCATTGCCGATCACGGCCATCTTGCCCTTGCGCACGATCCCCGAAGGAAGCAGCGACAATTTGAAGACTTCGCCGTCGATCACCAGCGTATGGCCGGCGTTATGGCCACCCTGAAAGCGCGCGATCACATCGGCGCGTTCCGACAGCCAGTCGACGATCTTGCCCTTGCCTTCGTCGCCCCATTGAGCGCCGACGACCACCACATTGGCCATGTTCCTATTCCCTTCGGTCACAAATGCCCCGAAGCCGTATAAGGGCTGAAAAGGCTGGGGGAAAGCGTAAAGGGGCACGCGGATGCGAAAGGGGAACCGCTTTGCGGCCCGCGCATGGCGTGTTTTCGCGCAGATCACGCCCGCGGGGGGCGAATGCAGGTGCCCCGGCGCCGAAATCCTTTGCCCGAAATCAGCATCTTATGGAACCATGCTTTCCGGAGCCGGACGGGATCCGGCGGTTCGGAGGACCTTTCGATGTGTCATGCCTGCGTGATTGAAAATGTGAAGGCCGATATGATGTCGCGGCGCAGCCTGTTTACCGGCGCGGCCGCAGCCGGAGTGGCGGCAGTGGCGATGGGGGCGGCCTCGGCCCGACCCGCGCTGGCCCAATCGGGCGGCAGGATCGTCGATCTGACCCATGCCTGGGACGAAACCTTTCCGACCTTCGACGGCAAACCCGGCATCACCTATGAAGAGGCGGTGAATTTCGACCAATCGGGTTATCAGCTGTGGAAGCTCACGATTTTCGAACATAGCGGCACCCATATCGACGCGCCGCTGCATTTCTCCAAAGACGGAAAATCCGTGGCCGAGATCGAGCCGGAGCAGCTGATGTGCCCGCTTTGCGTCGTCGACATCTCGGCCAAAGCCAAAGACGACGCCAATGCCATGGTCGAGGCCGCCGATATCGAGGCTTGGGTCTCGGCCAATGGCGAGATCCCCGCAGGCGCTCTGGTTGCGATGCATTCGGGCTGGGCGGCCAAACTCGGCACGCCGGAATTCCGCAATGATGCCGCCGGAAATTTCGCCTTTCCGGGCTTTGCGCAAAGCGCAACCGACCTGCTGGCCGGTATGAATGTCGCGGGGATCGGCGTGGACAGCCTCTCGCTCGACCCGGGCAATTCGGCGGATTTCGCGGTCCATAAGTCGTGGCTGTCCAGCGGGCATTACGGGATCGAGGCGCTTGCCGGTCTTGACCAGCTTCCCGCCAAAGGGGCCACGATCTTTGTCGGTGCGCCCAAGCACAAACGCGGCACCGGCGGCCCGGCCCGCGTCATGGCGGTGGTGTGATGGCGGTCGTCAGGATTTTGACCGATGAAGAGGCCGATCCGCGCGCGCTTGCGGTTTTCGACAAGATCCGCGCCGCGCGGGGCAGCGATTACGTCAACAATTTCTGGCGTGCCATGGCCCATGATCCGGCCGCGATGGAGGCGACTTGGGACCGGATCGGGCAGGTGATGGGCGCGGGCGCGCTTGATCCGATGGTCAAGGAGCTGATCTATATCGCGGTCTCGACGGCGAACGGCTGCAGCTATTGCGTCCATTCCCATACCGCCGCCGCCCGTGCCAAGGGAATGACACCCGAGCAACATGCCGAGCTTTTGGCCGTGATCGGCATGGCGGCCCAGACCAACGCGCTGGTGACGGCGCTTGGCGTGCCGGTGGACGCGCGTTTCATGGCCGATCAGGACTAAGGCCCCGCCCCCGCTTTCCGGCCGCCCGAGGAGGCGGGCGGAAAGCATCCGAGCCAATCGTCGGGCGCAATGCTGCGTTGCAGAAAGATCCTCTACTCGGCGGGCGGGCGCGCCCCCATCTCATGGGCACGACGGACCGGAATGCACCGTGATCCGCCAATCCGCCCCAGAGAGGAACCGACCGATGACCGCCCTTCACGCCGAGAAAACCGCAACTGCATCCCACGGCCTGTTCGCCCGCTTGGGCGCAATGCTGTCGGCAACCGTTTCGGCGATCAGCGAAGCCCGCTTGAATATGGCGCAGTATCACGCGCTCAACCGCATGTCCGACCGCGAGCTGGAAACCATCGGCCTGCGCCGTGGCGACCTGATCGCCCATGTCTTCAGCGACAAAGCCTGAGCGCACGCCCCGAATTGCCAGCGAGACACGCGCCAGCATAGGCGCCTCCAGCCAGCCAGAATGCGAAACCGGCATGATCCTCGCGGATCTGCCGGTTTTTCTTTGCCTATCGTACAAATTTCCGCGGGAAAGTGTCGTCCTCAGGCGGCGGCCTCTGCCGCCACGGGCGCGAAGGGCGTGATCGTCACATCCTCGCCCTCGAAGACGCAAAACGAGCCGGGGGGAACCTCCAGCCAGTCCTTCTCGTCGGTTTCGAGCGGTTCGGAAACCACTGCCCGCCCGCCCCGCGTCGCCGACCAGCGGTGATAGAGCGAGGGCGCATGTTCGTCCGAGGCATAGCGCAGCGCATAAAGCCGTTCGCCATCCGAAAAGGCGGCGGTCAGGCGGACGAAGGGCAAAGTGCCGCGCTCGCGCGCCAAAGCCTCGAAAGCGCCGGCCGCCCGCGCCATCGCGCCTTGCGGATCGCCATCCATCCCCATGCCCATCGCGAGAAGGAACAAAGCCTCGCTATCGGTTGCGCCCTTGCGGTTGTGGTAAACCTCGTCGGGGATCAGCACCTCGGCCGAGCGGCGATAGCCGTCATAGCCGCCGAACTGGCCGTTATGCATGAAGCTCCAACGCCCGACGCTGAAGGGATGGCAATTGTTGCGGCTCGTCGCCGTGCCGGTCGAAGCGCGGACATGGGCCATGAAGAGATGCGATTTAACCGTCGCGGTCAGGCTGCGCAGGTTGGGGTCCGACCATGCGGGCATCACGTCGCGGTAAAGCCCCGGCTCGTCGCGATCACCATACCAGGCGATACCGAAGCCGTCGGCATTGACCGGTGTATGGCAATGGGTTGCCCCATGGCTTTGCCGCACGAGGGAATGTCCCGGACGGCTGATGATATCTTCAAGATAGATCGGTGCGCCAATATAGGCGGCCCAACGGCACATGTTCCGTCCCTACTGCTCGTCTTTTCCTACCAATTAGCACGAGCATATTAACGAATCACGTTCTTTCGCCGGTGCTGCGGCAGTTTCGACAATCACAAGATCGCGCATTCCCGTGACGGCGGGATCGAAAGCGCCCTCCCCTTATCGGCAGGCGTTGCGCTTGCAAGCTGCGGGAAACGCGCGTGAAATGACGCGCGTCCCCCTTTCCATCACGGCCGGAGCCCGCTTTTAAGCGCGGCTGCCGATCAGCGCTTCGACTGCGGCAATGGCCGCATCGGCCCCATCAAGGCTCGGCGCACCACCCTGGGCACGATCGGGACGACCGCCGCCACCCTTGCCGCCAAGCGCCGCAACCGCCGTCTGGACCAGCTCGACCGCCGAGAGTTTCTCGGTCAGGTCAGCCGTGACACCTGCCGCGACCGTCGCTTTGCCGTCCGCATCGGTCAGCGCAACAACCGCACCCGAGCCGAGCTTCGCCTTGAGTTCATCGACCAGCGGGCCGAGCTCTTTGCCCGAAACGCCGTCGAAACGACGCGCGATGACTTTGATGCCGTTGATATCCTTGGCTTCCGCGTCACCCGCGCCACCCATCGCCAATTGGCGCTTGAGCTGGGCAACCTCGTTGGCAAGCGCCTTGCGCTCGTCGGCCAAGGCCTTGACGCGCGAGACAACCTCTCCCGCCTGCGCCTTGAGCGCGCCAGCGATTTCGGAGAGCTGGTTTTCCGAATTGCGCAGATAGGCCAAGGCCTCGGAACCCGTCAAAGCCTCGATCCGGCGCACGCCCGCGCTCGAGGCGCTGTCGCCCAGCAGCACGAATGCGCCGATATCGCCGGTGCGCGCGACATGGGTGCCGCCGCAAAGTTCGAGCGAATAGGTCGCCTGATCCAGCCCTTTGCCCGAGCCTTCCTGACGGCCCATCGAGACGACGCGAACCTCGTCGCCGTATTTCTCGCCGAACAGGGCCTGCGCACCCAAGGCGCGGGCATCGTCGGGCGACATCACACGGGTCTCGACCGGCGTGTTCTGGCGGATGTAGCTGTTCACTTCGCTTTCGACCTGCGCCAGCTCTTCGGGCGAAACCGCCTTGTTGTGGCTGAAGTCGAAGCGCAGACGATCATCGGCGTTCAAGCTGCCGCGCTGCGCGACGTGATCGCCAAGCGCATGGCGAAGCGCCTCGTGCAGCAGGTGCGTTGCCGAGTGGTTGGCGCGGATCGACGAGCGGCGCGCGTGATCGACGCTCAGCTGTGCGCCCTGGCCGCGCGAAATCTCGCCCATGGTGACTTCGGCGAAATGGATGAAGAGCCCCGAAACCTTCTTGGTATCGGTGACGCGTGCGGCACCGCTTTCGGTCTTGATCAGGCCGGTATCGCCGATCTGGCCGCCCGATTCAGCATAGAAGGGCGTCTGGTTGACGACGATCTGGACGGACTCGCCTTCCTTGGCGCTCCCGACGGCGGAACCGTCCCGAACCAGCGACAGGATCTGGCCCTCGGCCACTTCGGTGTCATAGCCGAGGAATTCGCTCGCGCCGTGCTTGTCGGCAAGATCGAACCAGATGGTCGCATCGGCCGTCTCGCCCGAACCGGCCCAGGCGGCGCGCGCCTTGGCTTTCTGTTCGGCCATGGCGGTGTCGAAACCACCGGTTTCGACCGTGCGGCCCTTTTCGCGCAAAGCGTCCTGCGTCAGATCGAGCGGGAAGCCGTAGGTGTCGTAAAGCTTGAACGCCGCCGCACCCGGAAGCGCCGCCCCTTCGGGCAGGCGCGACAGCTCGTCGTCGAGCAGGCGCAGACCGCGGTCGAGCGTCTGCTTGAAGCGGGTTTCTTCCAGCTTCAGCGTTTCCTCGATCATCGATTGCGCGCGGCCGAGTTCGGGGTAAGCCGCGCCCATCTGGCGCACCAGAGCCGGCACCAGCTTGAACATGACCGGATCCTGCGCGCCCAGCATATGTGCATGGCGCATCGCGCGGCGCATGATCCGGCGCAGAACGTAGCCGCGTCCCTCGTTCGAAGGCATGACGCCATCCGCGATCAGGAAGGAGGTCGAGCGCAGGTGGTCGGCGATGACGCGGTGATGGACCTTGCCCGGCCCGTCGGGGTCCGAACTGGTCACATTCGCGCTGGCCTCGATCAGGGCGCGCATCAGATCGGTGTCGTAGTTGTCGTGCTTGCCCTGCAAAAGCGCGCCGATCCGCTCCAGCCCCATGCCGGTGTCGATCGACTGCATGTCGAGGTCGCGCATCGTGCCGTCCTCGAACTGCTCGTATTGCATGAAGACGAGGTTCCAGATCTCGATGAAGCGGTCGCCGTCCTCGTCCTTCGAGCCCGGAGGGCCGCCCCAGATGTGGTCGCCGTGGTCGTAGAAGATCTCGGTGCAGGGACCACAGGGGCCGGTCGGACCCATGCGCCAGAAGTTGTCGTCGGTCGGGATGCGGATGATGCGGTCGTCGGACAGGCCCGCGACCTTCTTCCACAGCGCGGCCGCCTCGTCGTCGGTGTGGTAGACCGTGACCAGAAGCTTTTCCTTCGGAATGGCGAAATCCTTGGTCAGGAGCTTCCATGCAAAGGGAATTGCTTCGGATTTGAAGTAATCGCCGAAGCTGAAGTTGCCCAGCATCTCGAAGAAGGTGTGGTGGCGCGCGGTATAGCCGACGTTGTCGAGGTCGTTGTGCTTGCCGCCCGCGCGCACGCATTTCTGCGACGAGGTCGCGCGCTTGTAATCGCGATGCTCGACCCCGGTGAAGAGGTTCTTGAACTGGACCATGCCCGAGTTCGTGAACATCAAGGTCGGGTCATTGCGTGGGACAAGCGGGCTCGACTCGACGACGCGGTGGTCGTTGCGCTTGTAGAAATCCAGGAAGGTGGAACGAATATCGTTCAGGCTTGGCATGTCAGGAAATCCCGCTGAGGGCCTCGAACCGGCGCTGTCTATAGATGTGAGGAAAGGCAATATCCCCCTGCGGGGCCAGCGTAAAGGCGCAACCTTTCAGCGAAAGCGGCAAGCATGCAGGTACCGGCGCCCTGTCGGGGGCAAGCGGGCGCGCAAAACGTCTTGCGGATACAGGCGCCGCCCAATGAAAAAGGGGCCGAAACGACCC
Source organism: Paracoccus cavernae (assembly GCF_042430175.1). Lineage (NCBI taxonomy): Bacteria > Pseudomonadati > Pseudomonadota > Alphaproteobacteria > Rhodobacterales > Paracoccaceae > Paracoccus > Paracoccus cavernae. The sequence continues at coordinate 207,782 of NZ_JBHMDZ010000049.1, read as the reverse complement.
CTTTTCCTTTCACCGTCAACGGCTTCGACCTTATTCGGTCAAATCGTCGCTGCTTTCCTCGGAGGCACCGAAGTCGAGACCGTGGCTCGCGCGGATCCGGTCCTCGATCGCCATCGCGATTTCGGGATTGTCGCGCAGGAACTGCTTGGCGTTCTCGCGGCCCTGGCCGATGCGCTCGTCGCCATAGGAATACCACGAGCCCGATTTCTCGACGACGCTGGCCTTGACGCCAAGGTCGATCAGCTCGCCCATCTTCGAGATGCCCTCGCCATACATGATGTCGAATTCGACCTGACGGAAGGGCGGCGCGACCTTGTTCTTGACGACTTTGACGCGGGTCGCGTTGCCGACAACCTCGTCGCGGTCCTTGATCGAGCCGGTGCGGCGGATATCGAGACGCACCGAGGCGTAGAACTTCAGCGCATTGCCGCCGGTCGTGGTCTCGGGGTTGCCGAACATCACGCCGATCTTCATCCGGATCTGGTTGATGAAGATCACCATGCAGTTGCTGCGCCCGATCGAGGCCGTCAGCTTGCGCATCGCCTGGCTCATCAAACGGGCCTGAGAGCCCATCTGCATGTCGCCCATATCGCCTTCGATCTCGGATTTGGGGGTCAGCGCCGCGACCGAGTCCACCACGACAAGGCTGACCGCGCCCGAACGCACCAGCGTATCGACGATCTCGAGCGCCTGCTCGCCGGTATCGGGCTGGCTGATCAGCAGCTCGTCAAGGTTCACGCCCAATTTCTTGGCATATTGCGGATCAAGCGCGTGCTCCGCGTCGACGAAAGCACAGACCCCGCCTTTTTTCTGCTCTTCGGCCACGACATGCAGCGTGAGCGTCGTCTTGCCCGAGCTTTCGGGACCGAAGATTTCGATGATGCGGCCCTTGGGCAGGCCGCCGATGCCGAGCGCGATATCAAGGCCCAGCGAGCCGGTCGAAGTCGCCTCGATCTCGGCCACCGGATTATCCGCGCCGAGCTTCATGATCGAGCCCTTGCCGAACTGACGTTCGATCTGGGCCAGCGCGCTATCCAACGCCTTTTGCTTGTCAGCCGTTTTCTTGTCGGTCATGTCGAAAAGTGTCGCCCCTGCCATGATGTCCTCGCAGTTATTTCACACCCCTCGCGCGGGGGCAATCTTCGTTACATGGATAATGTTCTCTTATTGTTCTTATTCCGCATTACCACGCGCTTGGCAACAACATTTCATCCGATCCAAGCTTGCGTCTCGCAAAGTAATCACGACTTCGGTTAAGAAAGCGTTTACGGCACCTTGCCGGGAATCGTGACGCCCCGTGCTATGCGGCGGCTTGCAGCGCGCATCCCCCTGCACCCTGCCCCCACTCAGTGATCGAAGCCCATAATGCTGATTTTTTTCGAAAAAAAGCTCGTTTTTCTTGCGACTCCCAAGACAGGTTCGACCGCGATCGAGGCGGCGCTCGAACCGCTTGCGAGCCTTGCCGTCCAGCGCCCGCCGGCTTTGAAACATGCCGATCTGAAGAGCTACCACGCCTTCATCGCACCCTGGCTGAAGGCCGCGACCGGCGAGGATTTCACCACGGTCGCCCTGATGCGCGAGCCGCTCGACTGGCTGCGCAGCTGGTATCGCTTCCGCCTGCGCGACGACAACGAGGATCCGGTCCACGAGATGGAGGGCGTGAGCTTCGAGCAATTCGCCGATGGCTACGGCACGCCCACCGGCGCGAATGGTGCAAACGACAGCGGCCAAGCCGCGACGTCCCATGCCGAGATCGGTTCGCAAAGCGGGTTCCTGTCTCATGACGGGCAGCGCGTCGACCGGATCTTCCGCTACGAGGATATCGAGGCCTTCACCGATTTCATGGAAGAGCGGCTTGATTGTGCGCTGATCCTGCCGCGTCTGAACGTGCCGCCCTCGGTCGATGTCTCGCTCTCGCCGGAGGCCGAACAGAGGCTGAGCGCGGTCATGGCGCAGGATCTGGCCCTTTATCAAGCGCTTTGACCCAAAGCACGCCAGCATGAAAAGCAGGGCGCGGCTCCTTTGAAAGAGGGGGTGCCCGCCTTGTCCCCACCCGCAAGCCCCCTCACGCCATCTCGGGCGTAGCCTCCAGCTGCTTGCTGACCAAAGCAGTCAATTCGCTGAGCGAGAAGGGTTTGGCGAGGAAGACCGAATTGGGCACCGGCGGATTGCCCTCGGCAAAGATGTTCTCGCTATAGCCCGACATGAAAATCACCCGTGTCGAGGGCCGTTCGCGCAAGGCCGTGCGCACCCAAGCGGGCCCGTCCATCCCCGGCATGACCACATCGGTCACGAAGACATCCACGACAAGCCGCTGATCCGACAGAAGTTCCAGCGCATCCTCGGCACAAGCAGCCTCGAGCACCTTGAAGCCCTGAAGCTTGAGAGCCCGGCTGGCGAAGGCGCGGACCGCAGCCTCGTCCTCGACCAAAAGGACGGTGGCCTCGCGCTCGATCCGCGACACGGTTTGCGCTGGCTGGGCAGGCTCGGGCGCATGATCGCCATCGGTTTCGGAAACCGTGCGGATATGGGCGGGGAAATACAAGGAGAACGTCGTTCCCTCCCCGACCACGCTGTCACAAAAAATGAAACCGCCGGTCTGTTTGACGATGCCATATGCCGTCGAAAGGCCGAGCCCTGTTCCCTCGCCGGTCCGTTTGGTCGAAAAGAACGGCTCGAAGATCTTGCTCAGAATATCGGGGGGAATGCCGCAGCCCTGATCCACCACCTCGACGCCGACATAATCGCCCGCCGGAAGCGCGTGATGCGGCCTGCCGGTCGCGCCTTCCGCCCCCGTGGCATTGCTGCACGGATCGATATGCAGGTTTGAGGTCGCAATCAGTATATCGCCGCCGTTGGGCATGGCATCGCGCGCATTGACCACAAGGTTCATGATGACCTGCTCGAGCTGGCGCTTGTCGGCCCGCACCATGTTCAGCTTGGGGTCATGCTGAAAGGTCAGGATGATCTTTTCGCCCACCAGCCGGTTGAGAAGATGGGTGAGATCGGCCAGGGCATCGCGCAGGTCGAAGCGCTGGAACTTGAGGGTCTGCTTGCGCGAATAGGCCAGCAATTGACCGACCAGCGAGGCGGCACGATTGGCGTTCTGGCTGATCTGGTCAAGATCCGAGAAATCCGGATCGCCCTTGTCGTGACGCAGCATCAAGAGATCGCAATGCCCGCTGATCGCTGTCAGCAAGTTGTTGAAGTCATGGGCAATACCACCGGCAAGCTGGCCGATCGCCTGCATTTTCTGGCTCTGGACGAATTGCGCCTCGAGGCGTTTGAGATCGCTCACATCCGACAAAACCGCCGTAACGCCATCCCCCTGTCCGCTTTTGAGGCTGACCTGCATGAAGCGCTCCGGCCCGTCTCCGCGCATGCGCAGGACCTCGCTTCCTACCTGAAGCCTGCCCGAGCAGACATCGGCGACCCAATCGGTGAGCGCACGCCCCGGCCCCTCGAACATCATCGAGAGCGCGCGGCCGTCCAGATCCTCCCCCAGCATCTCGCAAGCCAGCGTATTGGCGCGCAGAACCGTGGCCTTCGCATCAAGGATCAGGATCGCGACGGGCAAAGTCTCGAAATGGGTGAGATCGGTGTGGCGCTCGGGCTGGGGCTCGAAGGGTTCGGCGCGCAACTCCGGCTCGGAAAGCCAAAGCTGCAGCCGTCCGCCTGGTGCGCGACTGACGGCAAAGGCCCCCGCCGGACCGAAATCGACGCGGGTTGCGCCTTTGCGGTCGAGTGCGCTTGCAATCATTTTCCAGATCCCCGCCGGATTGGCCAGCGAGCGTCCCAAAGCGTCCTGCGCCCTGCGCCCCGCCAGATCGCCGTATTCGGTCGCGACCAGCGCGTTCTGCGCCAAAATCAAGCCGTCGCTTGACGCGACGAAGGCCGGCAAGCCCGCCGCATCCATGGCTTTCGCGAGATCGCGCAGCTCGCGTCTTTCTGCCAAAGCGGTGGCGAAATGGCGCGCGGCAATCGCACCGCCCAAAAGATACCACGCAAGCGCGAGCGAGCAGAGGATGATGAAAAGCGCGGCCGAATGGCTTTCGGGATAAAGCGCAAGCCACAGCGCCCCGACCAGAACCGGAAGCGTCAGCAGGGGCACCAGCGCCAGCGCGGTCGCCGACATGTCGCGATTGATCATACACACCCCCTCAGCACTTTACCGCACCGCTTTATCGCAGGGGATGTTAAGAAGTGGTTAACGCCGCCGCAAAACCGCGAGATAGAAACCGTCGGAGCCGGCCGCGAACCCTGCCTCGGGGCCGTAGCCCTGCTCCGTTTCCAGCGTGAAACGGGCGTCGCGGGCCAGAAACGCCCCGATCTGGGCGCTGTTCTCGCGCGTCAGGACCGAGCAGGTCATATAGGCCAGCACGCCGCCCTCGGCGACGGTTTCGGCCGCCTCGGTCAGGATCGCGGCCTGAAGCGCGCAGAGCCTGTCGAGATCGGCCTCTTGGAGCCGCCATTTCGCATCCGGCGTGCGCCGCCACGTCCCCGAGCCGGAACAGGGCACATCCGTCATGACCAGATCGAAGCGGCCGGCGATCCCGCGCGGTTTGAGCAGGCGGATCTTGGCACCGGCGCGGCGCGCGCGCTCGGGCAGATCTGCCATGCGGGCCGCATCGACGTCATGGGCGCTGACAGGCCCCGCTCCGCGCGCGGCCATTGCCAGAGCCTTGCCGCCGCCGCCCGCACAATAGTCCAGCACGCTGCCGGTCGCGGGCAAAGCCGCACAAGCGAGCTGGGGCGAGAGATCCTGCAGTTCGACCAGACCGTCGCGATAGGCCGAAGATGCCGAGATACGGCGCGCGCCCTCTTCCACGAGCAGCGCGGTCGCGATTGCAGGAACGATGCTCGCCTGAACGCCCTCGGCCGCGAGAGCGGCAATCGCGGTGGCGGGATCGGACTTTTTCGGGTTCACCCGCAGCCAGACCGGCGCGCGTTCGCGCAACGCCAGAGCCATTCCTTCGGCATGGGGGCCAAGCGCCTCCTGCCACTGCGGCCAAAGCCATTCGGGCAGATCCAGCGCCTCTTGGGCGTGCGGCTCGCGGCCTGCGGCATGCTCTTCTTCCGAGAGGAGCGCGGGTGCATGGCCTTCACCCGTGAAGACCGTCTCGAGCGCCAGCCCCTCTTCGCGGCACATGCCGATCATAAGGCCGCGACCGCTCAGTGCGCCGCCCAAAGCCGCGCGCGAGGATCTGCGGCGCAGGCTGTCGAAAACCAGATCGCGCACCGCCGCGCGGTCACCCGAACCGGCATAGCGGCTGCCGCGCGACCAGCGCAGCAAGGCGGCTTCGGCGGGGTCTCCGGCGAGGATACGGTCGAGAATGCCGATGGCGGCCTGAATGCGGGCGGCGGGGATCACGGGATTTCCTAACGGTCAAAAGGGCGGCGGATATGAAAAGGGCGGCTCTCGCCGCCCCGCTTCCGGTTTGGATCGGGCTTAGCCCAGACGATAGTTGGGGCTTTCGCGCGTGATTTGCACGTCATGGACGTGGCTTTCGCTCAGGCCCGCGCCGGTGATGCGCACGAACTCGCAGCCGCCGCGCATTTCGGCGACGGTGGCGTTGCCGGTATAGCCCATGGCCGCGCGCAGACCGCCGACCAGCTGGTGGATGACCGCCGAGGCAGCACCCTTATAGGCGACCTGACCTTCGATGCCTTCCGGCACCAGCTTGTCGGAGGCCGCATCCTTCTGGAAATAGCGGTCGGCCGAGCCGCGCGCCATTGCTCCGAGGCTGCCCATCCCGCGGTAGGATTTGAAGGTCCGGCCCTGATAGAGGATCAGCTCGCCCGGGCTTTCGTCGGTGCCGGCAATCGCCGAGCCGACCATGGCGCAGGACGCCCCTGCCGCGATGGCCTTGGCGAAATCGCCCGAGAATTTGATACCGCCATCCGCGATGATCGGAACATCGCCCGCACCCGAAACCGCATCCATGATGGCGGTCAACTGCGGCACGCCCACACCCGCGACGATACGCGTGGTGCAGATCGAGCCCGGGCCGATCCCGACCTTGACCGCATCCGCACCCGCATCGATCAGCGCGCTGGTTGCCGCAGCGGTTGCGACGTTGCCGGCCACGACCTGAATGTCGCCTGCGGCTTCCTTGATGCGGCGGACCGCTTTGGCGACGCCCTCGGAATGGCCGTGCGCGGTGTCGATGACCAGAAGATCGACCCCCGCCTCGACCAGAGCCATCGAGCGCTCGAAGCCTTCGTCGCCGACGGTCGAGGCCGCCGCCACACGCAGACGACCCAGATCGTCCTTGCAGGCCAGCGGGTTGAGGACCGACATCTCGGTATCCTTGAGGGTCAGAAGGCCGGTCAGCTTGCCCGCGTTATCGGTCACAAGCAGCTTTTCGATCCGGCGCGCCTTCATCATCTCGATGGCTTGCGCGCGATCGGCGGGCTCGTGCAGGATCGCGAGATTGTCGGTCGTCATCATGACGCTGACCGGCGTGCGGTCGTCGCTGGCGAAACGCATGTCGCGGTTGGTGACGATGCCGACGACGCGGCCATCGGCGTCAACCACCGGAAAGCCCGAAACGCTGTAGCGTTCCTGGAGCGCCTTGGCATCGGCCAGCGTCTGGTCGGCGCGCAGGGTGATCGGGTTGTAGACGATGCCGGATTCGAAACGTTTGACGCGGCGGACTTCGTCGGCCTGCTGGGCCCCCGTCAGGTTGCGGTGGATCACGCCGATCCCGCCGGCCTGTGCCATGGCGATCGCCATGCGGCTTTCCGTAACCGTATCCATCGCCGAGGACAGAAGCGGGATGTTCATGCGGATCTTGCGCGTCACATAGGTCGTCACATCCGCGGTCGACGGCATGACCGAGGAAGCTGCGGGTACGAGCAAAACGTCGTCGAAGGTGAGTGCCTCGCGAATCTGCATGGATATCTCCTGTCAGTGTTCGATTTGGCAGTTTCCACTTTCACGGCTCGGAAGAAATGTCCAGCCCATCATGCAATGGCCGCGTTGGTTTTGGCGGCAAGCCGTCCCGATGCCCAGTCACGCCAGACGAATCCAAGCACCCAAAGCACCACGAGACTGGCGAAAACCGCCATAATCGCCCCCGGAATGCGCCAGATCGGAGTGTTTTGCGCAAGCACCAGCCAAAGCCCCGCCGTGGCCGATAGCGGAAAGGTGAACGCGCCCCACAAGGGCGAGGGCCCCGCCTCGGTCAGCCAGCGCGCGCCCGCAAACATGACCGCCACAGCGAGCAACGCAACCAGCGCGAAAAGGCCTGCAGCAGCCTCCATCCCGAGGCCCGCGGCGACCGTGCCCAGAACCGCGACCGGCGCGAGATGGATCGCCAGAAGCGGCCTGAGCGGTGCGGGGATGCGCTCGCGGCGTGCCTGATCCAGCGAGACCGCCCAGATGAAAAGCGCCATAGCCGCCGCAGGATACCAGATCGCGCGGGCAAGCCCCTCCCAACCGAGCTGGCTTGCCGCCAAAGCCGCAACGATCGGGCCCACGAAATTGAGCTGCCAGACCGGCGTCACCCGCCCCTGCCCCGCTTTGCGCATCATCACGGGGATCAGCACCGACCAGAAAGCAAGATGCAGCGCCATCCCCGCAACCAGAACCGCGCGGGCAAGCGAAGGCGCGAAAGGTCCGATCACCACCGCCAGCATATAGACCGACACCACCGCCGCCCCGCATCCCGCGCGACCGGGCAGGATCGCAAGCTCTTCGGCCAGAACCGCGGGCCGGCGCAGGATCTTGGCGCCATAGGCCGCGTAGCAAAACAGCGCCGCAGCCACCGCCATACCCGCCGCCAATTGCGCCAAGGCGGGCGGCCACCCGAAGACGGAAGCGAGGTTGCGCCAGACACCCACGAGGGCGAGCGCACCCAGAAGCGGCGCGAAAACGGCGGGCGGCATCCGGCGGGCGAAACCCTTGGGGACCTGCTTGATCGGGGGGAAATGCATATCGAACCTTTTCTCGGCGTCACAGCGTTGCGGCAATGACACGAACGTGACGATCATAGTCCCAATACGCTGCGTCATGAATGCGGCATAATTGACCCGTGGACTTCCGTCGAACAGGCTCTAGAGAGAAGCACGTCTTCGACTCTGGGGAGGGAATTATGAAAAAGACATTGACCGCAATGGGCGCATTGATGCTCGGCGCTGCTCCGGCATTGGCCGGCGGGATCGAGCGGGCTCCGCAATCGATCAACATCCTGTTCGAACAGGGCAATTACGGCGAGCTGAGCTTTGGCGGCGCCAATCCCAAAGTCGAGGGCCGCGACATCGCGCCGCCGCAGCTCGGCGGGCCCTACAGCACCGGAGACGTCGCCGGCGGCTACGGCTTCTTCGGCCTCGCCTACAAGCACCAGTTCAACGACAATCTGTCGGGCGCTTTCATTATCGAGCAGCCCTTCGGCGCGGATATCGACTACCGCCTGCCGCAGGACGGCGGCTCGCCGGTTCTGGGCGGCACCAAGGTCGAGGTCAATTCGACGACCTTTACCGGCCTGCTGCGCTATAAATTCGAGAACAACTTTTCGGTTCACGGCGGTCTGCGCGCCTCGCGCGCCGACGGCCATGTCACCTTGCAAGGTGCGGCTTACGACCGGATCGGCAGCTATTACGATCTCGATATCGACGGCGCATGGGGCTTTGGCTGGGTCGCTGGTGCGGCCTACGAGATCCCCGAGATCGCGGGTCGCGTCTCGCTGACCTACAACTCGCCGATCGAGCATGATTTCGACATGACCGAAAACGGTCCGGCCATTCTTGCCGGCACCGGCGGCGCAACCGACACGTTGCGCGGCAAGCACAAGGTCAAAACCCCGCGCAGCTGGACGCTGGAAGGCCAGACCGGCGTTGCAGAGGACACGCTGGTCTTCGGCTCGATCCGTTGGGTGAAATGGTCGGAGTTCAAGGTCGACAACGCGGTCTTCCCGATCCAGCGCCCCGAAGGCACGGTCGAACTGGTCTCGCTCGACGATACCACGACCTATACCCTCGGCGTCGGCCGCAAATTCAACGACACTTGGTCGGGTTCGGCCTCGCTCGTCTATGAGCCCAGCAAAGGCGACGATATCTCGCCGCTCGCCCCCTATAACGGGCGCAAGGGCATCACGCTGGCCGCGATCTACACCCAGGACAAAATCAAGATCACGACCGGCATCAACTATTCGAAACTCGGCGGCTCCAACCTCGGCGTCGGCGTCGAGGACGACAAAACCCGCGTCGGCCATACCGATGACGGCCATATCTGGGGCGTCGGCGTCCGCGTCGGCTATAGCTTCTGATCCGGTTCCGGGCGGGCGCGGTCCCGCCCTCTCCAGCCAAAGAAAAGGCCCCGTCATCGGGGCCTTTTTTTGTTGCGCAAGGTGTGCCGCTTGGTCAGGGCTTGAGGGCCTCGACAAGCGCCATGAAATGGTCGCCGCGTTTGCCGAAGTTCGGATATTGGTCGAAGCTGGCCGCTGCGGGCGCGAGAAGCACCGTATCGCCCGATTGCGCCTCGGCGTTGGCACGGGCGACAGCCGCCTCCATCGTCTCGACGATCTCGTAGGGGGTCTGGCCCAGTTCGAGCGCGAAATCGCGTGCCGAATGGCCGATGAGATAGGCTTTCACCACATTGCCGAGATGCGGCAAAAGCGAGGAAATCCCGCCCTCCTTGCCCATCCCGCCCGCGATCCAGCGGATGTTCTTGAAAGCCAGCAGCGCCTTCTCGGCGGAATCGACATTGGTGGCCTTGCTGTCGTTGACCCAGCGCACGCCATTGATTTCGGCGACGGTCTGGCTGCGGTGCGGCAGGCCCGCGAAACTGTGGAAGGCGGATTCGATCTCGCGCGGAGCAAGCCCCACGGCGCGGCAGGCGGCATAGGCGGCGCAGGCGTTCTGGTGGTTGTGCTCGCCCGGAAGGCCGGTGATGGCGCGCAGATCGAAAGAGGCGACCTGACGGCCCTTGCGGTATTCGGCAAGAAAGCCTTTGCGTGCGAAAACCGACCAGCCGAAACGCTCGAGCTTCGTACCCGAGGATACGCGGATCACGCGGTCGTCCGCCGCACCCTGCGCCATTTGATCGGCGAGATAGCGGCCCTCGACCTCGTCCACGCCGATCACCGCGCGATCGGGACCGCCCTCTGAGAACAGCCGGCGCTTGGCCGCGAAATAGCCGCCCATGCCGTGATGGCGGTCCAGATGGTCGGGCGAGAGATTGGTGAAGACCGCGACATCGGGGGTCAGCGCACGGGCAAGATCGGTCTGGTAGCTCGAGAGCTCGATCACCACCACCTCGCCATCCTCGGCCGGATCGAGCGCGAGCACGCCGGTCCCGATATTACCCCCCATCTGGGTCGGACGGCCGTTTTCCTTGAGGATATGGTGGATGAGCGCGGTGGTCGTCGATTTGCCGTTCGAGCCGGTCACCGCGATCACGCGCGGGAACGTGTCGAACTGGTCCCAGTCGCGCGTCGCGAAGCTGCGGAAAAAGAGCCCGATGTCGTTGTCGACCGGCACGCCCAGCTCGTAAGCCATGGCGATGACCGGATGGGGTTTGGGATAAAGATGCGGGATGCCGGGGCTGGTGATCAGCGCCGAGATCCCCTCCCACGCGCTCTCGCGGGTCAGATCGCGGAGCACGAGGCCCTGCGCCTCGGCCTCGGCGCGGGTATCGGCGCCGTCATCCCAGACGACAACCGAAGCGCCGCCCTCTGCCAGTGCGGCGGCGGTGGCGCGGCCCGAAAGGCCAAGGCCCAAAACGGCGATGGTCTGGTATTGAACGCCCTGAACGGGAATCATCTGCGGCCCCTTTTTATCTGACGCCGGGGGCGCTTCGCCCCCCGGTCCCCCAGAGGATATTTCGACATGGAAGATGTGGGAAGGTGAAGGGGGCCCTTTCGGGCCGCCCGATCAGCGGATCTTGAGGGTCGCGAGGCCGATCAGCGCCAGAATGAGCGCGATGATCCAGAAGCGGATCACGATTTGCGCCTCGCCCCAGCCCTTTTTCTCGAAATGGTGGTGGATCGGGGCCATCAGGAAGACGCGCTTGCCGGTACGCTTGAAGTAAAGGACCTGAATGATGACCGAGAGCGCCTCGACCACGAAGAGGCCGCCGACGATGGCGAGCACGACCTCGTGCTTGGTGACGACCGCGATCGCACCGAGCGCGCCGCCCAGAGCGAGCGAGCCCGTATCGCCCATGAAGACGGCGGCAGGCGGTGCGTTATACCACAAAAAGCCCAGACCACCGCCGATGAGCGCCGCGACGAAGACAGCAAGCTCGCCCGTGCCCGGCACCGGATGCAGGCCGAGGTAATTGGCGAAATTGGCGTTGCCGACCATATAGGAGATGATGGCGAAAGTTGCCGCCGCGATCATCACCGGCATGATCGCCAGACCGTCGAGACCGTCGGTAAGGTTGACCGCATTCGCCGCGCCCACGATCACCACCATCGCGAAGGGAATATAGAAGATCCCGAGGTTGATCAGCGTGTTTTTCAGCAGCGGCAGCGCGAGCTGGTTCGAGAGCGCCTCGGGGTGGAGAAAGCTCGCCGCCGTCGCTGCGGCAGCGGCAATGGCCAGACCGATCAGCATGCGCACGCGGCCCGAGAGGCCGGCATGGTGCTGTTTGGTGACCTTGGCGTAGTCGTCGGCGAAACCGATCAGCGCGAAACCGAGCGTGACCAGCAAAACGATCCAGACATAGCCGTTGTCGAGCCGCGCCCAAAGCAGCGTTCCCACCGTCAGCGCGGCAAGGATCAGCAAGCCGCCCATGGTCGGCGTACCGGCCTTGGCGAAGTGGTTCTGCGGGCCGTCGTCGCGGATCGGCTGGCCCTTTTTCTGCTTGCGGCGCAGAAGGTCGATCAGCGGGCGTCCGAAGATGAAGCCGAAGATCAGCGCCGTGAAGAAAGCCCCGCCCGCCCGGAAGGTGATGTAGCGGAACAGGTTAAAGAAATCGCCGCCATCCGACAGGCTGGCCAACCAGTAAAACATCGCTATCCTCTCTTCTCGGGGCCGCTGCTTTCGCGCGAACGCCGCAGCGCGTCAACCACCGTCGAAACCTTCGACGATTTGGAGCCTTTGACCAGCACGATATCGCCGGTTTCGGTCAGCAGATCGAGCTGTGCGACCAGTCCTGCGGCATCCTCGGCCCAGATCCCGCGCTTGGCTTGGGGCAGAGCCTCGTAGAGGTTGCGCATGAGGGGGCCCGCGAGATGGACCAGATCGACCGATTCCATCGCCGCATCACCGGCCATGGCACGGTGCATCGCGATCTCGTCGGGGCCGAGTTCGAGCATATCGCCCAAGATCGCCACGCGACGGCCGCCACCGAGGCGCGCCAGCGTCGCGAGCCCCGCCGAAAGCGAGGTCGGGTTCGAGTTGAACGCATCGTCGATCAGGCGGATGCCGCCCAGATCTTCGACCGCGCCGCGCCCCTTCGGGGGCAGCCAGGCCTCGAGCGCGCGGGCCGAGGCTTTCACATCGCCCCCCGCCGCCGCGATCGCCGCCAACACGCCGACCGAATTCATCGCGAAATGGGTGCCAGCGCTATGGACGACATAATCGACGACCTGCCCGAGAATGCGCGCCCTCACGCGGGTGTCGCCCTCGACCGGCTCGGCCTTCATCAGCTGGGCCATGCCGAATTCGCCGAAACCGATCAGGATCGCTCCGGCGGCATCGGCGCAATCGCGCAGGATCTGGGTGGTCGAAAGATCCTCGGGGATGACGGCAGTGCCCGCAGGCTCCAGCCCCATGAAGATCGCGCCTTTTTCACGGGCGATCCCCTCGATCGCGCCGAAAGCCTCGAGATGGGCGGCGGCGATGGTGGTGATCATCGCGACATGGGGGCGGGCCAGACGGGCCAGAGGCTCGATCTCGCCGGGGTGGTTCATGCCGATCTCGATGATCGCGAAACCGCTGTCGGCGGGCATGCGCGCCAAGGTCAGCGGCACGCCCCAATGGTTGTTGTAGCTTGCTTCGGCTGCATGGATGCGGCCCTGACCGGCCAGAGCGGCGCGCGCCATATCCTTGGTCGAGGTCTTGCCGACAGAGCCGGTGATCGCGATCACCTTGCCCGCCATCCGCGCGCGCCCCGCACGGCCCAAAGCGACCAGAGCATCAAGCACATCGGGGACCAGAAGCAGCGGCGCATCGGGGGAAAGCCCTTCGGGGATGCGCGACACAAGCGCGGCACCCGCACCCTTTTCCAGCGCTTGCGCCACGAAATCATGCCCGTCGCGCTGATCGGTCAGCGCCACGAAGAGATCGCCCTTCGCGATGGTGCGGGTGTCGATGGAGACGCCGGAGATGCCCGCATCATGCCACAGCCCCTGCGCGCGACCGCCGGTGGCGGCAGCGGCATCGGCCTTCGTCCAGAGTGTCGTCATATCTTGCCGTCCAATGCGGCGACAGCGACCGAGGCCTGCTCGGCGTCGTCAAAGGGGAAAATGTCCTGACCGATGATCTGGCCGGTCTCGTGGCCCTTGCCCGCGATCAACAAAGCGTCGCCCGGCTGGAGCGCATCGACCCCGCGCAGGATCGCCTCGGCACGGTCGCCGACCTCGATCGCATGGGGACCCGCGCCCGCCATGACCTCGGCGCGGATCGATGCCGGATCTTCGGTGCGCGGATTGTCGTCGGTCACGAAGACCACATCGGCAAAATCGCGCGCCGCCTCGCCCATCAACGGGCGTTTGAGGCGGTCGCGGTCGCCGCCCGCCCCGAAGACCACGATGATGCGGCCCATGACATGGGGGCGCAAGGATTGCAGTGCCGAAGACAAGGCGCCGGGTTTGTGCGAGTAATCGACAAAGACCGCCGCACCGTTTTCGCGAAGCGCCGCCAGCTCCATCCGGCCGCGCACGGTCGTGAGCTTGTGGAGCGATTCCACCACCGCGCCGGCATCATCGCCCGAAGCCATCGCCAGACCGGCAGCGGCCAGCACGTTCTCGGCCTGAAAGCCCCCGATCAGCGCGAGGCGCACCATATGGGTCTCGCCCTGGATCGAGAAGCGCAAATCCTGCCCCGTCGCATCATAGCGCTGGTTCAGAATGCGCAATTCGGCGCGCGGATCGCGGCCGACGGTCATGACGTTCAGACCGCGATCGGCGGCGATCTCGGCCATCTGGCGGCCGCGGATGTCGTCGATATTGATGACGGCCTGCTGGCCCTCTTCAAGAATATGATTGAAAAGCAGCGCTTTGGCCGCGAAATAATCGTCGAAGTTCTTGTGGTAATCCAGATGATCCTGGCTGAAATTCGTAAAGGCCCCCGCCATCACGCGCACCCCGTCCAGACGGCGCTGGTCGAGCCCGTGCGAGGAAGCCTCCATCGCGGCATGGGTCACGCCCGCCTCTGCCGCGCCTGCGAGAACGCGGTGGAGGGTGATCGGCTCGGGGGTGGTATGGGCAAGCTTGGCCTCGAAATCGCCCTGAACGCCCATCGTGCCGAGGCTGATCGCCTTGTGGCCGAGGTTCTGCCAGATCTGGCGGGTGAAGGTCGCAACCGAGGTCTTGCCCGAGGTTCCGGTCACCGCAACAAGCTTTTCGGGTTGCGAGCCGAACCAGAGCGCGCTGGCGGCGGCAAGGGCCGCGCGCGGGTCCTCGACCACGATCAGCGCGGCATCGGCGCCGGACAGATCGGCGGCGGCAAGCGCCGCGCCCTCGCGATCGGTCAGGATCGAGCCCGCGCCCTGTTTCAGCGCGGTGCCGATGAAGGAGGCGCCGTGGGTCTCGCTGCCTGGCAAGGCCGCGAACAGATAGCCCGGCTTGACCTGCCGCGAATCGACGGCGAGGCCGCTCACCTCCGGGTCGCGGCCCTTGTCCCCTCTAAGCCCCAGAAGGGACAGCTTTTTCGCCGTATCAGACACGTTTACCCCGTTCGGTCAGTTCGCGACGAGCTTTAGCCCATCGGGAAGACGCGGTTCAATGGTGGGAAGTTTCGATTCCGTCTGCGGACGCAGCCCGACCAGCGGCGCCAGACGGCGGATCAGCTCGGCGGCGACCGGCACGGCGGTCAGACCGGCAACGCGCGACTCCCCGCCCCCCGCCGTGCTGGCCGAAGGCTCGTCCAGCGTCACGACCAGAACATATTGCGGATTGCTGGCCGGAAAGACCGAGGCAAAGGTCGCGACAACCTTGTCCTTGTAATAGCCCCCCGTGGGGCGCGGCTTGTCGGCGGTACCGGTTTTGCCCGCGATTTCGTAGCCCTCGACATCGGTGTTGCGGCCGCTGCCGCGCGTCACGACCTGACGCAGAAGATCGACGGCCGTAGCTGCGGCCTTGGGCGACATGATCTGGTCGCCCTCCTGATGTTTGTGGCCGTGAACCAGCGTCGGGCGCACCCGTTTGCCGCCATTGCCGATCGTGGCATAGGCGCTCGCCAGATGCAGCGGACTTGCCGCGAGGCCATGCCCGAAAGACACCGTCGCCGCCGTCACCGCAGGCCAGCGCTGCGGCACAAGGGGCTTGCCGGTCGGCGCTTCGGTCATCTCGACCGGCGTCGGCTCGAAGAAGCCGAGCTTCTGGAGGAAGTCCTTCTGACGCTCGACGCCCACCATCTGCGCGATGCGCACCGTCCCCACGTTCGAGGATTTCGCGATGATGTCGGCAACCGAAAGCTGGCGGCCGTAATTGTGGAAGTCATGGATCAGGTATTTCCCGATCTTCATCGGCGTCGAGGAGTTGATCATCGTATTGGGATTGAGCAGCTGCAGGTCGATCGCCTGCGCCACCGGAAAGATCTTGAAGGTCGAGCCGAGCTCGTATTGGCCCTGCACCGCGCGGTTGAAAAGCGGGCTGTCCGAGGCATCGCCCGTCAACAGCGGACGCGGGCGGTCGTTGGGATCGAAATCGGGCAGGCTCGCCATGGCGATGATCTCGCCGGATTTGATCTCCATGAAGATCGCCGTCGCGCCTTTGGCGTTCATGACCTTCATGCCGTTGGCGAGGACTTCCTCCATCGCCGCCTGCGCGCTCAGATCGATCGACAGCGCGAGCGGCGCGCCCTCGTTGGCGGGATCGCGGAGCCAGCCGTCAAACGCCTTTTCGACGCCCGCCATGCCTAGAACCTCTGCGCTGTTCACGCCTTCGTTGCCGAAGGTCGAACCGCCGAGGATATGGCTGGCGAGGTTGCCGTTGGGATAAAGGCGCATCTCGCGCGGGCCGAACAGAAGGCCGGGCTCGCCGATGTCGTGGACTGCCTGCATCTGCTCGGGCGAGAGCTTTTTCTTGATCCACAGGAAAGTGCGCTTGCCGGTGAAGTCCTTGTGCAGCCGCTCGGCGTCGAGATCGGGGAAGATCCTGACCAGCTCGCGCGCGGCGCGGTCGGGGTCGATCATCTGCTGCGGATGGGCGTAAAGCGAATGGGTCAGCAGGTTCGTCGCCAGAACCCGCCCCGAGCGGTCGGTAATATCGGCACGCTGCGAAATGATCTGCGCGCCGGTGGTCTGGACGCGCGGCTCGGCCGGCTGGCTCGAGGCAAGCGCCCCCATGCGCAGCCCGACCGTGCCGAAAGCCAGAACGAAAACCGAGGCCAGAACGACCAGACGGCGTTCGGCCCCGCGGCGGGACTGGTCCTGCATTTCGGCATGACGGCGGGCGCGGTTCTCGGCCTCGATATCATCGGGGTTCTCGCCCTTTTCGCGGGCGCGGAGAATGCGGGCCAGAGGCCGGAGCGGGGTGCGGATCATGGCTGGCTCTCCTCGGTCTCGGGCGTGTCGGTGACGACGGGTTCGGCTTTGGGCAGGCCGTAAGCGACCTGGCTGATGTCGACGAATTGGTCCGAGACGATCGGCACCAGCTTGAGCTTGTCGAAGTTCAGGTTGACGAGCTCGCGCAGCCGCTCCGGCCGGTTGAGATAGGACCATTCGGCGCGCAAAATGCCGATATTCTCGCGCAGGCCGCCGATTTCACGCTGGATATCGGCCATGTTGTTGATCGCGGCCTGCGTGCGGTAATTCTCGCGATACGCCCAGAAGGCCAGCCCCATCACCACCAAAGCCGTCGTGAGATACAGCAGCGAGCGCATCATCGTCCTCCGGGAAGCGAGGGCAGGCCGAGCACCGCCGTATCGACATCGCCCGCAGGCGCGCCGGTACGGACCGCGACCCGCAACAGCGCCGAACGCGAACGCGGATTGGCCTCGAGCTCGTCGTCATCGGCGCCGATCGCTCGGCGGAAAGCCATTTTGAACGCGGGCGGTGCCTGCTCGGCCACGGGCGCGTAACGGCTGCCCCCGCCCGCCGAATTCGAACGGTGCTGCATGAAGCGTTTGACGATGCGGTCTTCGAGGGAATGGAAGGTCACGACGGCAAGCTGACCGCTCTCTTTGAGCGCGCGCTCGGCGGCGGCAAGGCCCGCGACCAGCTGGCCGAATTCGTCATTGACCCAGATGCGGATCGCCTGAAACGACCGCGTTGCGGGATGGCTTTGCCCCGGTTTGGGACGCGGCAGGCAGGATTGCACCACCTCTGCCAGCTCGGCCGTGCGCGTCAGCGGGCGCGCGGCGACAATCGCCTTTGCGATGCGGCGCGAGGCACGCTCTTCGCCGTAGTGGTAAAGCACATCGGCGATGGTCTTTTCCTCGGCGGTATTCAGGAGTTCGGCCGCCGTCGGACCCTTGTCGCTCATCCGCATGTCGAGCGGCCCGTCGCGCATGAAGGAAAAGCCGCGCTCGGCCTGATCGAGCTGCATCGAGCTGACGCCCAGATCGAGAACCACCCCGTCGAGCGGCTCGCCGGCAAGGCGGTCGAGATCGGAAAACGTGCCTTCGACCAGCCGCAGCCTGTCGCCGTAAGCACCCGCCCAAGGCTCGGCCATGCAGAAGACCGACGGGTCGCGGTCGATACCCACGACGGTCGCGGCACCGGCCTCGAGCAGTCCGCGCGTATAGCCGCCCGCGCCGAAAGTGCCGTCGGCCCAGACGCCCTCAACAGGTGAAACAGCTCGCAGAAGCGGGGCGAGGAGGACGGGGATATGGGGTTCGGTCGGACTGCTCATGCTGTGCCCTCATTGATGGTTCCGGGGCTGGGCAAAAGCGAAAGCGGATCTGCGCCCGGTGCCAGATTGGGCACCTCGGCTTCGATCTTCTCGAGTTCGGCCTCGTAGGATTCGGGGGTCCAGAGCTTCAGGTGGTCACCCGCCGCCATGAACACGGCGCGGTCCACCAGCCCGACCTTCTCGCGAAGCCGCTGCGGCAGGACCAGTCGCCCGTCATTGTCGATTTCGGCCTCGTCGGACAGGCCGTGCATCACCATTTCGAGGTAGTTTCGATCGGCCGAGCCGCGCGCCATGCGCGAAATGCCGTCGTCGATCTCGTCCATGGCCTCGATGGTGTAAAGGCGCATGTGGTTCCAGTCGCGGGTACCGTAGACGATGACCATATGGGCGCGGTCGCTGCTCTCGGCCCAATCGGGATCGCAGCTTTCAAAGACGCGACGGAATTTGGCAGGGATCGAAACGCGACCTTTCGCGTCGACCTTGACCTCTTCCGACCCTCTGAACCTACGCGCCACCTGTCCGCGTCCCTTCCACTGTCCCTTGTGAGCCTTCCGGTTGGCCCGGAAAAGCAAAGGGCGGATCGGGCTGCTGCCACTGCCCGATCCGCCGCCCTCGTTCCCTTTACGGGCCCCGAAGTTTCGGGGATCGCCCTGCTTTCGCGCCACCTGGGGGAGGTGCTGCTCGCGCGCTGCCGGGTCGTTATCTGGATACGGGTGCCTGTATGAAGCCTGCTAGCTCGCCGTGGGATCTTGATCGTCCCTTGAAGCCCGTTTCCGTGAAGAAAGGGATGCCATGGGATTTCACGGGAAGCAACGGGCAATTTCGGGCGAAAACGGACACAGGCGGAATGCCACCACCGAACACGTCGGGAACATCGGATTAATCGCGCGACTCACCGCACAGGTATCGTATGCCCAAGAGTCAACAACCACTAAATCTGGGGCAGCCGCCCCTGTGGCAAGAAAATCCCATGTTTTCCCGAAAGATGTGGATAACTGCGGAGAGCGGCCGAATCGCCACACCGAAGCGAAAAAGATGTCACGCTCTTTGGCGGTCTTTTCTGCTCCGAATCACATCGGTTCACGCCCGAGTGAGGCTCTCTTGCCCCTGTTTCACCCGATGATTCGGATGCAGGAACCACTCCCATGTAATCCCAAAAGCGGTTCCCGTAAATTCCCAGCGCAGCCTTGGCGTGAAATCTTCACGCAAAACTCGCCCGATCGCACCGGTTCGCGCGACATCCCGAGAAGGATTTTCACAACCGGGTCGCCCGTGAGAGCGCAAAACGGGCCCTCTCGGGCCCGCTCGCAATCGGGATGCGCGGCATCAAACTTGCCGGATCCAGCCGCCGTCAGGCCATGCCGCCGCCGATCAGACGGTCGGCCAGACGGGCATAGGCCTCGGAAACAGCGCCCTCGCCCGCAGCGATCGGACGACCCGCATCGCCGGCGAGACGAACCTCTAGCTCCAGCGGGATCTCGCCAAGGAAGGGCAGATTGTGCTTCATCGCCTCGAGCGCGACGCCGCCGTGACCGAAGAGATGCGCCTCATGGCCGCAATTGGGGCAGATATAAGCAGACATGTTCTCGATCAGGCCCAGAACGGGGGTCTTGAGCTTTTCGAACATGTCGATGGCGCGGCGGGCGTCGATCAGCGCGATATCCTGCGGTGTCGAGACGATGATCGCGCCGGTGACATGCGCCTTTTGCGTCAGGCTGAGCTGCACGTCGCCGGTTCCGGGCGGCAGATCGACGAGCAAAACATCGAGCTCGCCCCAATTCACCTGCGTGAGCATCTGCTGGATCGCGCCCATCAGCATCGGCCCGCGCCAGACCACCGCCTCGCCGTCCTTCATCATCAGCCCGAGCGACATCATGGTCACGCCATGGGCGCGCAGGGGCTCGATTGTCTGGCCGTCGCTCGAGGGGCGGTCGGTCACACCCAGCATGCGCGGCTGCGAAGGGCCGTAAATATCGGCATCAAGAACCCCGACCTTGCGGCCCTTGCGCGCCAGCGCGACCGCGAGATTCGAGGTCACGGTCGATTTGCCGACGCCGCCCTTGCCCGAGCCGATCGCGAGGATGCGTTTGACGCCCTTCACTTCGGCGGGGCCGGCCTGCGGGGTCGGATGGCGACCGATCTTGAGATTGGGCGGCGCGCCGCCCCCGGCACCTGCATCGCCCGAAGAGCGCATGACCGGCGGCGCGGCCTGACCGCGCGGCGCAGCGGGCGCCGTCATGACGATCTGGACCTTTTCGACGCCCTCGAGTGCACCAAGCAGCCGCTTTGCCTCGGCTTCGGCATGGGACAGGGCCTGCGCCACCGCCGCATCGGCAACCTCGATGACGAATCGAACCGTATCGCCTTCCGTGCTCAGGGCGCGCACCATATCGCGCGATACCAGTGTTCCACCGCCCGGCACTGCGATTCGGTCAAGTTCGTTCAGGACAGCCTCGCGTGAGATCGCCATTTTGCACCCCGCTTCTCATAAGATGCCGCAGAATGACAATTTGCCGCATCGACGGCAAGGACCCTAGCACAGGGTACGGCTAAAGCATTGCGACCCAGCGTCACAGCATAGCTCGAGGGGAAAAATCCTCTCTTCAGCCTGTGGATAGTTTCGTTTTCACGCCACTATTCAGACAGTAAGATGACAGTATGTCAGTTTGAGTTATGCTCTTGCTGCATAGCAGCATCGCACCTTCTGGGCATTGTGCAGATGCAGAAATTACCCCATGTTGGCACTAACAGAGCGACGGACAATCCGGTCCCGAGCAGATGATGAAAAGCGAAACGACAATGGCACTTCTTGATCTCAACCATGGCACGGCCCGCAGCAATGCTGCATCCAACGGTCGCATCCCGGCACTGCTCGGCAGCTTGAACAGCTTCTTTGCACGTCGCGCGCTCTATCGCCAGACGGTCAAGGAACTGAACGGCCTTTCGGATCGCGACCTCGCCGATCTGGGCATCAACCGCCTGGAAATCACCTCGATCGCAACGGCTGCGGTCAACGGCAAAGCATAAGAATTCGGACAGCCCGACCCTCTCCTCCTCCCTGGGTCCGGCTTTAGGCGACATCCTCCTCCTCCTCCCTGAGGATGTCGCCACCCTATCGCGCAAACCCCTCCTCCTCCCTGGGGTTTCGTGTTGAAGGCGGCGACCCCCTCCTCCTCCCTGGGGTCGCCGCCGCTTCTTCCCGCCAGATGCGGGAACGGAATTCGAATACGGTGGTCCCCTCCTCCTCCCTGGGACCTATCGTTAGCGGTGATGGCACTCCTCCTCCCAGCCATTGCCGCACCTTATACGTCGCCCCTCCTCCTCCCTGGGCGATGTTAATGCGGCGGCGCCCCTCCTCCTCCCTGGGCGCCGCCGCTTTTCATTTCCGCCAATCCGGTTTAAGCGCGTCCCATGTTGTCCTATCAGCACGCCTTTCATGCCGGGAATCTGGCCGATCTCCACAAACATGCGTTGCTCGCATGGATGCTGGATTACCTGACCGCCAAGCCCAAACCGCTGACCTATATGGAAACCCATTCGGGGCGCGGCCTTTACGATCTGGGCGGCGATGCCGCGCGCAAGACCGGCGAGGCCGAAGCGGGCATCACCCGTGCCTTGGCCGAGGGCTGGCTGCCGCAAGGCCATCCGCTGTTGCGCGCGCTTGAGGTTGTGCGCAGTTTTTACGGCCCCGATGCCTATCCCGGATCGCCGCTGATTGCCGAAGCCCTGCTGCGCCAGGACGACAGCCTCCATCTCGCCGAGCTGCATCCGACCGAGATCGCGGCACTGGAGCATGTCGTGCTTTTCTCGAAACTGCATCATCAGGACGGTTTCGCGATGGCCAATGCCCTGTGCCCGCCGACGCCGCGTCGGGGCATGCTGCTGATCGATCCGAGCTTCGAGGTCAAAGCCGATTACGAAAGCCTCCCGCCCTTCATCGCGAAGATCGCGAAGAAGTGGAACGTCGGCATCATCGCACTGTGGTATCCGCTGCTGCTCGACGGGCGGCACGGGCCGATGATGCACGCCCTGCAGGAGCGTTTCCCCGAGGCTTTGCGCCACGAGGTCCATTTCCGCCCCGCCCGCGAGGGTCACGGCATGATCGGATCGGGGATGTTCGTGGTGAACCCGCCCTATGGAATCGAGGCCGAGACCGCGCGTCTCGACAAGATTTTCGCGCCGCTTTAAGGCGGCGCGGCCGGTTTTCGGGTATTTTCGTGATGAAGAAAGGCGCTTAGCGCGGGACGGCGGCTGCGAGGCGGCGGTCGGTTTCGTCTTCGGGGCCTGTGGCCCAAGGGCGGAAACGCAGGCGGAAGGCCTGAAGGCGATCCTCGGGGGCCGCATCCGCCGGATAACCGATCGCATCGAGGCTCGCAGCCAGAGGCAGGTCGGCACCCGAATCCCCGGGCCAGACCGAAAGCCCCTGCAGCGCGAGGCGACGCCAGTCGAAGCGCGGGCCGGGGTCGATTTTGCGGCCCGGTGCCATATCGGAATGGCCGATCACCGCTTGCGGCGGGATCTGCCAAAGGCTCATGATTTCTGCAAGAAGCCGCTCCAACCCGCGCATCTGCGCCTCGGGAAAGGGCCGGTTGCCGGGGTTGACGATCTCGATCCCGATCGAGCGCGAATTGACATCGTCGCGACCAAGCCATGAGCCCGCACCGGCATGCCAGGCGCGGCGGTCTTCGGGGACCAGCGCCTCGGCAAAGCCGTTTTCATGCAAAAGCCAATGGGCCGAGACCTCCGCCTCGGGGTCGCAAAGGCGGCAGCGCGCCGAAGCCGCATCCGCCATGCCGGTATAATGGATCACGATCAGCTCGGGGCGTTGCCCGCCCCGACGCTCGCCGTGATTGGGTGAGGGAAAGCTCAAAGCCCCGAATTGGTGCGCAAGGGACGCGGGTCCCAGCCGCAAACGAAGCCGTCGCCATCCGGATCAAGCCCGCGCGGGTCGATCACCGGCCCGCCCGCCGCGAGGAAAGCGGTTTGCGCCGCATCCGCCGAGGCAAAGCCGCGGCAGCTGCGTTCGGCCGCCGAAGCATTGGCGCCGGTACGCGGATAGACCACCGTGCCGGGGTTGTGCTTTTCGGTCTGGGCAAAGCGTACCAGAACCGGCACCGAACCGGCATAGCCGCCCGCGCTCGCCGTCGCGCGGGCTGCAGTCGAGACCTTCACGTCGGAAGGCTTCACCGCCACCACGCTGGTCGTGACCAAAGCTTTCGTCTCGGTGCGTTTGCCCGAGATTTCCTCGGGCGTCGGCGCCTTGGCGGGCAGCTGCACCGGAATGATGCGCGGCGGGGCGGTATCGGTCACGAGCGCGGTTTCGCGCGCGCGCTGGTAGTCGCCATAGGGCGTGTTGTTCATCGTATAGTTGGGGTTCCAGCCCGCGTTTTCGTTGCAGGCCGCAAGGCCCAGCACCGCGAGGATCACCAGTTTCCGCATGTTCACGTCCCTTGTTTGCGCCGCTCGTTTACGTCCGCTTACCGTTTACCACCAGCGATCCGGCTTCGAGACAAAGCCTGCCGCATTTTCGAGGGTCTGCGCAAGGTTCAACAACGCGCCCTCTTCCCACGGACGCCCGATCAGCTGCATGCCGAGCGGCAGGCCCTGCGCATCCGTGCCGACGGGGACCGAAATCCCCGGCAAACCGGCAAGGTTCACCGTGACCGTGAAGACGTCGTTGAGATACATCTCGACCGGATCCTTGCCCGCCATCTCGCCCAAACCGAAAGCGGCCGAAGGGGTTGCAGGCGTCAGGATCGCATCGATCCCGCTCGCATAGGCCTGATCGAAGTCGCGTTTGATCAGGGCGCGGACGCGGCGGGCGCGGTTGTAATAGGCGTCATAGAAGCCTGCCGACAGCACATAGGTCCCGATCATGACGCGGCGCTGCACTTCGGAGCCGAAGCCCTCGGCGCGGGTGCGCGCGTACATCTGGTCGATCCCGTCGCCGGCCGCAAGTTTCGCACGGTGACCAAAGCGCACGCCGTCATAGCGCGCGAGGTTCGAGGAAGCCTCGGCCGGCGCGATGACGTAATAGGCGGGCAGCGCGTATTTGGTATGGGGCAACGAGATATCGACGATCTCGGCACCCGCATCGCGCAGCATCTCCGCCGCCTGACGCCACAAGGCGTCGATTTCATCCGACATGCCGTCCATGCGGTATTCGCGCGGAATGCCGATCTTCTTGCCACGGATGTCTCCGGTGATGGCCGCCTCGTAATCGGGGATGGCGCGGTCGGCGCTGGTCGAATCCTTGTCGTCGACTGATGCGATCGCACCCAGCATGATCGCGGCGTCACGCACGGTTTTCGTCATCGGGCCCGCCTGATCAAGCGAGCTTGCGAAAGCGATTGTGCCCCAACGGCTGACGCGGCCATAGGTCGGTTTCAGGCCAACCGTGCCGGTGAAAGCCGCGGGCTGGCGGATCGAGCCGCCGGTATCGGTGCCGGTCGCAGCAAGGCAGAGGTCTGCCGCAACGGCAGCAGCCGAGCCGCCCGAGGAACCGCCCGGCGTCAGATCGCGCGCATCGACCTTCCACGGGTTGATCGCCTTGCCGTAGACGCTGGTCTCGTTCGACGAGCCCATAGCGAATTCGTCCATGTTCAGCTTGCCGAGCATGACCGCGCCCGCATCCCACAGGTTCTGGGTCACGGTCGATTCATATTCGGGCTTGAAGCCTTCGAGGATCGCGCTGGCGGCCTGCGAGGGCACGCCTTTGGTGCAGAAAAGGTCCTTGATGCCGACCGGAATGCCGCACATCGCGGGCGCATCGCCCGCAGCCAGACGGGCATCGGCGGCGGCTGCCATCGAACGCGCAATCTCGGGCGTTTTGTGGACATAGGCGTTCAACGCATCGGCCGCGTCAATCGCGCCGAGGCAGGCGTCGGTCAGCTCGACGGCGGTGATCTCGCGGGCGCGCAGACGGTCGCGGGCCTCGGCGATGGTCAGTTTGTTCAGATCGGTCATTCCACCACCTTCGGCACTGCGAAAAAGCCCTCGCGCGCATCGGGCGCATTGGCGAGGATTTGCTGCTGCATTTCGCCGTCGGTGACGACATCCTTGCGCCGCTTGAGGCGCATCGGCTCGACGCCGGTCATCGGCTCGATGCCTTCGACATCGACCTCGTTGAGCTGCTCCATGAAGTGGAGAATGCCGTTCAGCCCCTCCGCCAGCGCGGGCAGGTCTGCTTCATCGACCGCAATGCGTGACAGATGCGCGACCTTGCGGGCTTCATCCTGAGTGATCGCCATGATGGTTCCTTTCGCTTGGGGCCGGTTTATCGTCCGCAGCGTTGCGGGGCAAGCACTTGCGGGGCTTTCCGGCGGGCATGCGCGAATGAGAGGCGCTCGTGCCCGCGATTTGACCGCGCCCGATTGACCTCCCCTTTTCCACGGCGCAGTTTGCCGCCATGCCAGCCACCTTTGCCGCCCTGCCCGCCGTCCTTCCCGTCGCATTGACCGTCCTGATCGGCTATGGCGCGCGCCGTAGCGGCATCGTGCCCGCTTCGCTGTGGCAAGGGGTCGAGATCTTTTGCTACCGCGTTCTTTTTCCCGCGATCATGCTGGTTTCGGTCTATCACGCCGATCTGGGCTGGTCGCGCATCGGCCCCTTCGGCACGGCGCTGCTGCTGACGACTGCCGCCGCGGCGCTGGTGGTTCTGGCCCTGCGCCGCATCCTCGCGCTGCCCGATCCGCGCTTTACCACCCTGTTCCAGACCGTCACCCGCTGGAATGCCTTCATCGCGCTGGCGCTGGCGACCCAGCTGACCGGACCGAAGGGCATCGGGCTGATCTCGGTCGCGATGGCTTTCCTGATTCCCGTGGTCAATGTCGTCAACGTGCTGGTCATGTCGATCTGGGGCAGCGGCAAAGCCGGAATTTTCGGCATGATCAAAGCCATTCTGAGCAAACCGATCATTCCGGGCTGCGCGGCGGGGCTGGCCCTCAATCTCGGAGGCATCCCCCTGCCACGCGCGGCCGACAACGCGCTCGGCTCGATCGGAGCAGCGGCCATTCCGGTCAGCCTGATCATCGTCGGCGCAGGGATCCAGATCGACCGGCTTTGGTCGCTGTCCTTGCCCCTGATCGCCGCCGTGACTTTGCGGCTGATCGCCATGCCCTGCCTGTTCTGGCTGGTCGCCCGCTGGATGGGCCTTGCCCCCGAACTGGTGGTCGCGGGCGTTCTCGCATGTGCGGTCCCGACCGCCGCAAACGGCTATCTGGTCGCGCGCCAGATGGGCGGTGATGCCGATCTTTACGCCGATATCCTGACTTGGCAGACTGTGCTCGCGCTGCTCAGCATCCCGTTTATCCTTTCCCTTTTGACGTAACGCGTATCACCGACAGGAGCATCTGATGAAACTGACCTGGTTTGGCCATTCGGGCTTTCGACTGGAAATTGAACAGGCGGTCATCCTGATCGATCCCTGGTTGTCGGGGAACCCCGTCTTTCCCGAAGACCGCCGCGACGAGGCGCTGGACGGCGCGACCCATATCCTGATCACCCACGGCCACGGCGATCACACCGGCGATACTTTGGCGATTGCGCGGGCGTTGAAAATTCCGGTCGTGGGAATTTACGACCTGATCTCGACCTGGACGACGCATCAGGCGGTCGAGGGCATCGGCTTCAACAAGGGCGGTACGGTCAATCTGGGCGGGGCCGAGGTGACGATGGTGAACGCGAGCCATTCCTCCTCGCTCGAGGGGGCGGACGGGCCGGTCTATGCAGGGCATGAATCGGGTTACATGATCGCGGGCGAAGGCCATGTGATCTATGTCTCGGGCGATACCGACATCATGGCCGACATGGGCTGGATGGGCGAATATCATAATCCCGACATCGGGATCCTGAGCGCCGGCGGCCATTTCACGATGGATATGAAACGCGCCGCCTGGGCCGCGAAGAAATACTTCAATTTCAAGACGGTCGTGCCCTGCCATTACAAGACCTTCCCGCTTCTGGCGCAGGACGCCGAACCGCTGAAAGCGGGCCTGCCGGGCGTCAACGTGATCGAGCCCGAGGTCATGGTGGCGATCTCGCTGTAAGGCTGCGGTGCAGGCAAAAAGAAAACGGCGCAGCCTCATGGGCTGCGCCGTTTTTGATTCCTGCTCTCAAGGCCGCGCGGATCAGGCGGCCTGAAGCATCTCCTCTGCCTCGAGCGGCATAGGCTCGAAGCTGAAGTAGCCGTACATCTGTTCGATCACGGCATCGGCTGCATGATCGGCTTTCGGGGAAACAGGCTTCGCGCCTGCGATTTTACCCGCGATCTCGGCAGAATTGATGAAATTTGCCATTGTCTTCTCCGTCGCTGGAACTCTGTTCTCCCATGCAACAAAGATAATGCCGCGCCGCAGAAAAATCTAGCGCTGCGACGCGGCGTAAAGCGGAAAATCAGGGCATGGCAGCCCTGATCCCCGTGCAATGCTGCGCCCCTTAGACGACGCGATCGACCATCATGTGCTTGATCGAGGCGATCGCCTTGGCGGGGTTCAACCCCTTCGGGCAGGTGTTGGTGCAGTTCATGATCGTATGGCAACGATAGAGTTTGAACGGATCTTCAAGCGCATCCAGACGCTCTCCGGTCGCCTCGTCGCGCGAATCGATGATCCAGCGGTAAGCCTGCAGCAAAGCCGCCGGCCCGAGGTATTTGTCGCCGTTCCACCAATAGCTCGGGCAAGACGTCGAGCAGGAGGCGCAAAGGATGCATTCATAAAGCCCGTCGAGCTTCTTGCGGTCCTCGATCGACTGGCGCCATTCCTTGTCGGGACGCGGCGTGTCGGTCACGAGATAGGGGTTCACCGAGGCGTGCTGCGCATAGAAATGCGTCAGGTCGGGGATGAGGTCCTTGACCACCGGCATATGCGGCAGCGGATAGATGTTCACATCGCCTTTGACTTCGTCGATGCCGAAGATGCAGGCCAGATGGTTGCCGCCACCGATGTTCATCGCGCAGGAGCCGCAAATCCCCTCGCGGCAGGAGCGGCGGAAGGTCAGCGTCGGGTCGATCTCGTTTTTGATCTTGATGAGCGCATCCAGCATCATCGGACCGGTCTTGTCGAGATCGAGGAAATAGGTGTCCAGCCGCGGATTCTCGCCGGTATCGGGATCCCAACGGTAGATGTTGAACTTCTTGATGTTCTTCGCACCTTCCGGCTTGGGCCAGGTCTTGCCGACCCGGATGCGGGAGTTCTTGGGAAGATTGAACTGGACCATTGGGGTTTCTCCTGGTGGTCAAACCGCCGGACGGCGGTATGCGTCATAACTGAGGTTGGCATGCGGCCAATCGAATGCGAATGACCGGAAAACTTCGAGGTTTTCGGGCAGGTTTTTGCGGTGGACGGTCGCAAAGAGCGACGAGGCGCGCAGGTTTTGCGGCAATGCCTTGGCCAGCCAGTTCGCGGCGCGCGGCAGCCCCCAAGGCAAGATGTCGCGCGACCGGATCCAGCGCCCGTAGGCGATGTCGCAAGCGCCCGCCAGCGGCTCGATCTCGGCCAAGGGCGCGATCGCGGCCCCTTTGGCGCAAAGCGTGCCGGTGCCGATCACGGAATAGCCTTTGACGTGATCAAGCGCTTCGAAAAAGAGATGGTTGCTCCAACCCTCGGGGCGGGTCCAGCTATTGCCCTGATAGCCGAAAACATTGCCCTCCCAGCCGAGGGCTTCGGCCTGGGCAATGGTGCGGGCAACGTAATCGGCGGGATAGCCGATATCGTCGTCGATGGTGAAGACGATATCGTCGGGTTCGGGCGCGAACCAGAACTTGCCCGCATCCTTCACGTCGCGATCGGGGATGACAGCCGTGACCCGCTCGTCTTTGGCCAGATAGCCCGGCACCTCGTCGTAATCGTTGAGCACAACGAAAAGGTGGTCGACCTGCGGCAGAATCGCATCGACGACCTTGCGCAGGATCCGGCGGCGCGGCGGAAAAGTGGCGAGATGGGCGCGGATCACCGGCTTGCCCACCCGGGCTGGTCGTAAAGCGGGCGCTGCGGCATCTGGCCCGAGCGTTTCATCACGCAGCGGGCGAAAACCTCGGCGGGATCGCGGCCCATGAGCTGGTCGGCACTCATGCCCACCGAGACATAACCGCCGCGGAACCCGTGATTGCCGACACCAAAGCCCACTTCGGTCTTGGGGCCGGCGCTGCTTTCATAGGCGGCGCCGAGACAGATCTTTTCGGCCTGCTCGACAGGGACGGGCGCAGGCGTACAGCCGGCAAGACCCAAAAGGGTCATGCCTGCCGCCACCGCGAGGATCCCGCCCCGCCGCATCTTAGGCCGTCGCCCGAGCGGCCGAAGCCGCGCCGGCGATGCATTGGGTCGTTGCCGGACGGGCGACAACGGCGGCAACCGCATCGCTGATGTTCGAGCCGGCCGCGCTCAGGCGACCGATATCGGCCATTTCCGCCCCGGTCGCGTTGTTGACGACGCAATCGGTATAGGGCGCGACATTGGCGCCAGGCAGACGGCGCGCCATTTCGCGGTTGATCGCGAGACGTGCCGAGGATTGCGCTGCAGCCCCCGGAACGACCGGAGCAACCGGCGTAGCCGTTGCCGGAGGCAGCGGCGGCAGCGCATTGGGGTTCTGCACAACGCAGCCCGACAGCGCGAGCGCCGCGGCCGAGAGAACCAGAGGAAGACGAAGACGCATCAATAAACCCTCGCTTTAGGTGCGATCTTTTTCAGATCGATCCCGCCCTCTTCTTGCGTGGTCAGAGGCTCGAGGTGGACGGGCCGATAGGCCAGTTTAACCTCGTTGCCCTCGACCCATGCAAGGGAGTGCTTGCGCCAGTTGGCGTCGTCCCGCTCAGGCCAGTCTTCATGGGCATGGGCGCCGCGGCTTTCCTTGCGTGCCTCGGCGGCGACGATCGTGGTCAGCGCGCTCGGCATCAGGTTGGTCAACTCCAGCGTTTCCATCAGGTCGCTGTTCCAGATCAGGCTGCGGTCGGTGACCTTGATATCGGCCATTTTCGCGGCGATGACCTTCATGCGCTCGACGCCGTCGGCCAGGGTCTTGTCGGTGCGGAAGACGGCCGCATCGGCCTGCATCGTCTTTTGCATTTCAAGACGCAGCTCTGCGGTCGAGGTCGAGCCGTTGGCGTTGCGCAGGGCATCGAAACGCTCCAGCGCCTTTTCGACCTGCGCCACATTGGTCGCGGGGACCGGCGCATTGCGGTCGACAACCTGACCGGCACGGATCGCGGCCGCGCGGCCGAAGACCACGAGGTCGATCAGCGAGTTCGAACCCAGACGGTTCGCACCATGGACCGAGGCGCAACCGGCCTCGCCCACGGCCATCAGGCCCGGGAAGGTCGCATCGGGCTTTTCCTCGGTCGGATTGAGAACTTCACCCCAATAGTTGGTCGGAATGCCGCCCATGTTGTAATGGACCGTCGGGATGACGGGGATCGGCTCGCGCGTCACGTCGACGCCGGCGAAGATGCGCGCGGATTCCGAAATGCCGGGCAGACGCTCGTGCAGGGTTTCCGGCGGCAAGTGCATCAGGTTGAGGAAGATGTGGTCCTTGTGCTCGCCCACACCGCGCCCTTCGCGGATCTCGATCGTCATGCAACGCGAAACCACGTCGCGCGAGGCGAGGTCTTTGTAGGTCGGGGCATAACGCTCCATGAAGCGCTCGCCCTCGGAGTTGGTGAGGTAACCACCTTCGCCGCGCGCGCCTTCGGTGATGAGGCAGCCCGAACCATAAATGCCGGTCGGGTGGAACTGCACGAATTCCATATCCTGCAGCGGCAGACCCGCGCGGGCCACCATGCCGCCACCGTCGCCGGTGCAGGTATGGGCCGAGGTCGCGCTGAAATAGGCGCGGCCGTAGCCGCCGGTCGCCAGAACCACCATCTTCGCGTTGAAGACATGGATGGTGCCGTCGTCGAGCTTCCAGCAGACGACGCCGGTGCATTTGCCGTCGGTGATGATCAGATCAAGCGCGAAATATTCGATGAAGAATTCGGCTTTTTCCTTCAGCGACTGCCCGTAAAGCGTGTGCAGGATCGCGTGGCCGGTGCGGTCGGCAGCAGCACAGGTGCGCTGCACCGGCGGGCCCTCGCCGAATTCGGTCGTATGGCCGCCGAAGGGGCGCTGGTAGATCTTGCCCTCTTCGGTGCGCGAAAACGGCACGCCGTAATGCTCGAGCTCGTAGACCGCCTTGGGGGCTTCGCGCGCGAGATATTCCATCGCATCGGTATCGCCGAGCCAGTCCGAGCCCTTGACCGTATCATACATATGCCACTGCCAGTTGTCGGGGCCCATGTTGGACAGTGAGGCGGCGATGCCGCCCTGCGCGGCAACGGTATGCGAACGGGTCGGGAAAACCTTGGTCACGCAAGCCGTGCGCAGGCCCTGTTCGGCCATGCCGAGCGTCGCGCGCAGGCCCGCACCGCCGGCACCCACCACGACCACGTCATAATCATGCGTTACGTAAGGATAAGCAGCCATAGCGGACCTCAGACCAGAACGAGCGCACCCAGACCCATGCGGGCGAGTGCATAGACAGCAAAGGCGATGACCGCCCAGCTGAAAACTACCGAGAAGATGATCGCGGCTTTGCGTGCGCCGTGATCAAGGTAATCCTCGATCATGATGCGCGTGCCGCGGATGAAATGCAGCATGCCGACAATGATGAACAAAGCGGTGATGACTGCGGGGATCGGGCGCCCGAAATAGGCCACCACGCCTTCGCGCGGCAGGCCGATCGCTTTGGCGACGATGATCATGAACAGAGGCGTCAGGATGGTCAGCGCCACGGCGGTCACGGTCAGGAACCAGTGGTCTGCGGTGCCGGTGCCCGAAGCACCCATGCCGACGGCGGCTTTGCGCGGAGTGATGTAACGCATGTTTTCCCCCTCAGAACGCAAAGAAGATGATGAGGGTCAGCAGCGCCAGCACCACCGAACCCGCAATGATCGCGACGCTGGACTTGCGCGCGGATTCGATCTCGAGCCCCATGCCTGCGTCGTAGAACAGGTGGCGGATGCCCGCGAGAAGATGGTACCACAGCGCCCACATCGAACCCGTCAGGACGATGAAGCCGATCCACGAGCGGACGACCCAATCGGCGCAGGCGAAAGCCGCATCCGAGGTCACCGCGGCGGCAAGCCACCAGACCAGCAACAAGATCCCCGCCACCAGCGCATGGCCGGTGATACGGGTCATGATCGAGGTGATCGCCGCGATGGGAAGGCGATAGACCTGCAAGTGTGGGGACAGCGGCCGGTTACCCCGGTTGACGTCGGCCATATTGCGCTCTCCTGCTTTGCCTCAGGCCCTGCTATCCGGCTGGTGCGCCCAGCTGGCGGTGAGGGCTGGCTGAAAATTCAACTCGGTTCTAGCTCTTTTGTTGCAGGTGTCATCACCGGAACGGGTACAATTTCACCGGAACGGGGCTTTTTGCCCTTTTGTGATCACACGATCCGGCCTCGTGATCACAGATCGACCTGCACGGCAGTCGCGCTCAGCCAGTCGCCGTATTCCTGACAGATTTCGATATGTTTTTCTGCCGGGTCGTAGAAGGCATTGGCCTCCCCGCATTGCTCCACCGAGACGGTGATGTCGACCGGCAGGGCGAGCAATGCGTTCACGCTGCGAACCTCTTCGGCGATGATGCGCGATGCGGGGTCGGCCGTCTCTCCGACGAAGCTCAGGGCCTTGCCCGGCGCGCCTTCGACCGCCTCGTCGAGATAGGCGAACCAGCTGCTCCAGGCCTGATCGAACTCCTCGGAGCAGGTTTCGGCGCGTTCGGGCGGCAGTTCGAATTCCGTTGCGAAATCGCCGCGATTGTCGGGATCGCCGCCGTACCACAGGCAAACCGTATTGTAATAACGCTGCAAATCATGTCCGTGGACATCCCAAAAGGCGGGATCTTCCTCTTCGGCCTCGGCGGCCGAAAGCATCCATGCCACGGCCGTCCCCTGCGCGATGGCGAGGGCGGATTCCGGCTCCCAGATCTCGTCGATCAGAAGGACGGACAGGGTATCGGCCGCATCTTCCTCGCGGCCGAGGACCGGAAGATCCATTGTATCGATCAGGGCATGGCCCAGCTCGTGGTAGAAGGTGCCGACAAGATTGGCCTCGACGAAAAGGTCGTGCCCTCCCGAGGTGGAATCGTCGAAATAGCCCGCCTGATCCGCGGAACCGGCAAAAACCGGAGCCGCAGTCATGCAGGCCAGCAAGAGCAATCGAATCATTGCGGTAAAAATGCCCAATAATCGAGGTCCAGAAGGATATCGGGCAGATACTTACCATCCTGATCCTTAATTTTGTGATCACGCTCGCCGGATTTATGCGCCACGGTGCGCAAACGGATCGCGGCCACCCCCGGCGCAGGCGTCTCGGCGAGATCGAGCACCTCGGTGAAGGCGCGCACCGTATCGCCGGCGAAACAGGGATTGGCATGGGCGCCGCCGTTCAGCGCCGCCATGATCTGGGCATTGGCGAGACCGTTGAAAGTCAGCGCCCGCGCGATCGAGATGATATGGCCGCCATAGATCAGACGCTTGCCGTCGGG
Source organism: Paracoccus cavernae (assembly GCF_042430175.1). Taxonomy (NCBI): domain Bacteria; kingdom Pseudomonadati; phylum Pseudomonadota; class Alphaproteobacteria; order Rhodobacterales; family Paracoccaceae; genus Paracoccus; species Paracoccus cavernae. Next base: position 174,297 of record NZ_JBHMDZ010000049.1, on the reverse strand, counting down.
GCGGAAAGTCGCGTCGAAATGGACTTTCGCGGTATTTTGCCACAGGCGCGTCGCCAGCATATGCTCGGCCTCTTCGATCGTGACGCCGTCGACATGGTCGATGATCTCGCCGATGGCATAATCGCCCATGCGGTAGCGCTCGCCGGCCAGTCCGGAGTCATAACCGGTGAAATCAAGGCCTTCAGGCACGACCAGATCGGCCGGCGCGACCGCCTTGGCGAGATCGGGTACCACGGTCGCGGGTGCGGGCGCATCGGGGCGGCCTTTGCGCACCATGACCCAGCGGACATAGTCCAGCACCAGCTCGTCGTTCTGGTTCAGGCCGCGCGTGCGCACCCAGACCACACCCGAGGTACCGCTCGAATTCTCCTTGAGGCCGATCACCTCGGATTCGGCGCGCAGCGTATCGCCCGCCCAGACCGGCCGGTGCCAGCGCCCCTCGGCATAGCCGAGGTTGGCGACGGCATTCAGGCTGATGTCCGGCACGGTCTTGCCGAAGACCAGATGAAAGGCGATCAGGTCATCCATCGGCGATCCGTCCAGCCCGCAGGCGCGGGCGAATTCGTCGCTGGAATGCAGAGCATGCCGGGCCGGATAGAGCGCGTGGTAAAGCGCTCTCTCGCCCCCCGAGACCGTGCGCGGCACGGCATGGGGAATGATTTCGCCGATACGGTAATCTTCGAAGAAACGGCCCGGGTTGGTTTTGCTCATCTGATCCCTTTAGCTCTATTGCTGCCCCAATTTCATATCGGGGTGGTAATCGGCCTCGACATCCTTGGTGACGGCCTGCGCGCAGCGCATCACGCCGCGCGCCGCATCGAAGGAGATCGAGGGGCTGCCGTAAAGCTCCCAGCCCTTGGACAGGGCCAGCGAGACTTTGTGGCAAAATTCCGAAGTGTCGTCTTCGGTCAGTAAACGGTAGATTTTCGACATGTCAGCCTCCGAACGGGTTATAGCCCAGCCAGCCGTGGATCAGCCCGATGACGACCATCGTGACGAATGCGGCGAGCAGGACCATGCCCTCTTTGCGCCAGATGACGGGCTGCGTCGAGCGCGACCAGGCGGGGCCGGCACGGTTCAGCACCATCATCTCGACCACGGCCCAGACCAGAAGGCCGCCGAAGAGCACGAAGGACGGCAGATCGCCGTTCACCAGCAGATGCGCCACGGCCCAGAGCGAGAAGCCCGTGAGCTGCGGGTTGCGGATGCGGCGGACGAGGTTCGATTTCATCCCGTCGGCGGCAAAGAACCACAGCGCCGCAAGCATCAGCAGGTTGTTGATCCCCTTGAGCGCGGGCGAAGGCCCCCACCAGAAGGGGCCGTCCGCCATGCGGTAGCCCACCACCATCAAGATCACCGACAGGACCAGCAGCACGGCGACGATGCCTTTGCCCTTGTCGCCCAAGGCCGCGCGCGGTTCGGGCGCGACCCGTTTGAAGAAATGTGCCGCCCACCAAAGCGCCACACCGATTACGAGGATCAGCATATGGCTTGTCCTTTCGGCTGGATGTTGATCCCCTCCAGCTTGTCACCCGACGGCGAGATCGGCAATCGCCTGTGCGCGCGACAAGGTAGCGCGGGCGGTCTCGACGTGGAGGTTCTCGACAATGCGGCCGTCGACCACGGCCACGGCCTTGCCCTCGGCGATGGCGGCTTCATAGGCTTCGATCTGGCGGCGCGAAAGCGCGACCTCGTCATCGGAGGGCGCGAAGATTTCGTTGGCGATGGCGAGTTGCGCGGGATGGATGAGCGTCTTGCCGTCAAAGCCCATATCGCGGCCCTGGGCGGATTCGAAACGCAGCCCCTCGTCGTCCTTGAAGGCGTTGAAGACGCCGTCGATGATCGTCTTCCCATGCGCTTTCGCCGCCAGCAGGCAAAGCCCCAACCCCGCCTGCATCGGCAGTCGGTCGGCGCGAAAGCGCGCCCCCAACTCCTTCGCCAGATCGTTGGTGCCCATGACCATGCCCTGAAGGCGCGGATGGGCGGCAATGGCGCCGGCATTCAGCATGCCCTGCGCCGTCTCCATCATCGCCCAAAGCGGCGCGTCGGGGATCAGTGCGGCAACGCGGTCGAGATCTTCGGGCCGGCTCACCTTGGGGATCAGCACCGCATCTGCATGTTTGGAAAGGCTCGCGGCATAGGCGCGCGCGTCATCCTCGCCCCATTCGGTGTCGAAGCCGTTGATGCGCACGATCTTGGCGCGCTTGCCGTAATCGCCTGCCAAGGCCTCGGCCAGAAGCGCGCGCGAGGCGGGCTTCTCGGCCGGCGCGACCGCATCCTCGAGATCGAAGATGATCGCATCGGCAGCAAGCGTTTGCGCCTTTTCCATCGCGCGCTGGTTGGCGGCGGGAATATAGAGAACAGAGCGGTAGGGGCGGGTCACGGCAGGCCTCCAAGCAATAATGTTGCGTGAAGCTGGCCTGTTGTGATGCAAATGGCAAGATCAAATTTGCTGCATTGCGGCAAATTTTGCCGGAACCTCTCGGGCGCGCGCTTAGAGCCCGCCCCAGATCAGCCGGATGGAGACGATCAAAAGCATCCAGGTGATGAGCTTGTAAAAGATCGTGGGCGAGAGCCGCTTGACGATCCAGATCCCCGCCTGCACCGACAGCAACGCCGGAATGGTCAGGATTGCCGCCACTTTGAGGTTCTCGGTCGAAAGCTGGCCGAGCATGGCATAGGGCACCAGCTTGACCCAGTTGCAGACCGCGAAAAAGATCGTCGTCGTGCCGGCATAGACCAGCGGAGACATGCGCAAAGGCTGGGCATAGACCTGATAGGGTGCAGCCCCCGCATGGGCCACGAAGCTCGTATAACCCGAGATCGTGCCCCAAAGGCTGCCGCGCAGCCAGTCGGGACGGCGCGCCGCAGCCTCGACGCGGCGCTTCCACAAAGCCGACATTGCGAAGACCAGACCGATGACGCCGACGACAAGCTCGACCGATTTGTCGCTGACGAAGCTCGAGGTCGCCCAGCCGAGCAGGATCCCGAGAATCGCCCCCGGCATCAGCTTGACCAGTACGGCACGGTCGAAATTCTTGCGATAGGCGATCAACCCGCCGAGATCGGAGACGATATAGACCGGCAAAAGCATTCCCGCCGCCTGAATGGGCGACATTACCAGCGCCATCAGCGGCACCGAGATCACGCCGACCATGCTCAGCCCGCCCTTGGCCAAACCGACCGAGACCGCCGCGATCACCGCGAGCACCCATTCCCAAAGTCCCATTTCCATGCTTCGCGCTCTCCGTGGCCTCGATCCGCCCTGCATTTGCTGTGGACCTCTGCATTTGCTGTGAACCCATGTGCGCGCGGGGGCAATGTCCGGCGCGCATCTTGTCCGCGATTTCGCATGCAAACGCCGCATGGCAGGAATGTTTTTGCGCAATTGTGCGCACTTTGCCGCGTGTTTTCGGAAAATGTTAGCGACGAAACACGCGGCATACAGAGGTATACCATCTTGCGATTTACCTCCAAAAGGCCTAGTCGATCTGTGAATCATTCCCTTAGGAGGCTTCCATGGCCCGACCCAAGATTGCACTGATCGGCGCGGGACAGATCGGCGGTACGCTGGCGCATCTGGCTGCGATGAAAGAACTCGGCGACGTCGTTCTGTTCGACATTTCCGAAGGCACGCCGCAGGGCAAGGCCCTCGACATCGCACAATCGGGCCCCTCCGAGGGCTTTGATGCCGTCATGAAAGGCACCAACGATTACGCCGATATCGCAGGCGCCGATGTCTGCATCGTCACCGCCGGTGTTCCGCGCAAGCCGGGCATGAGCCGCGACGACCTTCTGGGCATCAACCTCAAAGTCATGAAATCGGTCGGCGAGGGCATCAAGGCCCATGCTCCGAACGCATTCGTCATCTGCATCACCAACCCGCTCGATGCGATGGTCTGGGCGCTGCAGCAGTTCTCGGGCCTGCCCGCGAACAAGGTCGTCGGCATGGCCGGCGTGCTCGACTCGGCACGTTTCCGTCACTTCCTCTCGGTCGAGTTCGACGTCTCGATGCGCGATGTCACCGCTTTCGTTCTGGGCGGCCACGGCGACACCATGGTGCCGCTGGCCCGCTATTCGACCGTTGGCGGCATCCCGCTGCCGGATCTGGTCAAAATGGGCTGGACCACGCAGGAGAAACTGGACGCGATCGTACAGCGCACCCGTGACGGCGGCGCGGAAATCGTCGGCCTGCTGAAAACCGGCTCGGCCTTCTACGCTCCGGCAACCTCGGCGATCGAGATGGCGGAAGCCTATCTCAAGGACCAGAACCGCCTGCTGCCCTGCGCAGCCTATGTGAGCGGCGCTTACGGTCTCGACGGTCTTTATGTCGGCGTCCCGACCATCATCGGCGCCAACGGCATCGAGAAAGTCGTCGCGATCGAGCTGAACGCCGAAGAGCAGGTCATGTTCGACAAATCGGTCGACTCGGTCAAAGGTCTGGTTGCCGCTTGTAAAGCAATCGATCCGTCGCTGGCCTAAGCCGCGCGACAAGTTCCGGAACGGAAAACCCCCGCGCCATCCGCGCGGGGGTTTTTCTTTTGCGCGGCTGCCGGCGCCGCAGTGCTCATGGAAAAGGCCCCCGAATTTCTCCGGGGGCCTTGGTGTTTCAAGCACCTCGCATCAGACGAAGTCGAAATCCGAGACGTAGAGGTAACCGTTCGCCGTAATCACCGTAGAGCCGAAGCGAATGATCGTATTGCCGCCCGAATAGTTCAGGTTGAGGTCGAAGATGTCGTGGCCCGCCCAGCGGATCTCGATCGTATCGTCGTTGCGGTTGTAGTCCTGCAAACGGTCGCTGCCGCTATTTGCGTCGAAGTAGAAGGTATCGTTGCCCGCACCGCCGCCAAGCGTATCGTTGCCCGTGCCGCCGATCAGGCGGTCGTTGCCCGCACCGCCGGACAAAACGTCATTGCCCGCACCGCCGTTCAGCGTGTCGTTGCCCGCGCCGCCCTGAAGGATGTTGGCCCCGCCCGAGCCGGACAGGCGGTCGTTGCCGCTGCCGCCGGTCGCATTCTCGATGTTGCGGATGATGTCCTGACCCTGACCGGTCGCCTGCGCAACCGTCACGCCGAGATTGACCGCGACATTGCCGGTCGTGTTGAAGATGATCGTATCGACCCCCGCTCCGCCGTCGATCACGTCGTTGCCGAGGCCACCGTCCAGCGTGTCGTTGCCGGCACCACCGTCGAGCCTGTCGTTGCCCGCGCCGCCTCCGAGGATATTGGCGCCCGCGTTGCCGGTAATGCGGTCATTGCCGCCGCCGCCCAGAACGCCCTCGATCCCGACCAGCCGGTCGATGCCTTGTCCGGTATTCTGTGCAGTGCCCAGATTCAGGTTCACCGTGACCGCGCCATTGCCCGAGAAGCGCACGGTATCGATCCCCGCTCCGCCGTCGAGCACGTCGTTTCCGGCCCCGCCGTCGAGCGTGTCGTTGCCCGCGCCGCCGGTCAGCGTGTCGTTGCCCGCCCCGCCCGCAAGCAGGTTCGCGACGCCATTGCCGATCAGGACGTCGTGGTTGTTGCCGCCGGTGACATTCTCGATACCGATCAGCACATCCATGCCGTGGCCGGTGTTTTGCGCAGCCGTCCGGTTCAGGTCGACCCGCACCGCGACCGCACCGCTGAAATCGGCCGTATCGGCGCCTGCACCACCGTTGAGCGTATCGGCTCCCAGCCCGCCGATCAGCGTGTCTGCACCGCCACCGCCCTGAAGATTGTTTGCCGCTCCATTGCCCGCCAGACGGTCGTTGAAGCTCGAGCCCATCAGCCCTTCGATATTGGCCAGACGGTCGGTCCCGAAGCCGCCGCCGACCAGCTGCGCATTGGCATTGGCCAGATTGACGCTCACGCCACTGGTCGCACCGGCAAAGCTCGCATAGTCAAAGCCCGCCCCACCGTCGAGCACGTCGTTACCGCCGCCGCCGTTCAGCACATCGTTGCCCGCGCCGCCGATCAGCGTATTCGCGACGCCGTTGCCGGTCAGCCGGTCGTTGAAGTTCGAGCCCTGAACATTCTCGATATTGAGCAGGCGGTCCGTGCCGCGTCCGCCGCCGATCAGCTGCGCCGTCGTGACCGACAGATTGACCGTCACGCCGCTCGTGGCATCGGCATAGGAGGCAAGATCGACCCCCTGCCCGCCGTCAAGCGTATCGTTGCCCTGCCCGCCCATCAGCGTGTCGTTGCCCGCACCGCCGTTCACATCGTCATTGCCGATATAGCCGGTGAAGCGGTCATTGCCCTCGTTCAGCTCGAAACGCTTGTAATTGGTGACGGTGCTGAAGGCGCTGATATCGAACACATCGTTGCCGTTGGTGCCGCGAATGCCGCTCGTCCCGTAGGAGAAGTACAAATTCTCGACGCCGGTGACATAGGCCGCGTTCAGCAGAAGGCTCGGAACCTGCACGATCCCGTTGATATAGACGCGGTCGCTGCCCGCACCGCCGTTGATGCGGTCCTGGCCGATATCGTTGCCCGAGAGATAGAAGGTATCGTCGCCCGAACCGCCGTTGAGCACGTCGTTGCCCGAGCCGCCGGTCAGCGAATCATTGCCCTGACCACCATCCAGCGTGTCGTTGCCCGCACCGCCGGCCACGGCATCATCGCCGATATAACCGATGAAGCGGTCATTGCCCTCGTTCATCTCGAAGAGCTTGTAATTCGTGACCGTGTTGAAGGCGCTGATGTCGAAGACATCGTTGCCGTTTGTGCCGCGGATGCCGCTCGTCCCGTAGGAGAAGTAAAGATTCTCGACGCCGGTGACATAGGTCGCGTTCAGCAGAAGGCTAGAGACCTGCACGATGCCGCTGATGTAGATGCGGTCCGCGCCCTCGCCGCCGTTGAACCGGTCCTGGCCGATATCATTGCCCGAGAGATAGAAGGTATCATCGCCCGAACCGCCGATCAGCAGGTCATTGCCCGAGCCGCCGGTCAGATCGTCATTGCCTGCACCGCCGTCCAGCGTATCGTTGCCTGCGCCGCCGCCGACCGCATCATCGCCCATATAGCCGAGGAAGTAGTCGTTCCCCTCGCCCATATCGAAGAGCTTGTAATTGGTGACGGTGTTGAACGCGCTGATGTCGAAATGGTCATTGCCGTTCGTGCCGCGGATGCCGCTCGTCCCGTAAGAGAAGTACAGACTCTCGACGCTGTCGACATAAGACGCATTCAGCAGCAGACTCGAAACCTGTACGATGCCCGAGATGTAGACGCGGTCCGCCCCCTCGCCGCCGAAGAACCGGTCGGTCCCGATATCATTGCCCGAAAGCGTGAACGTATCGTTTCCGCTCTCGCCATACATGTAGTCGTCGCCGCTGCCGCCAATGAGGGTATCGTTACCGGCTCTGCCGTAGAGGGTGTCGTTGCCGCCCTCGCCACGGATCTCGTCGTCGTCGTTGGTACCGGTCAGGGTTTCACTCAAAGCAGTCCCGGGAATAGCGGCCATCGGTCTATCTCGCGAAAAGTTAAAAAAGTTAAGACGCAGCAATTGGAGGTGCTTTTTCGCGCATGTAAAGCACCAAATGGATGCACCGATCCTGCATATTCCCCCTCGTGGAGCCCGATATCGCGCGCCGGCCGCAAGGCAGAACACCCGCATGCGGCAATCCCGAAAGCCGGTTCACGCACCTTGCTGAGGGCGCAAAATCCGTCCCGACACGGGCCGATCGGCGCCCTTCGGCACGCTTTCCGGCCGGTCCGCCAGGGGCCTTCAACCCCGCCTCCGACCGGCTTCGACCTGCCCGATCAATTTTGTGATCACAGCGCTCGAACGTGTGATCGCAAATCAATCATAAAGCGCTGTTTCACCGGATTTGAACGAGATTTCATTTCATCCGTGACGACCCATGTGCCACAACTCCGCGCAACCGAATTTGCGGGGGATCACGATGAACATTCACGAATATCAGGCCAAGGCACTGCTGCGCCAGTATGGCGCTCCGGTCAGCGAAGGCCATGCCGTGACGAAAGCCGACGAAGTCAAGGCAGCGGCAGGCCAGCTCGGCGGGCCGCTCTGGGTCGTCAAGGCACAAATCCATGCCGGCGGTCGCGGCAAAGGCCACTTCCTCGAAAAGGAAGCCGGCGAAAAAGGCGGCGTCCGTCTGGCGAAATCCGTCTCGGAAGCCGAAGAGCTTGCGCGCCAGATGCTCGGCCGCACGCTGGTCACCCACCAGACCGGCCCGGCCGGCAAGCAGGTGAACCGCATCTATATCGAAGACGGTTCGGACATCTCGCGCGAACTCTATCTCGCGCTTCTGGTCGACCGCGGCACCTCGCGCGTCAACTTTGTCGCCTCGACCGAAGGCGGCATGGACATTGAAGAAGTCGCAGCCAACACCCCCGAGAAGATCGTCAGCTTCAGCGTCGATCCGGCGTCGGGCCTGTCGGACTTCCACGGCCGCCGCGTCGCTTTCGCGCTCGGCCTCGAAGGCAATCAGGTCAAGCAATGCGTTGCTCTGGTGAAAAACCTCTATCGTCTCTTCATCGAGAAAGACATGGAGATGCTGGAGATCAACCCGCTGATCGTGACGCCCGATGGCAACATCAAAGCGCTCGACGCCAAAATGGGCTTCGACAACAACGCGCTGTACCGCCACGCCGATATCGTTGCCCTGCGCGACGAGACCGAAGAAGACCCCAAAGAGCTTGAGGCGTCGAAATACGACCTCAACTACATCGCTCTGGACGGTGAAATCGGCTGTATGGTGAACGGTGCCGGTCTGGCGATGGCCACGATGGACATCATCAAGCTTTACGGTGCCGAGCCTGCGAACTTCCTCGATGTCGGTGGCGGCGCCACCAAAGAGAAAGTCGCCGAGGCCTTCAAGATCATCACCTCGGACCCGAACGTCAAAGGCATTCTGGTCAACATCTTCGGCGGCATCATGCGCAACGACATCATCGCCAACGGCATCGTCGCCGCGGTGAAAGAGGTCGGTCTGCAGGTTCCGCTGGTCGTCCGCCTTGAAGGGACGAACGTCGAAGAGGGCAAGCGCATCATCGCCGAAAGCGGCCTGAACGTGATCCCCGCCGACAACCTGTCCGACGCGGCCGAAAAGATCGTGAAAGCGGTCAAGGGCTGATGAAGCACTGGGGTTTCATCGCGGCAAGCTTCGCCCTGCCGGCCTTCGGGCCGGCGGCAGCGGGTGCTGCGATGTCCCCGGCGGATGTGACGGCAATCGTCACCGATCTGTTCCGCTCTTGCGACGCGGCCTTCGCCAAGCCGGAGATCCTGCTGTCGCAAAAGGACGGATCCGCAGAAGTTCTGGTCACCGATGACGGCAATATTGTTTGGTCCATCGCCAAACCGCCGTCATCGCCCTTTATGGATGCGGGTTCGCTGGTGCTGGAGACGCGCAAGCTTCCGGACCGGCTACAGATCAAATGCGTGGCGGTTGTCGCGGATTGGAGCGATCCTTCGGGCCCTGCCCCGGAGATGCTCCGGACCGCGCGCGACGCGGCCCTTGCAGCCGCACCTGCGGTTGTCGGGGAGAATGCCATCGGGATCGGCGGGCCGAGCGGCCCACCCGAGGGCATCGCGTCATTGGCCTTCGGCAAGCGCGGCGAGCGTGTGGATCTGATGACCCAAATGCTCGTTTCGTCCGATCAGGCCTTCCCGTCCTCTGTCACCATCACCGCCCTGCCCGATCAGGTCAGCATCGAAATCTCAAGAAGCCGTGCTGCGCCATAACGCGCCGCGGTTCACCAGAATTATCATTGCGGAAGGAGGCCCAAGTGGCTGTTCTCGTAGATAAAAATACCAAAGTCATCACCCAGGGCATCACCGGCTCGCAGGGGACTTTCCACACCGAGCAGGCGATTGCCTACGGCACCAAAATGGTCGGCGGCGTGACCCCCGGCAAAGGCGGTTCCGAGCATCTCGGCCTGCCGGTTTTCAACTCGGTCCACGAGGCCGTGGCCAAGACCGGCGCGAATGCGACCGCGATCTATGTGCCGCCGCCCTTCGCCGCGGATTCGATCCTCGAAGCCATTGATGCCGAAATCCCGCTGATCGTCGCGATCACCGAGGGCATTCCGGTTCTCGACATGATGCGCGTCAAGCGCGCGCTGATCGACAGCAAATCGACCCTGATCGGTCCGAACTGCCCCGGCATCATGACCCCGGGCGAGTGCAAGATCGGCATCATGCCGGGCTCGATCTTCAAGCGCGGCTCGGTGGGCGTCGTCTCGCGTTCGGGCACGCTGACCTATGAAGCCGTGAAACAGACCACCGATGCGGGCCTCGGCCAGTCCTCGGCAGTCGGCATCGGCGGCGACCCGATCAAGGGCATGGAGCATATCGACGTGCTCAAGCTCTTCCTCGAGGATCCGGAAACGGAATCGATCATCATGATCGGTGAAATCGGTGGTTCGGCCGAAGAAGAAGCCGCCGAATTCCTCGCCGAGATGAAGAAAAAAGGCATCTGGAAGCCGACCGCCGGCTTCATCGCCGGCCGCACGGCTCCTCCGGGCCGCCGCATGGGTCATGCCGGTGCGATCGTCTCGGGCGGCAAGGGTGACGCGGAATCGAAGATCGAAGCCATGAAAAAGGCCGGCATCATCGTCGCAGACAGCCCCGCCGGTCTGGGCGAGGCGGTTCTGAAAGCCATCGGCAAGTAAGACTTTTGACTTAGTGGCAGCCCCTCCCTACCTTAGGGGGGCTGCCGGTTCCGAAGAGATCCGAGAGTTTACGAGACAAGTTCCTGAGAGTGGATGACGTGTTTGAACGTGCACAACATCGCGAAGGACATCCGGCCTTTCCCGCAACGGCAGGCCACCGGATCGTTTGCGCCGATCCCGCGGCCCGCCGCGTGACCGGACCTTGGGGTAGCGGCCTTGTGCCCAAGGCCCCCCGTCTGATGCTGGCCCTGCCGCTGCTTGCGGCTTTGGCGGCCTGCGGTCGCGCGCCGACCGACGATATTCTGCGCGGCGGCGTTCCCGCCCGTACCGATCTCCACGCCACCACCGCCCTGCCCGCCGATGCCGTCCGCTCGGTTGCGCGCAAGGATGCCGGTTGGCGGCTGATCTACCACCCCGACCGCGCCCCGCAAAACGCCGAGCAACGTGCCGGCGCCGCTTTGTGCCGCCTCGAGGGCAAGCGCCCCGAGCAATTGGTCATCCTTCCGATGTCCTCGCCCACGGATGACCCCGGTGCGCGGATGATCGACGTGATCTGCGGGTGAGCCGATGAACCTGCGCCTCCTCGCCTCCGTCATCCCCTCTGTTCCGGCCCTGTTGCCGCGCGCCGCAACCGGCGGCTTGGCGGGTCGCGTCAAGGCATTGGCGGCAGCCAGCGCGGCCGGTGAGGCCCGCATGCTCACGACAATGCTATCCCTGCTTTCCATCATCGCGGCAACTTTGGCTGCGATGATCCCGTTCACCCATATTGCCGGACGGTTTCCCTCGTCCGGCCAACCCGGCCCCAACCGCTACGGGGCGCAACCTTCCAAGGTTCTGCCATGAACGATCAATCTCCCGGCGGTAACGCCGCATTCCGTGACTCGTCCTTCCTGCAAGGTCAGAACGCGACCTATGTCGAGCAGCTTTACGGGCAATGGGCCCAGAACCCTGCGAGCGTGGATGCTGCCTGGGACGCTTTCTTCGCCAGCCTCGGCGATGATCCTTCGGCCGTGCAGCGCGAAGCTGCCGGTGCAAGCTGGGCGCGCGCCGATTGGCCGCCGCAGCCCACCGACGAGAACACTTCGGCGCTGACCGGCGAATGGCCGATGTCGTCGAAAGCCGATGCCAATGCCGCAATGAAGAAGATCAGCGACAAGGCCGCCGAAAAAGGCGTCACGCTGACCGACGAGCAGATGCGCCGCTCGGTGCTGGATTCGATCCGCGCGCTGATGCTGATCCGCGCCTTCCGGATCCGCGGCCACCTTTTCGCCGATCTCGACCCGCTCGGGCAGCGCGAAGTGCCGCAGACAGGCGAGCTGGAGCCCGCGACCTATGGTTTCGGCCCCAACGATCTTGACCGCCCGATCTTCATCGACAACGTGCTGGGCCTGCAGATCGCGACCATGCGCCAGATCACCGATCTGATGAAGCGCACCTATTGCGGCACTTTCGCGCTGCAATACATGCACATCTCCGACCCCGAGCAGGCTGCCTGGCTGAAAGAGCGCATCGAGGGTTACGGCAAGGAAATCCAGTTCACCCGCGAAGGCCGCCGCGCCATCCTCAACAAGCTGGTCGAAGCCGAAGGCTACGAGAAATTCCTCCATGTGAAATACATGGGCACCAAGCGTTTCGGCCTTGATGGCGGCGAGGCGCTGATCCCTGCAATGGAACAGATCATCAAGCGCGGCGGCGCGCTTGGCGTCAAAGACATCGCGATCGGCATGCCCCACCGCGGCCGCCTCTCGGTGCTCGCGAACGTGCTGGGCAAGCCCTACCGCGCGATCTTCAACGAATTCCAGGGCGGCAGCTTCAAGCCCGAGGATGTCGATGGTTCGGGCGACGTGAAATATCACCTCGGCGCCTCGGCTGACCGCGAGTTCGACGGCAATACCGTCCACCTGTCGCTGACCGCGAACCCCTCGCACCTCGAAGCGGTGAACCCCGTCGTTCTGGGCAAGGTCCGCGCCAAGCAGGACCAGCTCAACGACACCGACAACCGCACGGCGGTCCTGCCGGTTCTTCTGCATGGCGATGCGGCTTTTGCGGGTCAGGGCGTGGTGGCGGAATGCCTCCAGCTTTCGGGCATCAAGGGCCATCGCACCGGCGGAACGATCCACATCATCGTGAACAACCAGATCGGCTTCACCACCGCGCCGAGCTTCTCGCGCACCTCGCCCTATCCGACGGATATCGCGCTGATGGTCGAAGCGCCGATCTTCCACGTCAATGGTGACGATCCGGAAGCCGTGGTCCATGCCGCGCGCGTCGCGACCGAGTTCCGCCAGCTCTTCCACAAGGACGTCGTCCTCGACATCTTCTGCTACCGCCGCTTTGGTCACAACGAAGGCGACGAGCCGATGTTCACCAACCCGGCGATGTACAAGAACATCAAGGGCCACAAGACCACGCTCCAGCTTTACACCGAGCGTCTGGTTGCCGACGGGCTGATCCCCGAAGGCGAGATCGAAGACATGAAGGCCGCTTTCCAGGCCCAGCTGAACGAAGAGTTCGAAGCCGGCAAGACCTTCAAGCCGAACAAGGCCGACTGGCTGGACGGCAAATGGTCGGGCCTCACGATCGAGCCCGAGGAATACAGCCGTGGCGAGACCGCGATTTCGCCCGAAACCATGGCCGAAGTCGGCAAGGCGCTGACCACCGCGCCCGAGAGTTTCGACATCCACAAAACCGTCTCGCGTCTTCTGGATGCGAAAGCGAAGATGTTCGAAACCGGCGCGGGCTTTGACTGGGCGACGGGCGAAGCTCTGGCTTTCGGCTCGCTCGCGACCGAAGGCCATCCGGTCCGCCTCGCGGGTCAGGACTCGGCACGCGGCACCTTCTCGCAGCGCCACTCGGCGATCATCGACCAGACCACCGAAGAGCGTTACTACCCGCTCAACAACATCAAATCGGGTCAGGCACGCTACGAAGTCATCGACTCGATGCTGTCGGAATATGCGGTGCTGGGCTTCGAATACGGCTATTCGCTGTCCGAGCCCAATGCGCTGACCATGTGGGAAGCCCAGTTCGGCGATTTCGCCAACGGCGCGCAGATCATGTTCGACCAGTTCATCTCGTCGGGCGAAAAGAAATGGCTGCGCATGTCGGGTCTGGTGATGCTGCTGCCGCACGGCTTCGAAGGTCAGGGCCCCGAGCACAGCTCGGCCCGTCTGGAGCGGTTCCTGCAAGGCTGCGCCGAGGATAACTGGATCGTCGCCAACTGCTCGACGCCGGCGAACTATTTCCACATCCTGCGCCGTCAGCTCAAGCGCAACTTCCGCAAGCCGCTGGTGCTGATGACGCCGAAATCGCTGCTGCGCCACCCCTTGGCGGTCTCGACGGCGGACGAGTTCACCACCGGTTCGAGCTTCCATCGCGTGCTGCAAGACGATGCCGAACGCGGCAAGTCCGACTTCGCCTTGCTGGCCGACGACAAGATCAAGCGCGTCGTCATCTGCTCGGGCAAGGTCTATTACGACCTGCTGCAGGCGCGGAACGCCGCCGAAGCCAATGACGTCTACCTGCTCCGCCTCGAGCAGTTCTACCCCTTCCCGGCCCAGTCGCTGTCGCGCGAGCTGGAGCGGTTCAAAGGGGCGGAAATCGTCTGGTGTCAGGAAGAGCCCAAGAACCAGGGCGGCTGGAGCTTTGTCGAGCCGAACCTCGAATGGGTTCTGGCGCGCATCGGGGCGACCCATGCCCGCCCGCGTTACGTCGGCCGCGCCGCTTCGGCCTCGGTCGCCACGGGTCTCGCCTCGCGCCACAAGGCCGAGCAGGACGCGCTGGTCCATGACGCCATCACGTTGGGTGCCTGACGGATGGCTGTCGAACTCCGCGTTCCGGCTTTGGGTGAATCCGTCGCCGAGGCGACCGTGTCGACCTGGTTCAAGAAACCGGGCGACAAGGTCGCCGTCGACGAGATGATCTGCGAGCTTGAAACCGACAAAGTGACGGTCGAAGTGCCGTCACCCGTCGCGGGAACGCTGCTGGAAATCATCGCGACCGAAGGTCAGACGGTCGCGCCCAATGCCCTGCTTGCGCAGATTGCCCAAGGCGACAGCGCAGATTCAAACGAAATGCGGCCCACCACGATTTCGGGGGCGAAGCTTAACGAAGGACAAAGTGACATGAGCGGAAAAGCAGTCGACGTGATGGTCCCCACGCTGGGTGAAAGCGTGACCGAAGCCACTGTCGCGACCTGGTTCAAGAAGGTCGGCGATCAGGTGGCTCAGGACGAGATGCTCTGCGAACTTGAAACCGACAAGGTCTCGGTCGAGGTTCCGTCTCCGGTTGCGGGCGTTCTGGCCGAAATCCTTGCACCCGAAGGTGCGACGATCGACGCCAAAGCCAAACTGGCGATCATCACCGAAGGCGCCGCCGGCGCGGTTTCGGCCCCCGCCGCCGCGCCTGCGGCAGCAGCGGCCGCTCCGGCAGCTGCTGCGCCGGCCGATGCCGGCCGTTCGGATGTCGAGGATGCACCCTCGGCCAAGAAAGCCATGGCCGAAGCCGGCATTTCGCGCGATGCCGTCACCGGCTCGGGCCGCGACGGCCGCGCCATGAAGGAAGATGTCGCCCGCGCCACAGCCGCTCCGGCAGCAGCTCCCGCCGCTTCGGTCGCGCCGACCCCTGCTGTCGCTCCGCGCGCGCCGTCGTCGGCCGCAGATGCGGCACGCGAAGAGCGCGTCAAGATGACCCGCCTGCGCGCCACCATCGCGCGTCGCCTCAAGGATGCGCAGAACACCGCCGCCATGCTGACCACCTATAACGAGGTGGACATGAAGGCGATCATGGACCTGCGCAACGAATACAAGGACGCCTTCGAGAAGAAGCACAAAGTCAAACTCGGCTTCATGTCCTTCTTCGTCAAAGCCTGTAACCACGCGCTGAAAGAAGTGCCGGAAGTCAACGCCGAGATCGACGGCGGCGACATCATCTACAAGAACTACGTCAATATGGGCGTCGCCGTCGGCACCCCGAACGGTCTTGTGGTTCCGGTCGTGCGCGATGCCGACCAGCTGTCCTTCGCCGATATCGAGAAGCAGATCGGCGAGCTGGGCGCGCGTGCGCGTGACGGCAAGCTGACGATGAACGACATGCAGGGCGGCACCTTCACCATCTCGAACGGTGGCGTCTACGGTTCGCTGATGTCCTCGCCGATCCTCAACCCGCCGCAATCGGGCATCCTCGGCATGCACAAGATCCAGGACCGTCCGGTCGTCGTCGGCGGCCAGATCGTCATCCGCCCGATGATGTATCTTGCGCTGTCCTACGATCACCGCATCGTCGACGGCAAAGGCGCCGTGACCTTCCTCGTGCGTGTCAAGGAAGCGCTGGAAGATCCGCGCCGCCTGCTGATGGATCTCTGATCCGCAGCTTCGACAATCGGGAGGCCCCGCCCCGGGGCCTCTCTTTCCCCGCAACCAACCCCATAGGCTACGCCGTGAAAAAGCTACCGGTTCTTCTGGGTGCCGCTCTCGCGCTATCTGCCTGCGCCAGCGCCCCTATCCCCGTGATCAACGCCCCCGATGCCCTCATGTATACCCATTCGCGCGACGTGATCGTGCGCGGGATCGATGGCGGCAGCAATGGCGTGCGACCACCGCTTCTGGTGCGCCGGTCCTATCCCATCACCTGCGCGCAAGATCCGCTGATGGAGCCGCCTGCCATCCGCTCGGCCCAGACCGTGGCCGAAATCGACCGCATCCTCGGCACGGTCACCAACCGCACCGCCGAGAGCTATTTCAAATCCGAGGAAATGCGCCTCGTGAACGAGCAGACCGTGCCGAGCCTGAAATGCTCGATCGGCTGGTTCTCCGAGGCGATCGTCAGCCGCGATCCCAATGTCATCTCGGCCTTCGCGGCCAAGCGCGGCGTGGCGCTGACCGGCCCGCTGACCGTCCCCGCGAGCCAGTCGCTCGGCCCGAATGCGGTGGGGCTCTGACAGGGAGCGCCGGCAGCGGCCCGACGACGAGCACCGAACCCGAACCTCTCCGGCCCCTGTCCGGGGCAAGACGCGCAGCCGCAAGGCCCCGCGGCCAGATCAAACCCGCCGCACAGGATGAACCCGCCATCCCTGCGGCCCCAAGCGAGGCGTAATTTCATGAGCAGGCAATTGATCGCCAATTATACCTTCGCCGATTACGCGACCTTCCGCGCCGCTTTCGACCGCGACAGCGAGGACCGCGGCCGCAACGGCATGACGCTTTTGCAGCTCTGGCGCGAGAATCCCACCAGCGCCTGGGCGCTCTACCAGATCTCGGATGCCAAGGCCGCGCAGGATTACCTGTCGGGCGCCGCGGGCGTCTTCAACGCCCAGGCCGGCGTCTCGGCCGTGCGCTCCCATCTGGTGGAGACGGCCTGACATGTCGGCGGAAACGACGGCGCTCGGCCTAGCGGCGCTGCTGCAGGTTGCGCAAATCGGGCTGGCGGCCGTGTCGATGAACCGCGATGTCGGCGCCAGCTGGAACGCCAGCCCCCGCGACAACCAGCCCGAATTCTCGGCGCTGACCGGCCGCCTGCGCCGAGCCGTTTCCAACCATTTCGAGGCCCTTTCGCTTTTTACCATCGCCGTGCTGATGGTCTCGCTCGAGGACCGCAGCAATGTGCTGACCGTTTTCTCCGCCTGGCTCTATCTTGCCGCGCGCATCCTTTACGTCCCCGCCTATGCTTTCGGCTGGTCGCCCTGGCGATCGGTCATCTGGGCGGTTGGCTTTCTCGCAACCATGGCGATGATCATCTTCGCTTTGCTGACCTGACACCGCCCCTCACGGGTCGCGGAATTTTCCAAGGAGTTCCCAATGTCCACCTATGATCTGATCGTCATCGGCGCCGGCCCCGGCGGCTATGTCTGCGCCATCCGCGCAGCACAACTCGGCCTCAAGGTTGCCTGCGTCGAGGGTCGCGAGACCCTTGGCGGTACCTGCCTCAACGTCGGCTGCATCCCCTCGAAAGCGTTGCTCCATGCCAGCCACATGCTGCATGAAACCCACGAGAATTTCGAGAAAATGGGCCTGATCGCGGGCGAGGTGAAGGTCGATTGGGCCAAGACGCAGGCCTACAAGCAGGAAACGGTCAACGGCAATACCAAGGGCATCGAATTCCTCTTCAAGAAGAACAAGATCGACTGGCTCAAGGGCTGGGGCGTGATCGAGGCGGCAGGCAAGGTCCGCGTCGGCGATACCGTCCACGAGACCAAGAACATCGTCATCGCGACCGGCTCGGTGCCTTCGGCGCTCAAGGGCGTGACGGTGGACAATGACGCGGGCGTCGTCGTCGATTCGACCGGCGCGCTGGCTCTGGGCAAGATCCCCGCCTCGATGGTGGTGATCGGCGCGGGCGTGATCGGGCTCGAGCTCGGCTCGGTCTATGCGCGACTGGGCTGCGATGTCACCGTGGTCGAATACCTCGACGTGATCACCCCCGGCATGGACGGCGAGGTGCAGAAGCAGTTCCAGCGCATTCTGGCCAAACAGGGCCTGAAATTCACCATGGGCGCGGCGGTTTCGGGCGTCGAGACCAAGGACGGCAAGGCGACCGTCAACTACACGCTGAAAAAGGACAACAGCGAGCAGCAGGTTTCGGCCGAGGTCGTACTGGTCGCAACCGGCCGTCGTCCCTTTGTCGAAGGTCTGGGCCTCGAGGCGGCAGGCGTCGCCATGACCGATCGCGGCTTCGTCCAGATCGACAACCATTGGCAAACCTCGGTGCCGGGCATCTATGCGATCGGCGATGCGGTCCCCGGCCCGATGCTGGCCCACAAAGCCGAAGACGAGGGCATGGCGGCAGCCGAAGTCATCGCCGGCAAACATGGCCATGTGAACTACGACGTCATTCCGGGCGTGATCTATACGACGCCGGAAGTCGCCTCAGTCGGCCTGACCGAGGAAGCCGCGAAAGCCACCGGCCGCCCGATCAAGGTCGGCAAATTCCCCTTCATGGGCAATGCGCGCGCGAAGGCGATGTTCCAGGCCGAGGGCTTCGTCAAGATGATCGCCGATGCCGAGACCGACCGTGTTCTGGGTTGCCACATCATCGGACCGGGTGCGGGCGAGATGATCCACGAAGTCTGCGTCGCGATGGAGTTCGGCGCGGCCGCTCAGGACATCGCCCTGACCTGCCACGCCCACCCGACCTGTTCCGAAGCCGTCCGCGAGGCGGCCTTGGCCTGCGGCGACGGGGCGATCCACGCCTGATCGTCCACGATTCACGCGGCTCCACCTGCGCGTGACTCCAATGCCCCACAAGGACGGCGGCCTTCGGGTCGCCGTTCTTCATTCGCGCAAAACGCCAGCATCTTCTGGCAATATTTCTTTTGTAAACAGGCACGCACCACGGCATCGGCCGCGCGCATTTTGAACTCGGCATCAGGACCTGCGCGGCCTTGGCGCGGCGGGCTTCATCTTCAGATGCAAACGAAGGTCGCCGCAGGCAACGCCCCGACCCGCCGCCAATCCGAGCTTTTCTCTTGCGGGACGGGTCTTGCCGACATATCCGGATTTACCGGCACCAGACCGGAGCAAAAACGCGGAGCAGATCATGATCGGACGCCGAAGCCTCATTCTCTCGGTCCTCGCCCTTGCCGCCTGCGGTGGCAGCCCCAAACCGCAAGAACCCAAGAGCGAAAGCTATGGCGGGCCGCATCCCTCGCCCGAGATGAACCGCAAGGTCAACTACTGGGCCGACCATTATCAGGTGCCGCGCCCGCTGGTGCACCGCGTCGTCATCCGCGAATCCGGCTATCGCCCCGAAGCCCGCAACGGCCCCTATTACGGCCTGATGCAGATGCTGCCGCAGACCGCGCAGACCATGGGCTATCGCGGCACGCCGCAGGGCTTGCTTGATGCCGATACCAACCTGCAATACGGCGTGAAGTACCTGCGCGGCGCCTATATCGTCGCCAACGGCAGCCATGACGGTGCGGTCAGCTGGTATTCGCGCGGCTATTATTACGAGGCCAAGCGTCGCGGCCTGCTGGTCGAAACCGGCCTCAGATCCGCCTGACCCGACCCTCCTATTCTACCCGTCCGCACCCGCCTTTTGCGGGCCGGACGCGCTTACCCCGAAGGACTAGCACCATGGATCCGACCGATAACGGCTGGGAGAACTCCGCCGCCGCATGGATCGCCGACCAAGGCGAAGCGGGCGATTTCAGCCGCCAATATGTGCTGGATGCCCCGATGCTGGCCCGTATCCGTCAGGGCCGCGCCGAGGGGCGCTTTGCCTCCGCGCTGGACGTGGGATCGGGCGAGGGCCGTTTTTGCCGCATCCTCGGGGCCGAAGGCATTGCCGCGACCGGCCTCGAGCCCACCCCGACCCTGCGCGCCACCGCCCGGAACCGCGACCCCGAGGGATGTTATGTCGACGGCCGCGCCGAGGCCCTGCCCTTCGCGGATGCGAGTTTCGATCTGGTGATCAGCTATCTGACGCTCATCGACATCGACGGTATCGATCAGGCGATCGCTGAAATGGCACGGGTTCTCGCGCCGGGCGGCAGTCTGCTGATCGCCAATCTCAACGGCTTCAGCACGGCGGGAGAGTGGCGGCGGCAGATGGACGGCTCGCCCTATTTCCGGCTCGACCACTATCTCGAGCCGCGCACCGAATGGGTCAGCTGGCGCGGCATCTCGATCCGCAACTGGCACCGTCCGATGCAAAGCTACATGCAGCTTCTGATCGGCGCGGGCCTGCGCCTTGCCCATTTCGAGGAGCCGCGGCCGAGCGGCGGCGGCAAACATGCCGAGCGCTTCGCCCGCGTGCCTTACTTTCACATCATGGAATGGGTGAAGGCCTGATCGCCGAAAGCGGGCCGGAGATCAGGCCCGATCTCAAGCCGGACGATTATAGCGGATAAAGGGCGTCTTGACCCCCACGCGATCATAAAGGCGGCGACCGGCGTGATTGTCCTCGGCGGTCAGCCAGTAGACCGCTGGCGATCCGGCGCGGTCGGCCTCGGCATAGACCGCCTCGATCAGGGCGCGGCCGATGCCTGTTCCGCGCTGCTCGGGCGCGGCGAAAAGATCCTGCAAATAGCAAACCCCATCCTCGCGCCACAAGCTCGGATGGAAGACGTAATGGACCAGTCCGACCAGAGCGCCCTCGGCGCTTTGCGCGACCAGAGCGTGAAAATCACGTGCATCACCCGAGACCAGCCGTGCGAAAGCCGCGTCGTAAAAGGCCTGCGGGCGCGCATCATGGCCGTAAAAGGCCTGATAACCCTCGTAGAGCTCCTGCCACGCCGCCTGATCGGCAGGCTCCAGCGCGCGGATCGTCACTCCCATGCCGCCCCCTCAATTGCGCTTGGCGCGCGCCATGAAGGCGAGCCGCTCGAAAAGCGAGACATCCTGCTCGTTCTTGAGCAAAGCGCCGTGCAGTTTGGGCAGCATTTCACCCGCCGGACGTTTGAGATCTTCGGGCGAAAGGTCGTCGGCCAAGATCAGCTTCAGCCAATCGAGAAACTCGCTGGTCGAAGGCTTTTTCTTGAGCCCCTGCACGCCGCGCAGCTCGAAAAACTGGTTCAGCGCCTCGTCGAGAAGCCGCGGCTTGAGGTCCGGATAATGGACCTCGACGATCTTTTTCAGCGTCTCGGCATCGGGGAAACGGATATAGTGGAAGAAGCAACGGCGCAGAAACGCATCCGGCAGCTCTTTTTCGTTGTTCGAAGTGATGATGACCACGGGACGGTGGCGGGCGCGGATGGTCTCGCCGGTCTCGTAGACATGGAACTCCATCCGGTCGAGTTCCTGCAGGAGGTCGTTCGGGAATTCGATATCGGCCTTGTCGACTTCGTCGATCAGCAAGACGACCTTCTGGTCGGCCTCGAAAGCCTGCCAGAGCTTGCCCTTGCGGATATAGTTGCCGATGTCGTGGACCCGCGCCTCGCCAAGCTGGCTGTCGCGCAAGCGGCTGACCGCATCATATTCGTAAAGCCCTTGCTGCGCGCGGGTGGTGGATTTGACGTTCCACTCGACCATCGGCAGGCCGAGGCTCGCCGCGACCTGCCGCGCGAGTTCCGTCTTGCCGGTACCGGGCTCGCCCTTGACCAGCAGCGGACGCTCCAGCGTGATCGCCGCATTGACCGCCATCGCCAGATCGGGCGGCGCGACATAGGTTTCGGTCGAGGCGAATTGCATCACGTTTCCTTTCGCAGGTCTTGCGGGACCGTAATCTCCGCACCACCTCTTCGCAAGATATGGCCCGAGCAATGGGACAAGTAGTGACAAGAGCCACTTCATACAGTATGGGGGCCGCATGATCGGGCATTCAGCCTGCCCGTTCACCGGAGGACCGATGAAAGCCCAGACCTTCCTGCCCGACGACTACCGTCCCGCCGAGGACGAACCTTTCATGAACGAACGCCAGCTTGAGTATTTCCGCCGCAAGCTGCTCGCATGGAAGCAAGAGCTGCTCTATCAATCAGCCGAGACCCTAGAGGGACTTCAAGACAGCGCCCGCAACGTTCCCGATCTGGCCGACCGCGCCAGCGAGGAAACCGACCGTTCGCTGGAACTGCGCACCCGCGACCGCCAGCGCAAGCTGGTCAGCAAGATCGACGCGGCCATCCGCCGGATCGAGACCGGCGACTACGGCTATTGCGAGATGACCGGCGACCAGATCAGCCTCAAGCGTCTGGATGCCCGCCCGATCGCGACCATGACGCTGGAAGCGCAAGAGCGTCACGAGCGCCGCGAGCGCGTCCACCGCGACGACTGAGTTCAAGCCCTCCGACGGCAACCGACCGTCATCCGGGCCTGCGCTGCCGCCATCCGGCGGCGCAGGTTCCTTTGGCCCGCTTCCTGCGGAACGGGATTGCCCGACCGGTCATCCCCGTTCCCGCCGTTCGGTTGCGGGCGAAGGCCGCAGCGGATCGCGGCCAAGCGGGCGTTTTCCGCCCTTCTGTTCCGGCGCGACAAATCCACCCGTCAAGGTTGTTTTCCGCCGATGAACGCGCCATTTTCTTGCGCGTGATTGCCCCAACAGTATAGGCCGATGCCTTGACCAAGCCGCCTTTTCCTTCTGCCGCCATACCGCACCGCAGCAGCGCCGGCGCGCTCGCGAACCGCCCCGTTTCGGTGATCGGCGCGGGGATTGCGGGGTTGACGACGGCAATCGCCCTTGCGCAACGCGGCGCGAAAGTCACGGTCTACGAGCGCGCGCCCGCCCTGCTCGAGGTCGGCGCGGGGCTCCAGATATCACCCAATGCCGGTCGCGTACTGAAAGCGCTCGGGCTGTGGGACGCATTCGAGGCGGAGGCGCAGCCGTCGCAGGCGGTGATCTTGCGCGATTCAGCCGCGCGCAAGATCGCCAAGCTCGATCTCGCGCACTATCGCCCGCAAGACGCGTTCCGCTTCATCCATCGCGCGCGACTGCTTTCGGTACTCGAAGCCGGTGCGCGTGCCGCCGGTGTCGAGATCCGTCTCGGCTCCGACATCGCAGCCGTGCCCGATGATGGTGCGGCACTGACGATCGGTGCCGATGGCGTGAAAAGCGCGATCCGCGCCGGATTGAACGGGGTCGAGACGCCCTTTTTCACCGGCCAGACCGCATGGCGCGCCTTGGTGCCCTGCCCCGACGACGCCCCGCCCGAGGCGCAGATCTTCATGGGGCCGGGCCGCCATATCGTCAGCTACCCCTTGGGACGCGGCCAGCGCAATATCGTCGCGGTCGTCGAGAGCAAGACATGGCGCGATGAAGGCTGGAGCCATGCCGGCGACCCGCAAGAGCTGCGCGCGACCTTCGCACGCTTCGGCGGTCCGGTCGCGGATTGGCTCGGCGCTGTCGATCAGGTCGGGGTCTGGGGGCTTTTCCGCCATCCGGTCGCTGCCCGCTGGCAGGACGGGCGCAGCGCGCTTGTGGGTGATGCCGCCCATCCGACGCTGCCCTTCATTGCGCAAGGCGCGGTCATGGCGATCGAGGATGCATGGATTTTGGCCGCCTGCCTCGACGCCGAAGCCCAACAGCCCCGCGCGCTGGCCCGCTATCAGGCTTTGCGCGCGCCGCGTTGCACCCGCATCGTCGAGGCCGCCAATGCCAATGCCCGCAACTACCATCTGCGCGGCCCCGCCCGCGCGGTGGCCCATGCCGGTCTGCGCGCGATTTCGCGTTTTGCGCCGACCGCCATGATCGAGCGCTTCGCCTGGCTTTACGATTACGATCCGGTCGCGGCGGTCTGAGCCCGACCTCGCCCCTGTCTCGGCGCGGCCCTGTCACTGCCAAAGGCGGGCTTGCAACCCTGCGCGAATCCTGCGACCTATCGCGCGTTCTCGGGGCGGGGTGGAACTCCCCACCGGCGGTAAGCGGGCCTCCCGCAAGCCCGCGAGCGCCTTTCGCCAGAAAGGGTCAGCAGATCAGGTGCGACTCCTGAGCCGACGGTCACAGTCCGGATGAAAGAGATCCTCCTCCGCCTCTGCCCGTCAGAGGTGGCCGGAAGCGATCGCCTTGGGTGACGTGTCGCGACCAGAAGGAGACCATTATGACACACACCCGTTACGCCTTTATCAAGGCCAACTGGCATGCCGATATCGTCGATCAGGCGCTCGCCGGCTTTTTGCAACTCATTCCTGCCGATCAGGTCGATGTCTTCGACGTGCCCGGCGCTTTCGAAATGCCGCTTCTGGCGCGCGATCTGGCGAAGACCGGCAAATATGCCGCCGTTGCCGCCGCCGCTTTGGTGGTGGACGGCGGGATCTACCGCCATGATTTCGTCGCCCAGGCCGTGGTCAGCGGTCTGATGCAGGCAGGGCTCGAGACCGGCGTTCCGGTGCTTTCGGTCTCGCTCACGCCGCATCATTTCCACGAAACCGACCATCACGGCGCGATTTTCCGCGAGCATTTCATCCAGAAGGGCCGCGAGGCCGCCGAGGCCGCGCTGAAAATCACCGCGACCCGCGCCAAAGCCTTCGGCTGAGGCCCGAGCCGGACGCCAATGCGTTGCGCCATTGGAAAAGGGCGGCCAAAGAGCCGCCCTTTTTTTGATGTCTTCCGCGCTCAGGCGGCCTTTTCGACCGCCGCGACGATGCCTTCGACGACATCGCGCAAAACGACCTCGTCCTCGGCCTCGGCCATGACACGGATCAGGGGTTCGGTGCCCGATTTGCGGATCAGCACGCGACCGGATCCGGCCAGACGCTTTTCGGCGGCCGCGATCTCGTGCTGGACGCTTTCTGCCGATAGGGGATCGGCGCCCTGCGCATAGCGCACGTTCTTGAGCATCTGCGGCACCGGATCGAATTGATGCACGAGCTCCGAGGCCAGCTGTCCGGTCTCGCGCATCGCGGCCAGAAACTGCAGGCCCGCAATCAGCCCGTCGCCGGTCGTCGCGTAATCGGTCATCACGATATGGCCCGATTGCTCGCCGCCGAGGTTGAAGCCCTTCTGGCGCATCCGCTCGACGACATAACGGTCGCCGACGGCGGTGCGCTCGAGATCGAGGCCGCGTCCCTGAAGGAAGCGTTCGAGCCCGAGGTTCGACATCACGGTCGCGACCAAAGCACCGCCGCGCAGGCGGCCCTGTTCGGCCCAACGTGCCGCCATCAGCGCCATGATCTGGTCGCCGTCGGCCACTTTGCCGGTCTGGTCGATCAGCATGACGCGGTCGGCGTCACCGTCCAGCGTGATGCCCAGATCCGCGCCATGGGCCAGAACCGCCTCGGCGCAGGCCCTCGGGTGGGTCGAGCCGACGCCCTCGTTGATGTTGAAACCGTTCGGCTCGATCCCGATCGGAACGACATCGGCGCCGAGCTCCCACAGGACCTCTGGCGCGGCGCGATAGGCCGCTCCATTGGCGCAATCGATCACGACCTTCATCCCGTCGAGGCGCAGCCCCGCGGGAAAGGTGGTTTTGGCATATTCGACATAGCGCCCGCGCCCGTCGTCGATGCGCTTGGCGCGGCCGATATTGGCGGGCTGGGCCAGCTGGATCTCGCCCTCGAGGATCGCCTCGATCTCGGCCTCGGCCTCGTCGGAGAGTTTGAACCCGTCCGGGCCAAAGAACTTGATGCCGTTATCGGCGGCGGGATTGTGGCTCGCCGAGATCATGATCCCGAGATCGGCGCGCATCGAGCGCGTCAGAAATCCCACCGCGGGCGTCGGAACAGGACCGAGCAGCAGCACGTTCATCCCCGTCGAGGTCAGCCCCGCCGTCAGCGCGTTTTCCAGCATGTAGCCCGACAGCCGCGTATCCTTGCCGATCACGACGCGATGCTGGTCCTTGCCGCTGCGCCGGAAAAAGCGCCCCGCCGCAGCACCCAGCCGAAGCGCCATTTCGGCGGTCATCGGATAGCTGTTGGCCTTGCCGCGCACGCCGTCGGTGCCGAATATCTTTCTGCTCATTCCCCGCTCCTCATCTCGAGCGCGCTCCATAGGCGCAGCCCTTGCTTTATTTCTGCCGCGTCATGGACGCGGTGTATCTGAATGCCTTGCGCCACCGCCGCCAAAGTCAGCGCCAATGTTCCCGCCATCCGGTCCCGTGGTTCGGGAGCCTCGCCGATCCTGCCGATGAAACGCTTGCGCGAAATACCCAGAAGTACCGGAAAACCCAAACCGTGATAGACCGAGATCCGCCGCATGATCGCGAGATTATGGGCCTCGGTCTTGCCAAACCCAATGCCCGGATCGATCACAATTCGCGATGGATCGACACCTGCCGTGATCGCGCGGGAGACCCGCTCGGCCAGCGCGTCATAGACGTCGAGGACGACATCGCCGTATTGCGGATCATCCTGCATCGTCTCGGGGATGCCTTGGGCATGCATGATGCAGACCTCGGCCCCGCTCCGCGCGACCAATGCCGCCATATCGGGATCGAAATCGAAGCCGGAGACATCGTTGACCAGCCGCGCGCCCGCCGACAGCGCGGCCTCGGCTACAAGCGCCTTGCGGGTATCGACCGATATCGGGGCCAGACCGGAGAGGCCTTGGATCACGGGACGGATACGGGCAATCTCTTCGGGGATCGCGACTTCGGCGGAACCGGGCCGCGTCGATTCACCGCCGATATCGAGCATATCGGCACCGGCAGCCATCAACGCCCGCCCGCGCGCCACCGCGCCTGCCGCATCGCCGGCCAAACCACCGTCCGAGAAACTGTCGGGCGTCGCATTGAGGATCGCCATCACCCGCGGCCGGTCCATCGCCATATCGAGGATGGGACCGCGCGGCGCCGTCAGGCGCGCGAGCCAGTCATCGGGAATGCGGTCGGTGATCTCGGGGGCAGACACATCGGGAGCAGACCTGTCGGAGGCCGCGCCGCGACGCAGCACCTCGCATTGTGAAAAACGCGCCCAACCGCCCGCCAACCGCCATGTTCCGGTTTCCGAGGGGATGGGGCGGTAATAGATGTCTTGGGTCATGGCTTCGCGGCGAGGGAAAGATGAATATCTCTCCTGCGCGGGGGACGGCAATGCAAGGTCAATCAGCCGATCCGGTTCACCGGCACGCGAAATCCTGCCGGAGCGACCGGCAGATGCGCGCCCTCGGGGAGCGCCCAATCCAGCGCCACCGCCTTGAGCCGCGCGGCGAGCCAATGGGTCAAAGCCTCGGGCAAAGCATGCAGCCCGACCTCGTCGGCGACCATGCGCGACGGGGCCCAGACGACCTGATGGCCCTGTTCGGCGGCCCAATCCAGCTCGGTCTGGCTATCGGCAACATGAAGACCCAACCGTCCGGCCAAGGCCCAGGCCTCCTGATCCAGCGCCAAAAGCGCGATGCGGCGGGTATTGCCGCCCTCGGGGAGCGGCAGACCCGGGGTATCGGGCACGATGACCAGAGGCCCCTGCGGCAGCGCGACCTCGGTGCCATAAAACAGGATGCGCGGCGAGACGGTCTTGGCCTCGGCCTCGACACGGGCGGCGCGGCGCAGCAGCGTCACCCCCAAAGCCCCGGGCACACGGTCGAGCTTCTCGATCGTGACCTCGATCTGGGCCGCGCGCGGATGCAACAGCACCTGCGCCGCGATCTTTTCGGCCAAAGTCTCGAGCAGGTTGTAGCGCTGGTCCGCGAGCCCCGCCGCAATCGCGCCGAGCAGGATGTCGTAGCTCAGGATGCGGTCGACCTCGTCATTGACGCCGCTGACCGGAGTGGCCAGCTCGACAGTGAGGTTGAAGCGCAGGCGCTGGTCATGGCCGCGCTCTGTCTGGAAGGCGCCGATATCCGCATCGACGATGTAATCGCGCAGATGAATACGGTCTGGCTGTTCCATGACTTCCCCGTCGCAGAGTCGATGCAAAAGAAAATGCCCGGCCGCGTGGACCGGGCAATTGCCGCTACCTTGCTTGGAAATCAGTTCGACGCAAGACGCTGAGCGCCGCCGGAGCGATAAAAGATATGGCTGCCGATGCGCGCGGTGCGGGTGAACTTGCGCGACCAGCTCGGACGAACGGCGGGGGTGTGGAAATAGGTCGCCCCTCCGGTCAAATCGCGCGGAGCCCCGGACAGGGCCGCCATCGCCACGTTTTTGGCGCGCAGATAGGCACCTTTTTCGCTGAAGCGCTTGGCGACGCGGCCGTGATAGCTGAACTGGCCGCTCTGGTTGACGACACCGCAAACCGATTTCGGGAAACGCGGATGGTCGACGCGGTTCAAGATCACCTCGGCGACGGCCTTCTGGCCGGCAGTGCCTTCGCCGCGCGCCTCGAAGTAGAGCGCTTCGGTCAGGCAGGTCAGATCGCGGGTATCGACCGGATCGGCAACGACGCCGGCGCGGGCGCCGGATTTGCTGGAGATGGTCGCGGCTTTGCGCTCGCTGTTGCGCGCAGCCGTCGAACGGCTGGCAACGGTGCGGGCGGCAGGCTGCGCCTGTTCTTCGGCTTTGGCGGTCACGGCTTCGGCTGCCTTTTCGGCGAGCTCGGCAGCCGCGGCGGCTTTGGTCTCAGCATCGGTTTGCGCGACTGCGCGTAGAATCTCTTCATCGCTGACCTGCGAATCGGCAGGTTGGCGAACTTTGTACACGGCACCATCTTGGGCCGTGAAAAGGCGCTCGGTGAATTTGCCGTTCGCGAAAGCGGGCGCGGCAACGAGGCCAGGAGCTGAAACGGCAACACACACAGAAACGCGCGCCAGCCATGTCATACAATTATGCATGTTGGTCCTGTTTTATGGTTATCAACCGATTCCGGACCACCATGCGGACGCTCCGGAACAGCCGGAGAAAGCGAGAATCAGGCCAATGTGGCTACCCCACGGTCGCGTGAGGCGGTGGATTCAGGCTAAACACACCAAAACAGGCAACATTCCGCCGAGCACATTTTAGGCTTTAGGCAGGTTCCGGCCAGATTGGAGGAATCCCGGCTCAGGAGCGGGGGCGGGATTCGGCAGGAATCGCCTCTTCAACCTCTGCAAGAATCGTCTCGTGCGCGGCAGCCAATCGCGCAACCGGCACGCGAAACGGCGAACAGGAGACGTAATCGACGCCGATGCGCAGGCAGAAAGCGATCGATTCGGGATTGCCGCCATGCTCGCCGCAAACCGAGACCGTGATGTCGGGCTTCACCGCGCGCGCGCGTTCGAGCCCGATCGAGAGCAGCTCGCCCACCCCGTCCTGATCGAGGATGTGGAAGGGGTCCTCGCGGTAGACGCCCTGCCCGACATATTTGCCCATGAAGCGGCCCGCATCATCGCGCGACAACCCGTAGGTCATCTGCGTCAGATCGTTCGTGCCGTAGGACATGAAAGAGACCTGCCCCGCGAAATCGCCTGCCCGCAAGGCGGCGCGCGGAGTTTCGACCATCACGCCGAGACGGTAGTCGAATTGGGTATTGGTCTCGTTGCGCACGGCGGCGGCAATGGAATCGACGCGGGCGCGCACCAGCTCGACCTCGCGGCCGACGCTGACCAGCGGAATCATGATCTCGGGGGTGAAGCTGATGCCCTTGCGCGCGGCGGCAACCGTCGCCTCGAAAATCGCGCGGGCCTGCATCTCGTAGATCTCGGGGATGGTGATCCCGAGACGGACACCCCGCATCCCCAGCATCGGGTTGAATTCCGTCAGCGCCTCGACGCGGCGCACGACATCCGAAAGCGGCAGATCGAGCGATTCCGCCAGCTCGCGCATACCGTCGCGGTCATGGGGCAAAAATTCGTGCAGCGGCGGATCGAAGAGGCGGATCGTGACGGGTCGGCCCGCCATGATCTCGAACAAGGCGAGAAAATCGTTGCGCTGGACCGGCAGGATGCGTTCGAGCGCGAGCATGCGGTCTTCGGCCGTATCGGCAAAGATCATCTCGCGCATGGCCGGAAGGCGGGCCTCGTCGAAGAACATATGCTCGGTGCGGCACAGGCCGATGCCTTCGGCCATGAATCGCAATCCGGTGCGCGCGTCCGAGGGCGTATCGGCATTGACCCGCACCCCGATGCGGCGGATCCCGTCCGCCCAGTCGAGCAGCTGGCTGAAGTAATCGTCAAGCGCCGGTTCCAGGAGCCGCGCCGCACCGGCCAGAACCTCGCCCGACGTTCCGTCGATGGTCAGCACATCGCCCTCGCGGAAAATGCGCTCGCCTGCGCGCAAAGTCCGGTTCCGCGGATCGATCGAGATCCCGCTCGCGCCCACGATGCAGGGCAGGCCCAATCCGCGCGCGATCACCGCCGCATGGCTGGTCATGCCGCCACGTTCGGTCACGACGGCGACCGAGGCGTGCATGCCGCGGATATCCTCGGGCACCGTTTCGCGGCGCACAAGCACGCAGGGCTCGCCCCGCGCCTCGGCGTCCTGCGCAGCGGCAGAGCTGAAGACGATCTGGCCGGTCGCTGCACCCGGGCTTGCGTTGATGCCGCGGGTCAGGATGTCGCGCGGACTTTTCGGATCGACCTGCTGGTGGAGCATGTCGCTGAGCGCGCGCGGCTCGATCCGCATCACCGCCTCGCGCTGCGAGATGATGCCGTCACGCGCCAGAGCCACCGCGATGCGCAGCGCGGCGCGCGAATTGCGGCTGACGCGGATGGCGTCGATGATCGCGATCTTGCGGTCCGAGAGGACGAATTCGATCTGCATTTCCTCGCGCAGACGCTCGCGCGCGGCGACGCCGAAACGCACGAGATCGGCAAAGACCTCGGGGGCGGCATCTTCGAGCGAGAGGCCGCGCGGATCGCGGGTAAGGTAAAGCGTCTCGGCCCCCTCGCCCTTGGCGTTGCCCTGCGTCTGGCCTTGGAATCGCCCCGCGATACCGGGGTTGCCGGTGGCGGAATCGACGAACTGGATCGTACCCGAGCCCGTCACCCCCGGCCCCAAAGCATGGGCCATGTCCTGAACGACCAACCCCAAGGGCGCAATCGGCGGCGCGCCTTTGGCCTGACGCAAAAGCCGCGCGGTCGGACCGTCCCATGTCCGCGCCATCGAGCGCAGAACCTCGCCCAGCTGGCGCGCGGGATCTTGCGGAAAGACATCGTCGGTTTCGGCCTGATAGGCCGCGAGCACCGATTTCAGATCGGCATCGCCGTCCGAGAACATGTCGGGATCGAGCCGCGCGACATGGATCGCATAGGATTGCACGAAGCCGCGATAAAGCGCATCCGCCGCGTTGCGGCCAAGTTCCTGCGCGAGGCGGTCGTGAACGCGGTCGTTCATGCCCACATTGAGCACCGTCCCCGGCCCGCCCCATGCCGGATCTCCGGCCGAGGGGCGCACGCTGACAAGTCCGCTCCCCTGGCTGATGATCGCGTCGAGCCGCGCGCGGTCGGGCATCGCCCCTTCGGCAATCGCGCGCACCGCATCGCAGGAAATGGCAAAGCTGTGGGGGACCGGCAGATCCATGCGGATCAGCCGTTGCAGGCATTTCGCCCGCCAACCGTGGACAGCGGCGTCAACCCGTGCGGACGGGGTGATTTCGACAAAGGCGGAGGAGTCGTTGAGCGCGTTCATTTGACGATACCGTGACATGGATGCCGCGATGCGGCAAGCATGAAGAAGGGGGCTGCCGCCCCCTCGTCGCGGGCCCTCCGGCCCGCGTCTCACCCCTGCGGATATTTCCGCATGAAAGAGGGGTTACCCTTCGATTTTGCCGAAATCCGCGATGAGGGCACCGGCCGCGCGGATCTGCGACAGCAGGTTCAGCCGGTTGCGGCGCACGGTCTGGTTTTCCGTGTTGATCTGGACCGCCTCGAAGAAGGCATCGATCGGCGCGCGCAGCCCTGCAATGGCCGCCATTGCGGCGGGGAAATCCTCGGCTTTGACGGCGGCTTTGATCGCGGGTTCGGCGGTGGAGAGGGCTGCGAACAGTGCGCGCTCCTGATCGGTTTCGGCGAATTTCGGATCGGCACCGAAGCTGTATTCGACCCCGTCCTTCGCTTCGGCCTGAGCGAGGATATTGCTGGCGCGTTTGATCCCCTGCAGCAGGTTCGGGCCGTCCTCGGTCTTCATGAAGTCCGACAGCGCGGTCGCGCGGTTCACCAGCAGGACGAGATCGTCGTTGCCCTCCATCGCGATGGCGGCGTCGATGATGTCGTGGCGGATGCCTTGGTCCTTGAGGAAGACTTTCAGGCGGTCGTGGAAGAAGGTGAGGAGGTCGGCGGTATCCGCTCCGGCATAGGCTTTGCCCGTCACCGGCAGAAGCTCTGCCCGCACCCCGTTCCCCAGCACCAACCGGATTACGCCCAGCGCAGCACGGCGCAGGGCAAAGGGGTCTTTCGAGCCGGTGGGCTTTTCGTCGATGGCCCAGAAGCCGGTCAGCGTGTCGAGCTTGTCGGCCAAGGCCACCGCGACCGAGACCGGTGCGGAGGGCACATCATCGGACGGCCCGAGCGGCGAATAGTGGTCGCGGGCAGCATCGGCGACATCGGCGGAATGTCCTGCCTCCAGAGCGTAATAGCGGCCCATCGTGCCTTGCAGCTCGGGGAATTCGCCGACCATGGCGGAGCGCAGGTCGAGTTTGGCGATTTTCGCGGCTTCCTCGGCCTTGGCGGGATCGGCACCGACCAGAGGCGCGATCTCGCGCGCAAGCGCCGCGATGCGGGCGATGCGGTCGGACTGGCTGCCGAGCTTGCTTTGGAAAGTGACGCTTTCAAGCCCCTTTTCCCAGTCCTTCATGCCCGATTTCGCCTCGCGCAGGTCGAGGTCCCAGAAGAAGGCCGCATCCGACAGGCGGGCGGCCAGCACTTTCTGGTTGCCGTGCAGGATGGTTTCGCCGTGATCGGCGGTCTCGATATTGGCGACGGTGACGAAGCCCTCGATCCGGCCGGTCTTGGGGTTCTTGGCAGAAAAGAACTTCTGGTGCTCTTTCATCGAGGTCTGGAGAACCTCGGGCGGCAGGGCGAGGAAACGCTCTTCGATGGCACCCATCAGCGGAACGGGCCATTCGACCAGACCCGCGACTTCGGACAGCAGGCCGTCGTCGGGCACGATCTCCCAACCGCGGGCGAAGGCGAGATTGGCGGCCTCCTGTCGGATGGCGGCTTCGCGTTCGGCGCTATCGAGCATGACTTTGGCGCGGCGCAGTTTGGCGGCGTAATCGTCGAAACCGGTGACCGAGAATGCATCGGGGGCCATGAAGCGGTGGCCGCGGGTGGTGTCGCCCGAGGCGATGCCCTCGACCTCCAGCGGCACGATTTGCGCGCCGGCCTCGTCGGTCAGGATACAGATGATCGAATGGAGCGGGCGGACCCAGCGCAGATTGCCCGAGCCCCAGCGCATGGATTTCGCCCAAGGGAAGTTGCGGATCGTGGCTTCGAGGACCTCGGCGACGATTTCCGCCGCCGGACGGCCCGCCTTGGTGATCGTGGCGAACCAGACCTGGCCTTTTTTGTCGTCGCGCGCCTCGAGCTGGTCCTTGCTCAGACCGGTCGAGCGCAGGAAGCCGTCAAGCGCCGCATCGGGGGCATCGGTGCGCGGGCCCTTGCGTTCCTCGCGCGTGGTCGGGCTTTGGGCGGACAGGCCCTCGACCGTCAGGGTCAGGCGGCGGGGCGTCGAAAAGCTGCCGGCCGAAGCATAGGTCAGGCCGGCCTCGACCAGACCATCGGTCACGAGCTTCTTCAGATCCTCGCGGGCGCGGCCCTGAAGACGGGCGGGGATTTCTTCCGAAAAGAGTTCAATCAGCAGATCAGACATCACTCGATGGTCCTTTTCTCTTCGGCTTCTTCATTGGCCTGACGCCATTCATAGGCGCGGCCGTCGGGATAGACGGCGATCACGGCGTCGATCTTGGGCGCGATGTTTTTCTGGACGAGATGGGCGGTGGCGCGGCCTGCCTCGAGATCCTCGGTGATCGCGCCGTAATCGAAGCAATCGAACCAACCGGGCGCACCAAGCGGCGTCGCCGCCGGATAGGGGGCGACGGTTTGGGCGGTCGCCGCATCGGTGGTGAAACAGGCACGGTGCCCGATCGGGGTCGAGACGGAATAGATGCCTTTGTAGTCGCGCACCGGCAGGCTGACCGCCTGCCTGTCCACGCCCGGCGCGCTCAGGCTTTGGGGCGCGTCGGCTGCGGGGACTTCGCGGTAGTAGTGATAGACCTGCAGGTAATAGAGGCCCGGACCGGCGATGATCAGCGCCAGAATAAAGAAGATCGCGAGGATTTTGCCGTTCATCACAGGGCCTCGCCGGTTGCGGCGGGCGTCGTCGCGAAAAGATCGGCGCAGCGTTTGGCAAGCGCGCGGACGCGGCCGATATAGGCCTGACGCTCGGTCACCGAGATCACGCCGCGCGCATCCAACAGGTTGAAGAGGTGGCTTGCCTTGATGCACTGGTCATAGGCGGGCAAGGCCATCGGGATCTTGCGGCCCGCGCTGTCGGTCTCGTCGGCATCCAGAATGGCGTTGCATTCCTTTTCGGCATCCTCGAAGTGGCGGAAGAGCAGCTCGGTATCGGCCTGATCGAAGTTGAAGCGCGAATATTCGCGCTCCGCCTGCATGAAGACATCGCCATAGGTCAGCGGAATGGCCGAGGCCGGATCGTTGAAGGGCATGTCCATGACATGCTCGATCCCCAGCACATACATCGCGAGGCGCTCGAGACCATAGGTCAGCTCGCCCGAGACGGGGCGGCAGTCGTGACCACCGACCTGCTGGAAATAGGTGAACTGGCTGACTTCCATGCCGTCGCACCAGACTTCCCAGCCCAGACCCCAGGCACCCAGCGTCGGGCTTTCCCAGTCGTCCTCGACAAAGCGGACGTCGTGAATCATCGGATCAAGCCCGATTGCCTTGAGGCTGCCGAGATAAAGCTCCTGCAGATTCGGCGGGCTCGGTTTGATGATGACCTGATATTGATAATAATGCTGGAGGCGGTTCGGGTTTTCCCCGTAGCGGCCATCCGTCGGGCGGCGCGAGGGCTGCACATAGGCGGCGGCCCAGGGCTTTTGCCCCAGCGAGCGCAGGGTGGTGGCCGGATGGAACGTTCCCGCTCCGACCTCCATGTCATAGGGTTGCAGGACAGCACAGCCCTGCAAGGCCCAGTAGTTCTGGAGTCGCAGGATAATCTCCTGGAAGCTCTTGGGCCGGTCGGGGCTGGTCATCGGCGCATCCTTTGGCATAACTGGCACGAATGTCTGTCGCCTTCTATAAAGAGGGCAGAGCAGGGTCAATCAGAGGGGCGAATTCATGCGGCGCTTTGCCATGATAATCGGAACAGCCATGCCACTTCTCATGGCGACAGGCGCTTTTGCCGAAGACGTGGTCATCCGGATCGAGGCGAAACGCGGCGAGGCAGCCGCCAAGACCGCCGCCGAAAGCTGGGCCGCGAGCTTGCCCGATGTGGTGACCTTCAACCTGAGCGACGGCTGGGTCGGGATCGCGCTTGGCCCGATGCCGCGTGAAACCGCCGAACCGCGCCTCGAGACGCTGAAATCCGAAAACAAGGTCCCCGCCGACAGCTTCATCGCCGCAGCCGAAGGCCGCAGCCTGACGCCGGTGGCCGCAGCAGCAGCAGCCGCTGACGCAAATGGCGCAGAAACAGGCCCCGCGCCGGATGCTGCGGCAGCGGCACAAGTAACGCCCGCCGCCGGGGCCCCTGCGGCCGCGGCAACGCCCGCCGCGCCCGAAGCGGTCGCCGCACCCGAGCCGGTGGTGGCCCCTGCCCCGCCCGAGGGCTTTTACATCCGCGTCGAAACCCTTGGCGACCGCGCCAAAGCCGATACGGCATTGTCGAAATGGCGCGAGTCCCTGCCCGAGGCGGGTCTGTGGCAGCTCAAGAACGGCCGCTTCACCGTCGCGATCGGCCCCGCCCCCGAGGCGACCGCCCGTGCATGGCTGACGGCTTTCCGCAATGCCGAAACCGTCTCCAAGGATGCTTTCGTCTCCGACATCAGCGAGATGGGGACCGAAACGGTTGCGGGAAGCGCGCCCGAACTTGGCGCTCCGGCAGCCGAAGGCACGCCCGAGATTGCCATGCCCGAGCTGGCCGACGTCCAGCGCGCCCTGCGTTGGAGCGGCCATTACGACGGCGCGATCGACGGCAAGGACGGCCCCAAGACCCGCCTTGCCATCGCGCAGGAAGTCGTTGCGTTGCGCGGCCATCCCGAGCCCGCGGCCGCCATGCAGGCCCTGATCGAGCGCCGCATCGCATGGCGCGCAGAGATGGGGCTGGCCGATCTGCAGGATGCACCCACCGGTCTGCAACTGCCCGCGCCGATGGACCGGCTCCAATATGACCGCGCCGAACGCGCTCTGTCGATTTACGGGCCCAAAGACGGCTCGGGCGCGGCGCTGATCCTGTTCTCGCAACCGGGCGGGCGTCAGGAAATGCTGGATCTGACCGGCCTCGTGACCGCTTTGGGCTGGGTGCCCGCGCCCGAACGCGCGATCACCGCCAATTCCGCGATCCTCAAGGGCCGGAACGACACCCATATCGGCTATGCCGAAGCCCATGTGATCGACGGTCATGCACAAGGTTTCGTGCTGATCTGGCCGGCTTCGGACGCGGAAAACCAGCACCGCATCGCGATCGAGATCGCCGATACGATCACCCGCTTCGCGCCCGCCGGAAACGAGGCGCTGCTGTCGCCCGCTCAGACTCCGGACGCTGCCGCTGCTACTGGCGCCAAAAGCGCGGATGAAACAGCACCAGCACCGACAGAAGCTCGAGCCGGCCAAGAAACATCCCCGTAATCATCAGCCATTTGGCCGTGGTCGGCAGCTGGTCGACCGCGCCATTGGCGCTGATCTCGGGGCCCCAGACCGGCCCGATATTGGCGATCATCGCCCAGGCGCCGGTCAGCGCCGTGCGCGGATGCAGCCCCGTCAGCGCCAAAGCCACGATCAGCAAGCCGAAAGCCAGCATGAAGGTCGTGAAAAACGCCATGACCGAACCCACGACATCGCGGTCGAGCGGCCTGCCCTCGAGCATCAGCGGAAAGACGCGATGGGGCGAGTGCATGCGCCGGATCTGCGCGCGGATCGCCTGCAGCAGCACGAGATAGCGGAAGACCTTGATCGAACAGGCGGTCGAGCCGGTACAGCCGCCGATCAGCCCCATGATGATCAGGATCGCGAAGGGGAAATGGCCCCAT
Organism: Paracoccus cavernae; assembly: GCF_042430175.1. Classification (NCBI taxonomy): domain Bacteria; kingdom Pseudomonadati; phylum Pseudomonadota; class Alphaproteobacteria; order Rhodobacterales; family Paracoccaceae; genus Paracoccus; species Paracoccus cavernae. The sequence continues at coordinate 137,258 of NZ_JBHMDZ010000049.1, read as the reverse complement.
TGCGTGACATCGCTCGAACCGAATCCCGTGCCGGAAGTCAGCGTCACCACGTTGAAAATCGTCTCGCGGATGACATGGAACGGGTTCTCCGCCTGAAGCCATGCCAGCCGGTAAAGCACGATCACCGCGATTGCATAGAACATCCAGCGCAGGAAGGCGCGAACCTGCGCGTCGCGCCAGAGCGGCATCGCATCGCCGCGCACCAGCTGCACCATGCGCAGGAACGGCAAAGCCGCGAGGATGGTGAAAAAGGATGCCGCCAGCTGCGGTGCGCCGGGATAGGCCCCGAAACTCGCGTCGCGGTTGGAAAAGCCGCCGGTCGAACAGGTGGTCAGCGCGTGGAAGATCGCGTCGAATCCGTCCATGCCGAGAATGATGAACGTGACCACGCAGGCACCCGTCATGAAGATATAGACGAGCGTCGTCTCCATCGCGATATCGAAGGCGCGGGGCAGGATCTTGCCCAAAGTATCGAAGCCCTCCGAGCGGAAGAACTGCATGCCGCCGACCTTCATCACCGGCAAAAAGATCATCGCGACGACGATGATACCCAAGCCGCCGAGCCATTGCAGCAGCGCGCGCCACAGATGCGTGCCCTTGGGCAGGCTGTCGAGCGAGGGGAAGGCCGTCGTGCCCGTCGTGCTCATGCCCGACATCGATTCGAAAAACGCATCCGTCAGCCCGACATGGGGCGCACCGATCACGAAGGGCAAAGCGCCGAAGGCCGGCAGCACGATCCACAATCCCGAGGTCAGCACGAAGGCCTGCTGCATGGTCAGCGACTGGTCGTTGGTGCGCGTCGCCAGCGTGATCAAAGCGCCCAGAATCACGCAGATCAGCCCCGATTGAAAGAAACTCTGCCAATTCGGATCGCCGTGATAGAGGTCGACAAACATCGGCAAAGCCATCGCCGCCCCCAGCGTGACAACCAGCTTTCCGATCGTATTGGCGACGGGGCGAATATCTATCATGCTGCCTGCTTGACGCGACACAGCCGCATCGTCAAGCGACTGGCGCTTGCCCATGAAGAGACTGGCGCTTGCGCGAGGCGCATCAGCACCTTATAGGAGGTCGGACGCGGGTGTAGCTCAATGGTAGAGCAGCAGCCTTCCAAGCTGAATACGTGGGTTCGATTCCCATCACCCGCTCCAGATTTTCCGGCCTTCCGCGCCGGTCGAGCATCCGGATCCGCCGGTCAAAAACGGGCGGATCATGGAACGGGCACCCGCTTCGAGGTGTTCTCCTGGCTGGGAAAGCCGAAAGGACATCCATGACGCCGCGTGCCAAGAAACGTCTCTCTTTCTACCTGCTGATCGGCCTGACGCTTTACGCGTCGATCTTTGGCGCGGCGTAACGGGGTCTCGTCATGGCAAAGCGCTTCGGTGGCAAATATTCGCCCGATTCCCGCAACGACGACCGCGACCGCGATTTCCGCGGCAGCGATCCTCGCGACCTGCCGCGTCCCTCGCCGCGCGAAGGGCACCACCCGCTCGAATCGCGCACGGTCTGGATCACGGCAGCAGCCACCCCCCTGCTGATCGGAGCCTTCTTTCAGGAGCCGCTCGGCCTTGCGACCAGCCTTGCCGGTTTCGGCATTCTGGCATCGGGCATGTGGATGACGCGCGAGGGTCTCAAGGCCGAGGCCGCCTATGACGCGCGCCGCGTCGCGCGCCGCCCCTCGATCCCGCGCAAGCTTTTCGGCGGCATCCTCACCGGCCTCGGCCTTGCGGTCGGCTCTTTCGAGCCGGGCAGCGCCGCGACTGCCGGTGCGGGGATCATCGGCGTGGCAGGCGCGATCCTGCATTGGCTGAGCTTCGGCTCGGACCCGATGAGCGACAAGGGCATGGAAGGGATCGACAGCTTCCAGCAAGACCGCGTTGCCCGCATCGTTGCAGAGGGCGAGGATTACCTGCGCGCGATGCGCGACGCGATCCTGCGCACCGGCGACCGCCGCCTCGAGGCCCGTGTCCACATGTTCGGTGCGACCGCCCGCGAACTCTTCAAGCAGATCGAGGAAAATCCCGGCGAGATCTCGAATGCGCGGCGCTATCTCGGCGTCTATCTGATGGGGGCGCGCGACGCGACGGTGAAATTCGCCGATCTCTACACCCAGACCCGCGACCCCAAGGCGCGCGAGGATTACGAAACGCTTCTGGCCGATCTCGAGACCAATTTCGCCGCCCGCACCCGCCAGATGATCGAGGGTAGCCGCACCAATCTCGATATCGAGATGCAGGTTCTGCGCGACCGCCTTGCGCGCGAGGGCATCCGCACTGAAGGCGGCCCCGCCGACAGCGCCGAGCCGCCTGCGCTCGACTTCCGTTCGCAGGATGTGCCGGGCAATCTCGTCATGCCGAACAAGGATCGCGACCGCGAGCCGCGCTGACCCCAGCACCAACAGGACCATCTCTCCAAATGCCGCGTTACGCGCTCAAGATCGAATATGACGGCCTGCCCTTCGCGGGCTGGCAGGCACAGGCCGCACATGCCAGCGTACAGGGCCAGATCGAGGCCGCCTTGGCCCGCCTCGATCCGGGCTTTGCCGCAGGCGCCCGGATAGCCGCTGCGGGGCGCACCGATGCCGGCGTCCACGCCATGGGTCAGGTCGCCCATGCCGATCTCGCCGCGGATTGGGAGCCCTTCCGGCTGTCACAGGCCCTCAACTGGCATCTCAAGCCCGATCCGATCGCGATCACCGCCGCAGCCCGCGTCACCGAGGATTTCCACGCGCGTTTCTCGGCCGTGGGGCGGAAGTATCTGTTCCGGCTGGTGGCGCGGCGCGCGCCCGTCACCCATGAACGCGGCAAAGTCTGGCAGGTGCTCAACCCGCTTGACGCAGAGGCAATGCGCGCGGGCGCGGCCCATCTGATCGGCAAACACGACTTCACAACCTTCCGCTCGACCATGTGTCAGGCGGCCAGTCCGGTGAAATCCATCGACCGGATCGAGATCACCGAGATCGCCCTGCCCTCGGGCCGCGAATACCAGTTCCGCCTCGAGGCGCGGTCATTTCTGCACAATCAGGTGCGCTCGATCGTCGGTACGCTCGAACGGGTGGGTGCAGGAAGCTGGCACCCCGATCAGGTCGCGACCGCGCTGGCTGCACGCGACCGCGCGGCATGCGGGCCGGTCTGCCCGCCGCAGGGGCTGTATCTGATGGGAGCGGTCTATCCCGAAGATCCCTTTGATCCTGCCCGCAATGCGGGCGGCGCGGATCAGGTCTTTGCCGATTGACGATGCCGAGCCGCGCAGCGAACAGCTTCTGATGTCGGGATGGCGGAAGGGAAGTGACCGTCTGTGACGGGACGCCCGCAGGCAAGAAAAAAGGGCTGAAATCAGCCCGCTTTGTTCTCGCCCGTCTTGGTGGTTGTCTTGGCGTTCGCCGCCTGCTTCTTTCCCGCTTTCGAGGCTGCCTTGCTACGCTCGGCCGCGGCTTTCATCGAACGGCGGCAGGGACCGCGACCCTCCCAATTGGGAAGAATCACCGTCATCACCGTATTCATGATGATCCACAAATCGACGCGCAGACGGGCGCGGCGCAGATAGATCATGTCGATGCGCAGTTTGGTGGGCAGGCAGCGGCGGTAATAGGCCTCTTCGGTGGCCTCCGCCGTCTGGCAGCGCGCCATGATCCCGTCCTCGTGGGCGTGGTAGATCATGGTGGCAAGGCCGGTCACGCCCGGACGGTTGCGCAGGACCTGCGCATATTGGACGGGGAAACGCTCGACGAATTCGCGCAGCGGCGGGCGCGGACCGACAAAGCTCATATCGCCCTTCAAGATATTGAAAAGCTGGGGCAATTCGTCGATACGGGTGCGGCGCAGAAAGCGGCCGACCTTGGTGATACGCCAGTTTTTATGTGCACCTGTCGCGCCCGAATCGGTTTCCTCGAGCAGCATGGTGCGGAATTTCAGAAGATCGAAGGATTGCCCGGGCGCACGCATGCGCGGCGCGACGTAAAGGATCGGGCGACCCTGCATGACCAGCAGGACCACAGCGACGATTGCCATGACGAAAGACAGCGGAATCAGCAGGATAAGCGCGAAGACCACGTCAAACGCACGTTTGCGGAAGGTCATCCCGCCTTTCTCGTTGCCGCCAACCCAATCGAGATCGACACTTTTCAGTGGCGTTACCGTCTGGCTTCCGGCCCGATCCCAATCGTGCTGAATAGTCACGTCATCCCTCGGTACAGGTGTCGCTTGTCGACAAAACCGCGGTAACACACCACCCAATAAAAGCAAATGATTGGAAACATGATTAACGCGAGTCCTTGAACGACCGTGTCCTTTCGGCCAGTCTTTGCTCAACCGATACCAAAAACGAGGCACGGATGCGCAAACTTCTGGTGGTGCTGGACGATACGCGCGAATGCCTCAACGCGATCCGCTTTGCGGCGATGCGTGCGGCCAAGACCAATGGCGGGGTGCAGGTCCTCGCGGTGATACCTGCGGGCGAGATCCAGCATGGCATGGGCGTGGCCGATGTGATGCGCGCCGAGGCCTATGAACGGATCGCCGCCCATTTCGAGGTTTTCGCCAAATGGATGCGCGACCGCCCCGGCGTCGATCCCGAGCTGGTGGTGCGCGAGGGTGATCCCGCGACCGAGTTGCTGGCGCAGATCTCGGCCGATCCCGAAATCGGCGTCGTGGTGCTTGCCGCCTCGAGCGAGAGCTCGGGACCGGGCCCGCTGATCACGCGGCTTTTGCGCGAAATTCCGACCCTGCCCTGCCCCGTGACCATCGTGCCGGGCGACATAAGCCGCGAGCGGCTCGAACAGATCACCTGAGGGCGCGTCCGGTGCCGCAATGCCCCGCCGCATGGCGGTCGGAGGCAGCAAAAGGCGGCACAACCCGCGCTTGCGGCAAAAGGGGCCATTTTACCCGTCCGGCGCTTGACTTGAGGCCCCCGAGATCCCCATATCTTGGCGAAAGGAGCCGCCATGTTCATCCAGACCGAAACCACCCCGAACCCCGCCACGCTGAAGTTTCTTCCGGGCGAGACCGTTCTTGGTCAGGGTACCGCAGATTTCCCCACGGCCGAGGCCGCAGCGACCAGCCCGCTGGCGCGCCGCATTTTCGCCATCAACGGCGTTGCCGGCGTTTTTCTCGGCTCGGATTTCATCACCGTCACCAAGAATGATTCGGTGGTCTGGGACCATCTGAAACCTTCCGTTCTGGGCGCCGTGATGGAGCATTTCCAATCGGGTGCCGCAGCGATCGAAGGCAGTGCCGCAACCGGCGGCCATTCCGCCCATGACGGCCCCGACGGCGAGATCGTCGAGCAGATCAAGGAACTCCTCGACACGCGCGTCCGCCCCGCGGTGGCGCAGGATGGCGGCGACATCACCTTCCACGGCTTCGACCGCGGCGTTGTCTATCTGCACATGCAGGGCGCTTGCGCCGGTTGCCCCTCCTCGACCCTGACGCTGAAAATGGGGATCGAGAACCTGCTGCGCCATTATATCCCCGAAGTGACAGAGGTTCGTCCCGTTGGCTGATTACGCTCTGGGCTTCGACACATCGGCCGCGCATTGCGCGGCCGCTTTGATATGCGGCGACAAGGTCGTGGTCTCGCGCCATGTCGACATGGCGCGCGGTCAGGCGGAGCATCTTCTGCCCCTGCTGCAAGAAGTGCTCGACGAGGCCGGTCTGAAGTGGACCGACCTTTCCGTGCTCGGCGTCGGCACCGGACCGGGCAATTTCACCGGCATCCGCATTGCCGTAGCGGCCGCGCGCGGCCTTGCGCTCGCCCTCAACATTCCCGCGATCGGCATCGGCGCCTGCGAGGCCCGTGCATGGGGGCAGCGTCGCCCCTGCCGCATCGTGATCCCCGCCCGCGCGGGCGAGGTCATCTGGCAGGACTTCGGCCCCCAAGGCCCGCTGAGCGATCCTGCCTCGACCCCCGCCGATCTTTTGCCCGACGGCCCTGCCGAGGCGCATCACACGGCCATTGCCGAAGGCGTCGCCCATCTGGCGCTCTCGCGTCTGGGCACCGAGCAGCCGCGCCCCGCACCGATCTATCTGCGCCCCGCCGATGCCGCGCCAGCCCGCGATTCGGGCCCGCTCATCTTGTCGTGACGCAGGTTGTCGCAACGCAGGATCCGACGGGACAGCCGTCGGGGCAGCCCACCGCCCACGGAAACGGCATCCGCGAAGGCCTGAGCGGGGTCGATATGGCCGCGCTCGCGCTGATCCATGCGCGCTCTTTTCCCGCCCATCCCCGTCCTTGGTCCCAAGCCGAAATCGAAAGCATCCTGCAATCGGCGGGATGCTTCTTGCTGACCCGTCCGGACGGTTTCCTGATCGGCCGCGCCATTGCCGGAGAGGCGGAGCTTCTGACCCTTGCCGTCGCCCCCGAAATGCGGCGCGGCGGCAGCGGCACGGCCCTGCTCGGCGCCTTTCATGCCGAGGCAAGAAGCCGCGCCGCCGAGCGCGCCTTTCTCGAGGTCGCATCGGACAATCTCGCGGCGCAGGCCCTTTACGCCAAGGCAGGCTGGGTGAAAGCGGGCCGGCGGCGCAACTATTACGCGGCGGGAATTGACGCCCTGATCCTCGAGCACCTGCTCGACGCGCCATAATCCCTGTTGACGCCGTGTGGCGCCTGCGCCCAAATTCAGACTAATGGCGCGGAATCATCCGCTTTTTGTCTGCCTTTCTGAATGAGGTCCCCATGTCTTTGATGAAGTCTCTGCTGGCCGGCGCGGCCGCATTGTGCCTCTCGCCAGTCGTTGCTTCGGCCGATCCGGCCCTGATTTTCGATCTCGGCGGGAAGTTCGACAAATCCTTCAACGAGGCCGCCTATCGCGGTGCCGAACAATGGAAGGCCGAGACCGGCGGCAGCTATAAAGAGCTGGAAATGCAGTCCGAGGCCCAGCGCGAACAGGCGCTCCGCCGCCTTGCCGAAACCGGCGCGAACCCGATCGTGATGACCGGCTTCGCCTTTGGCGAGGTCCTGACCAAGATCGCGCCCGACTATCCCGAAACCAAATTCGTCATCATCGACACCGTGGTCGAACAGCCCAACGTCCAGTCGGTGATCTTTGCCGAGCCCGAAGGCAGCTATCTCGCCGGCGTTCTGGCGGCCATGGCATCGAAAACCGGCACGGTCGGCTTTATCGGCGGCATGGACGTCCCCCTGATCCACAAATTCGAATGTGGCTATGCGCAGGGCGTCAAAGCGACCAATCCCGACGCCAAAGTCCTGATCAACTATACCGGCACCACCCCTGCGGCCTGGAACGATCCGGTCAAGGGCGGCGAGCTTGCGAAGGCGCAGAAATCGCAAGGCGCGGACGTGATCTATGCGGCTGCGGGCGGCACCGGCATCGGCGTGCTTCAGGCTGCTGCGGACGAGGGCATCCTCTCGATCGGCGTCGACAGCAACCAGAACTTCATGCATCCGGGCAAAATGCTGACCTCGATGGTCAAGCGCGTCGACAATTCGGTCTACGACGCTTTCAAGGCCGGCGCGGAGGTCGAGCCGGGCATCCGCGTGATGGATCTGAAATCGGACGGCGTTTCGCTGGCGATGGACGAATTCAACGCCCCGCTGATCACCCCCGAAATGACCGCTGCGATCGAAAAGGTCACGGCCGAGATCACCAGCGGCGCGATCACGCCCCATGACTACATGACCGACAACACCTGTCCGGTGCAGTAATGACCGGCCCTGCCGAAACCGGCCCGACACATCCCGCAACAGCGGGGCAGGCCTCGGCAGGGCTGCAACCGGCTCCGGGCGGGGCTGGCGACTATGCCATCGAACTGCGCGGGATCTCGAAATCCTTCGGTCCCGTTCATGCCAACAAGGGGATCGACCTGCGCGTGCCGCGCGGGACGATCCACGGCATCATCGGCGAAAACGGCGCTGGGAAATCGACCCTGATGTCGATCCTCTACGGATTTTACCGCCCCGATTCCGGCGAAATCCTGATCAACGGCGAACCGATCACCATTTCCGACAGCCAGACCGCGATCCGCGCCGGCATCGGCATGGTCTTCCAGCACTTCAAACTGGTCCAGAATTTCACCGTTCTCGAGAACATCATCCTCGGCGCGGAGGACGGCCGCCTGTTGCGCCCCTCGCTCGGCCGCGCGCGCCGCGAGCTGAAACGGCTGGCGCAGGAATACGAGCTGCAGGTCGATCCCGACGCTCTGATCCAGGAGCTCTCGGTCGGGCACCAACAGCGCGTGGAGATCCTCAAGGCGCTGTATCGTCAGGCCGATATCCTCATCCTCGACGAGCCGACCGGCGTGCTGACCCCCGCCGAGGCCGATCATCTTTTCCGCATCCTCGAAGGTCTGCGCAAAGAGGGGAAAACCATCATCCTCATCACCCACAAGCTGCGCGAGATCATGTCGGTCACCGACAATGTCTCGGTCATGCGGCGCGGGCAGATGGTGGCTTCGGTCAAGACCGCCGAAACCAGCCCCGAAGAGCTGGCCGAGCTGATGGTCGGACGCAAGGTTTTGCTCAATGTCGCGAAAACGCCGGCCAAACCCGGCGCGCCGATCCTCGAAGTGCGCAACCTCGCCATGACCGACCGCGACGGCGTGGAGCGTCTGCGCGGCGTCAGTTTCACCATTCATGCCGGCGAGGTTCTGGGCTTTGCGGGCGTCAGCGGCAACGGCCAGACCCAGCTGCTCGAAATCCTCGGCGGATATCCCGAACTGGGCGCAAAGATCACGGGCGAGATCCTGATCAACGGCACCCCCCTGCCCCTGAGCGGCCATGCCGCCAATGCGCGCGAACGCCGCCGCGCCCATATCGGCCATGTCCCCGAGGATCGCCAGATCCAGGGGCTGATCATGGATTTTTCGGCTTGGGAGAACGTCGCTTTCGGCTATCAGGACGCGCCCGAGTTCAACGCGGGGCTTTTGATGGACAACAAGGCGATCCGCGCCGATGCCGAAGCCAAGATCGCGCGTTTCGACGTCCGCCCCCCCGATGCAGATCTTGCCGCCAAGAATTTCTCGGGCGGGAACCAGCAAAAAATCGTCGTCGCCCGCGAGATCGAGCGCAATCCCGATCTGTTGCTCGTCGGCCAGCCGACGCGGGGGGTGGATATCGGCGCGATCGAATTCATCCACAAACGCATTATCGAGCTGCGCGACATGGGCAAAGCCGTGCTTCTGGTCTCGGTCGAGCTGGACGAGATCCGCGCGCTTTCCGACCGCATCGCCGTGATGTTCGACGGAAGCATCATGGGCGAGCGCGACCCGCAAAAGACCAGCTCGACCGATCTCGGCTGCCTCATGGCGGGGCTTGATCCTGCCGATCCGGCCAATGCCGCCCTGCTGCCCGCCGCATTGCGTGCCGCGAACGGTGCCGCCCAACCTTCCTCCGGAGACCGCCCCTGATGGAGAAAATGCCGAAATGGGCGGATGTCGTCCTGACTCCGCTTTTGTCTCTTTTGCTTGCCTTCATCATCTCGGGGCTGGTCATCCTCGCGATCGGGGAAAACCCGTGGGAGGCGCTCAAGGTCATGGTGACGGGCGCGCTCGGCTCCAGCTACGGCTGGGGGTTTACGTTGTATTACGCGACGAATTTCATTTTCACCGGCCTTGCGGTCGCGGTCGCCTATCACGCGGGGCTGTTCAATATCGGGGGCGAGGGCCAGGCGACGCTTGGCGGTCTGGGCGTGGCTTTGGCCTGCCTCTATCTGCCTTGGCCGCATTGGTCGCTGGCGCTGGTCGGTGCGGCGCTGGCAGGGGCGGCTTTCGGCGCGCTCTGGGCGCTGATCCCCGCATGGCTTCAGGCCAAACGCGGCAGCCATATCGTGATCACGACGATCATGTTCAACTTCATCGCCGCCGCGCTTTTGAACTACCTGCTGGTGAACAAGCTGCGTCCCTTGGGCAGCATGGACCCCGCCACGCCGCGTTTTCCCGAAAGCGTGCATCTGCCTTCGATCAGCGAAATCCTCGCCGGTCTCGGACTTGATTGGGGCGAGCATACCCCCGCCAACGTCACGCTGATCATCGCGCTTGCCGCCTGTGTGGCGGTCTGGTTCCTGATCTGGCGTACGCGGCTCGGCTACGAGATCCGCGCCTTCGGAAAATCCGAGCCTGCCGCGCTTTACGCCGGTATCTCGCCGGTGCGCATCACCATTGTCGCCATGCTGATCTCGGGCGGTCTGGCCGGTCTGATGGCCACCAACAACGTCATGGGCGAGGCGGAACGTCTGGTCATGAACTCGGTCGAAGGGGCCGGCTTCATCGGCATCGCCGTGGCGCTGATGGGCCGCAACCACCCGTTCGGCGTCCTGCTGGCCGCGCTTTTGTTCGGTTTTCTTTATCAGGGCGGCGGCGAGCTGGCGCTGTGGACCTCGATCCCGCGCGAGCTGATCACCGTCATTCAGGCCCTCGTGATCCTGTTCACCGGCGCTTTGGACAATATGGTGCGCATACCGCTCGAACGGCTGTTCGCGGCCGGCCGCAAAGGGAAGGCCGAGTGATGGATTTCAACACGCTTCTTCAGATCCTCGACAGCGCCATCCGCCTGATGACGCCTCTGCTTTTCGCCTGCCTTGCGGGGCTTTATTCGGAGCGCGCGGGGGTCTTCGACATCGGACTGGAAGGCAAGATGCTGATGGCGGCCTTCGTCTCCGCCTCGGTCGCTTATGCCACCGGCAGCGCTTGGCTGGGGCTGGTCGCGGGGGTTTCGGGCGCGCTTGCCATGGCGCTGATCCACGGCGCGGCCTCGATCACATTCCGCGGCAACCAGCTGATTTCGGGGGTGGCGATCAACTTCCTCGCCTCGGGGCTGACGGTGCTCTTGGGGCAAAGGATCTTCGGGCTCGGCGGACGCACCCCCTCGCTCGAAGGCGCGGCGCGGTTTCGCGAGATCACCCTGCCCTTCGCCGACCGGCTGCGCGATGTGCCGGTGGTGGGGCGCATCTATGCCGACCTGATCTCGGGCCATACGATCCTTGTCTATATCGCCTTTCTCTGCGTCCCCGCGACCGCTTGGCTGCTTTACCGCACGCGCTTCGGCCTGCGCCTGCGCGCGGTGGGCGAGAACCCCGCATCCGTCGATACCGCCGGCGTTTCGGTCACGCGGATGCGCTATGGCGCGGTGATCATCTGCGGCATTCTCTGCGGGCTTGCCGGTGCCTATCTCTCGACCGCGCTTTCGGCCGGTTTCGTGCGCGAGATGACCGCCGGTCGCGGCTACATCGCGCTCGCCGCTCTGATTTTCGCGAAATGGCGGCCGTGGTACGCTTTGTTCGCAACCTTCCTGTTCGGCCTGATGGAGGCCGTCGCCAACCGCTTCCCCGATCTCGTGCTGGGGCCGGTCACCGTGCCTTCGATGTTCATGAACGCGCTGCCCTATATCCTGACCGTGATCATCCTTGCGGGCTTTGTCGGCCGCGCCATTCCGCCCCGCGCCGGAGGAGAGCCCTATGTCAAAGAGCGTTGAGCTTGCCCGCCTGATCCGCGACCGAGCGGGCGACGAGCCGCCCGAATACGGGTTGGTGCTTGGTTCGGGTCTCGGCCATCTCGCGCAGGCGGTCGAGGGCGTGGCGATCCCCTATTCGGCACTGGCGGGCTTCCCCCATGCGGGCGTCTCGGGCCATGTGCCGCAGCTCGTGATCGGCACGCTTGAGGGCCGCCGCGTCGCGGTTTTCGCCGGCCGCGCGCATTACTATGAAAGCGGACGCGCCGATGCGATGCGTCTGCCGCTCGAGGTGCTGAAGGCACTTGGCTGCACCAAACTGCTGCTGACCAATGCGGCGGGATCACTGCGCGACGACATGCAGCCCGGCTCGGTCATGCTGCTGTCCGACCATATCGCCTTCGCCGGCACCAACCCGTTGATCGGCGAAACGACCGAGGCGCGTTTCGTGCCGATGACCACGGCCCATGACCCTGAAATCCGCGCGGGTCTTGCCGCATCAGCCAGGGCCGAGGGCGTGGATCTGCCCGAAGGAGTCTATTGCTGGTTCTCGGGGCCTTCCTTCGAGACGCCCGCCGAAATCCGCGCCGCGCGCGTTCTCGGCGCGGATGCGGTCGGCATGTCGACCGTACCCGAAATCATTCTGGGCCGCTTTCTCGGGCTGCGCTGCGCCGCCATTTCCGTCGTGACCAATATGGGCGCGGGGCTGAGCGACGAGGCGATCAGCCACGACCACACCAAAGCCATGGCCCCGATCGGTGCCGCGAAACTGGAGAAAATCCTGCGCCGTTTCCTGCGCGACGGGCTTTAGACGGCTTCGCCGTTCCGGTCGCCCCTTAGCTCAGGACCGCCGAGCCATCGCGGCCAAAGCCGCCTCGACCGCATCCGTCGCCGCATCGAGATCGCCGAGGCCCCCGAGCGCGACCGTCGCGCCCCTGCCCTCGTCATGGCGCGCGCGGTGGCTGTTGTAGCGCGGATCGTAATGGTCGCGCATCAGCCCCAAAGCGAGGCTCTCCCAATCCTGCGCATCGATCCTTTCGAACCAATCGCCGATCCGCGCGGCAGGATGGAGCGGCCTCAACCTCTCGATGATCGCAGCCAGTTGCGCGGGATCGGCGGCGATATCGCCGTAGCCCCGCGCGATGTAACGCGCACGCTCGTCGACCGGCACGTCGAGATGCAGACGCGGCGCCGTGATCAGCGCCTTCCAGACCGAGCGCGGCACCGAAAGATCGCCCACACGCGAGCTTTCGGCCTCCATCAGCACCGGCCGCGCCGGATCGAGGCTTTCGAGCGCTGCCGCCAGACGCCCCTCGAACATCTTCTGCGAGGGCTGCCCGCCCGCAAGACCGCCGAACAGGCTGCCGCGATGATGCGCCAGACCTTCGAGGTCGATGACCTGATGGCCACGCAAAGCGAGGCGCTGGAGGATCTCCGTCTTGGCGCTGCCGGTATTGCCGTCGATGACCACCACGGGCGAGAGCACCGGCAGTTCGGCCACACGCCGCACGACCTGCGCGCGCCAGCTTTTGTAACCGCCCTCGATCTTTTCCGCGCGCCAGCCGATCTGGCTGAGGATCATCGCGAAAGAGCCCGAGCGCTGCCCGCCGCGCCAGCAGTAAACCAACGGCTTCCAGCCGCCCGGCTTGTCGGCCAGAGCGCCCGAAATATGGCGCGCCGCATTGGCCGCAACCAGCGCGCCGCCCAGTTTGCGGGCATCGAAAGGCGAGATTTGCTTGTAAATGGTTCCGACCTGCGCGCGCTGCTCGTCATCGAGCACGGGCAGGTTGATCGCGCCCGGTAGATGGTCCTCGGCGAATTCCGAGGGCGAGCGGACGTCGATAATCGTGTCGAACCCCGCCAGAGCGGGGTCCAGAACCTGATCGAGTTTCAAAGCCATAGCGGCCGGGCCGTTCCGGAATCAGTAAACGTAGACCGGCGTTCCCAGCGGGACCTGCTCGAACAGATCCATCACCGCCTCGTTGCGCATGCGGATGCAGCCGTTAGACACCGAACGCCCGATCGAATTCGGCTCGGTCGTGCCGTGGATGCGGATCGCGGTATCGTTGCCGCGCGCGTCATAGAGGTAAAGCGCACGCGCCCCGAGCGGGTTCTGCGGGCCGCCGGGCATGCCGTCCGACCATTTGGCATATTGGCCGGGGTTGCGCTTGATCATCGCCTGCGTGGGCGTCCAGCTCGGCCATTCGGTCTTGCGCCCGATGGTCGCCTTGCCGCGCCAGACCAGTTCGGCCTTGCCGACGGCGACGCCGTAGCGGACCGCGCGGCCCGGTGCGATGACGTGGTAGAGGAAGTAATCCTTGGAGACGACGACAATGCTGCCGACCTCGAAATCGGGACGGATCGCGACTTCCACCGGAGCATAGGGATCACGCGCAGGCGTCGGCGCGGCATTGGCGCGCGGCGCGGCGGGCAGGCCTTGCTGGGCAAAAACCAGCGACGGCGCGGCGATCAGCGAAGCGGAGAGCATCAAAATCTGGCGACGGTTCATGTCTTGTCCTGCAATCTCTTGTGGTCTTTCCTTTCGCCTATAGGCAAGTTTTGCCTGTTTCAACTCAAAGCAACGTGACGGAGCCCCTGGATGGTTGAAACGTTGCGCCGGTGTCACTAGCTTTAAGGCATCAGGTGGAATGACCATGACCAGAACCGAATGCCCGCTTCAGCCGTCCTGCGAGGGACAGGCGCGCCACTGCCCAGCGCACCGGCGTCGTGCCTTGGCGCGTCCGGGCCATTTGTGCCGTGGCCGTGGCGGGCGAAGCTGCCGTTGCCATATTGCGGCCCGTCCGCGTCTGGCCCGCCTGAGCCTTGCCCTCGACCCCTTGATGCCCACCGAGAATGTGCCCCATCCGGGCTCGAGCCGGTTGCAAACCCTGCTCAAGGAACAAAGGCCGCGTGCCTTGCCCCGACGCCCGCAAGCGCCGCCGGCTTTCCTGTCTGAACCGCTGAACCCAGCTTTCGGAACAGGAAAAAGATATGGATACGCTTCCTAAAACTCCCGCCCATACCGCACACGGCCATGACGGACCGGATGCAACAGCCGGCCCCGAGGTCGAGCTGAACGTGACCGGCATGAGCTGCGCCTCTTGCGTCGGCCGCGTCGAGAAAGCGCTGAAGGCCCTTCCCGGCATCAGCGATCCCCGCGTCAATCTGGCGACGGGCCGCGCGACCATGCGCCTCGACGATCCCGCAGCGCTGGCCGATGTCACCGCGACGCTCGGCAAGCTCGGCTATCCTGCCGCGCCGCGCGAATCGCGCCTTGATGTCACCGGCATGACTTGTGCCTCCTGTGTCGGCCGCGTCGAAAAGGCGCTCAGGGCCGTTCCCGGCGTCACCGAGGCGGTTGTCAACCTCGCGACCGGCGTCGCGACGGTCAATCACGATCCGTCGGTACTGCCGCAGCATCTGGCCGATATCGTCACCGCCAAAGGCTATGCCAGCACCCTGCGCCGCGAGGATCCGACGCGCATCGCCGCCCATAGCCACAATCACGACGATGATGCGCAAAAGATCAAACGCAACTTTCTGATTGCGCTGATCCTGACCCTGCCGGTCTTCGTGACCGAGATGGGCGGCCATCTGCTGCCCGCCTTCCACCACTGGCTGCATGTCACGTTCGGCACGCAAAACATCTGGCTGATGCAGTTCGTGCTGACGCTGGCGGTGCTTGTCTGGCCGGGCCGCGTCTTCTTCAAGCTCGGCATTCCTGCCCTGCTGCGCGGCGCGCCAGAGATGAACAGCCTCGTGGCGCTGGGTTCGGGAGCGGCGATGCTTTACTCGACCATCGCGACTTTCCTGCCCGCGCTTTTGCCCGAGCAATCGCGCTACGTCTATTTCGAGGCAGCCGCCGTCATCGTGACGCTGATCCTGCTCGGCCGCTGGCTCGAGGCGCGCGCCAAGGGGCAGGCCTCGGACGCGATCCGCAAACTGGTCGAGCTCGCGCCCGATACCGCCAGCGTCGAGCGTGACGGTCAGGTCGTGACCATGCCGGTCGCTGATCTCAAACCCGGCGATATCGTCCGTCTCGCCCCCGGCGAGCGGGTGGCCGTCGATGGAATCGTCACCGAAGGGCGTGGCCTCATCGACGAATCGATGCTGACCGGAGAGCCCGTCCCCGTCGAGAAGGCGGCAGGCGCGCGCGTCACCGGCGGCACGGTCAACGGCACATCGGCACTGAGTTTCCGCGTCACTGCGACCGGCGGCGATACCGCGCTCGCCCGTATCATCCGCATGGTCGAGGATGCGCAGGCCGCGAAACTTCCGGTTCAGGCCATGGTCGACAAAATTACCGCGATCTTCGTGCCGGTGGTGATCGGCCTCGCGCTTTTGACCTTCGCGCTCTGGATGGTCTTTGCGCCCGCCCCCGCGCTGGCACCGGCCCTCGTGGCCGCGATCTCGGTCCTGATCATCGCCTGCCCCTGTGCGATGGGACTTGCGGTTCCTGTCTCGATCATGGTCGGCACGGGCCGCGGTGCGGAACTGGGCGTCCTCTTCCGGCGCGGCGATGCGCTGCAGCGCCTGTCGGATGCGCGCATCGTGGGTTTCGACAAAACCGGCACGCTGACGCAGGGCCGCCCCGCTTTGGTCGGGATCGAGATCTCGGCGCAAAGCAGCGTTCCGCGCGCCGAGGCCCTGCGCCTTGCCGCTTCGGCCGAGAGCCGCTCCGAGCATCCTCTGGCGGCTGCGATCGTGCGTGCGGCCAAAGAGGAAGGCATCACCCTGCCCGAGCCCTCCGGGGTTCAGACCTCGACCGGACGCGGTCTGAGCGCCAAGGTCGACGGCCACGAGATCCTGATCGGCAACCCCGCCGCGCTGGAACAGGCGGGGATCGCGCCCGATCCCGCCTTGCTCGCCAAAGCGCAGGATTTCGCCACCAAGGCCGCGACGCCGACGCATCTCGTGGTCGACGGCGCCCATGTCGCGGTCATGGCGCTTGCCGATCCGGTCCGCCCCGAGGCGGTCGCCACGATTGCCGCGCTCCACGAGCTCGGGGTCGAAACCGCGATGATCTCGGGCGATACGCAAGCCACGGCGGAAGCGGTCGGGCGCCAGCTCGGCATCGACCGCGTCATGGGAGGCGTCCTGCCCGAAGGCAAGCTGAAGGCGATCCGCGATTTCGGCACGGGCACCGTCTTTGTCGGTGACGGGATCAACGACGCCCCCGCTCTCGCCGCGGCCGAAACCGGCATCGCGATCGGCACAGGCACCGATGTCGCCATCGAATCGGCCGAGGTCGTTCTGGTCGGCGGCGATCCGATGGGGGTCGTGCGCGCCCTGCGGCTGAGCCGTTCGGTCATGAGCAATATCCGGCAGAACCTGTTCTGGGCCTTCGGATACAACGTCGCGCTGATTCCCGTCGCGATGGGCGTTCTGGTGCCCTTCGGCGGCCCGCAGCTCTCGCCGATGCTTGCGGCAGGTGCGATGGCGCTGTCCTCGGTCTTCGTGGTCGCCAATGCGCTGCGCCTGAAGCGCGCCGGATGAGAAGGCTTGCAACGATAACCGGCGCGGCTTTTGTCGCGCTGGTCCTTGCCCCGCTGGTCTCGAGCGGGGCAGGCCATGCCCAAGACGGAAGCGGCCTGACCATCACCCCCGCCGCCCCGCCAAAGGCGCGGACCGGACATGTCCCCCTTTCTTCCGCGAAGGATGAAGCGAACCGGCCGATCCGCATTCTCGTTTTCGGCGACAGCCTGACCGAGGGCTACGGCCTTCCGCCCGATCAGGGCCTTGTCGCGCAGCTTCAACGCTGGCTCGATGCGCAAGGTGCGGATGCGCAGGCGATCAATGCGGGGCTGACCGGCGATACCAGCTATGGCGGGCGCATCCGCATCAAATGGGCGCTGCGCCACCGCCCCGATGCGGTCGTGGTCGAGCTGGGCGCCAATGATTTCCTGATGGGCTGGGCGCTGCCCGATATCGAAAAGAACCTCGATGTGATCATCCGTCAGGCCAAAGCGGGCGGACGGCCGGTCCTTCTGGTGGGGATCACCCCGCCCAAGACGATGCAGGGCATCAGCCCCGACGATATCGCCGCGATGTGGCACAGGCTCGCCGCGCGCCACGAGACCCTGCTTCTGCCCGATCTCTATGCGCCGGTTTGGGCGGCCTCGGGGCCGAAAACAGGGGCCGGAGCCGCAGAGCATCTGCAAAAGGACGGCCTGCATCTGTCGGCCAAAGGGGTCGAGCAGGCAATAGCACAGGGGCTGGGGCCGCAGGTTCTTGCCCTGATCGCCAAGACCCGCGCGCAGAATGAAAAGGACCGCGCCGGCCCCTAAGCCCGCGCGGTCCCTGCCTGCCCCAACCCGACAATCGCCGGAGGGCGGCGCTTAATGACCCGAATGCTCCGAGGCGGGCGCGACGGGAGCCCCGTGACCCGCACCATGCCCCGCACCATGCGCGCCGGGGGCGGTTTCGTTATTGACCATGACTTCGGCATTCAGCGTGCCGCAATCGCCGAAATCGAAGGTCAAAGGGATCATCTGGCCCTGCACCAGCGGCTCGTGAATGCCCATCAGCATGACATGGTCTCCACCGCGCGCGAGCTTGTGGCTGGTCGCGGGTTCGAGCACCAAAGGATCGGCAGGCATCATCTTCATCACGCCGTTTTCGTCGCGCATCGTATGCAGCTCCGCCCTGTCGGCCAGATCGGTCGCGATCCCTGCAAGCGTACAGGCGCTGGTGCCGTCATTGGTCAAAACCATATAGGCCGCGCCGGATTTCGGGTTGCTCGAACGCGCGAAAGCCTCGGTGACCGAGACCGGTGCATTGGCGGTCTGCGCGAAAGCGAAAGCGGGCATCATGACGGCGAAAGCGGTCAGGGTGGGTTTGAACATCATCATCTCTCCTCGTTCATATCCGGTGTTGCATCAGATCGCGGACAGAAACGGAGGATCGCGCGCCTGGGCGGGAATCGCCTCGGGCTCGGCATGGGACAGCGTCAAAGGGCGGGGCCGGAAGGCATGGGCCGCGCGCTCGGGAGGCGTGAAATCAGCGCCAAGCGCCACCGCCTGCATCAAGCTCGGCGCCATATCGGGGCAGATCGTGACGCGCTCGACCGGATTGCCTTCGGCATCGACGGTGACGCGCATGGTGAACTCGCCCGCGCAAAGCACCATCTCGCCCGCAATCTGCGCCTGACCGCGCGCGGCGGCCAAGGTCTGGCCGGTGAGGACCAGAACGAGAATCAGGACAAGGCGCATCGCGGGCATCATGGTCGCAGTTTAGGGCCGCTCACAGGCGGATGCATCCCCGTTCTTGTCGCAGGCCGCGCCGCAGCGGTTCCGGCTCCGTGGCCGGCAACGACAGCCCCGCGAATGCAAAAACCCCGCCACAGGGGCGGGGTTTTCGTCAAATCCGGCTTTGGACCAAGATCCGCAGCAATCAGGCTTTGCTCAGCTCGCGCTTGATTTTCAGGGCGCGGTCCGACAGCTCGGCGTCTTTGGCTTTCGCGAGGAAAGCGTCGAAACCACCACGGTGGTCGACCGAGCGCAGCGCAGCTGCCGAGATACGCAGCGAGAAGCTGCGGCCGAGTTTGTCGGAGATCAGCGAGACCTCGTTCAGGTTCGGCAAGAAGCGGCGGCGGGTTTTGTTGTTGGCATGGCTAACGTTGTTCCCGCTCATCGGGCCCTTGCCGGTCAGTTCGCAAACGCGCGACATGTTCGTGTTCCTTCGTTTCGCATCTGGACGGGCGGGAGCCCGCAATATCAAAAGGCGCCGCGAGGCAGCGCCCGGAAATCTATTTGCGTGGGAATACGGTCTCGTGGCTGGGGCGTCAAGAGGATTCGCCCGATTTCCCGCCGCCAATTCCGGCTTCCAATGCCAATAAACCGCGTTTTCTTGCGATACCACCACCATATCCGGTCAGGCTGCCGTCGGCTGCAATGATGCGGTGGCAGGGAATCAGAATCGCGATTTCATTGCGGCCGTTGGCGGCGGCAACCGCACGAACAGCCTCGGGACGCCCGATCATCCGCGCAAGCGTGCCGTAGCTGCGGGTCTCGCCCGGAGGGATGGTTTGCAACGCGCGCCAGACCGTGCGGGCAAAGGGATTGCCGCCAAGAACCAGCGGCACCGAAAAGCCCGCGTCACTGCCGCCGAAATAGGCCGCGAGGTCGCGCTCGAGCCGGTCCGCCTGCGGCGGACGCCCCGAAACGAGGGTATAGCCGCGCGCGAAACGGGACATGGATGCGGGCAAAGCCAGACGGTCGGCAAATTCCAGAAGATGGAGCCCCTGCGCGCCAAAAAGCGCGACCATCCGGCCGAGCGGGGTTTCGATCATGCAGGCCGAAAGCGGCGCACGCGCGGGGGCCGGAACCTGCGCGGCCAGAAAAGCGTCGAGGTCAAAGGGCAGCCGCGCCAAATGGCGGTCCGCGGGATCGGCCAAAGGATCGGGTTGCGCCCTAGCCACCCGCTTGCCCGCCCCTCTCGGCCAAATGGCCGAGGATGCGCGAGGCCGCATCCCCCGGCGAAAGATCGCCCGCGGCGACCGCATCGCCCAGCCTTTGAACCTCTCTCCGGATGGCGGGTGCCTCGAGCTGCGCCAGAAGCCCCGCACGCAATTCGGCGAGGAACCAATGGCGGGCCTGATCGGCGCGCACCGTATCGAAATGGCCGTGCTCGCGCCGCCAATCGACCAGATAGCCCATATTCTCCCATGCGAGCGCCAGCCCCTCGCCGGTATAGGCCGAGACCGGCAGCGCCTTTGGAAAGCCCTCGGGATCGTTGGGGCGCTTGCGCAACAGCCGCAAAGCGCCCGCGTAATCTGCGACGGTGCGCCGCGCGGTGGGCAGAAGATCGCCGTCGGCCTTGTTGACGAGCACAAGGTCCGCGATCTCCATGATGCCGCGTTTGACGCCCTGCAATTCGTCACCGCCCGCAGGCGCCAGAAGCAGGATGAAGAGATCGCTCATCTCGGCCACCAAGGTCTCGGATTGGCCGACTCCCACGGTCTCGATCAGGATGACATCGAAGCCTGCCGCCTCGCAAAGACGCACCGCCTCTCGGGTGCGGCGGGCGACGCCGCCCAGTTCGGTCCGCGAGGGCGAGGGGCGGATGAAGGCGTTGGGGTCGCGCGAAAGCGTCTCCATCCGCGTCTTGTCGCCCAGAATCGAGCCGCCCGAGCGCGCCGAGGACGGATCGACAGCCAGAACCGCCACCTTGAGGCCCTGCCCCGTCAAGAGCTTGCCGAAAGCCTCGATAAAGGTGGATTTGCCGACGCCCGGCGTGCCCGACAGGCCGATGCGCAGCGCCTGACGGTCGGGAAGCGCCGCCAAAAGCGCCTGTGCGCGGGCGCGGTGATCGGGCCGCGTGCTTTCGACCAGCGTGATCGCGCGCGACAAAGCGCGTCGGTTTCCGGCCAAAAGCCCCTCGAACAGCTCGTCCATTTTGCCCCTGCCCCGCGATCTTGTCCGTCTAGAGAATGGTTGGTGCCCGCGCGCCTTTCGGCCCCGTGCCGGTTGCGCTCTTGCTTTGGTGGATATTTGGACATGGAAGACAAGTAAACGCCAGCCTCGGAAGTCGGGGGCAGTGCGGGACCCGCGCGGGGCTTGGGCGCACAAAGCTTTGATCGGCACGGGGGCTTGAGGCGGGGCGCGCGCCCGCGTTAGCTGAAGCTCGGACGAGATGCGGAGCGCGAGACATGGTGACGATCGGCAAGAGGCGCTTTCTGGGCGGGGCCGCTTTGGCGCTCGGCGCGGCGCTTTCGGGCGGCACGGCCGGAGCGCAGGGCCAAAGGTTCCGGCTGCTGATGGTCGTCCAGCGCGGTTGCGTCTATTGCGCGGCATGGCGGCGCGAGGTCGGGCCGGCCTATCCCGCCTCGCGCGAGGGGCGGATCGCGCCTGTCTTCGAGGTCGACATCAACGGGCCTTGGCCCGACGGTCTGGCGATCGGGGCCGCGCCCTATGCGACGCCCACCTTCATCCTTCTCGATCACGGCCACGAGGCCGACCGGATCGAGGGCTATCCCGGTGCCGATCTTTTCCGCGCCGATCTGCTGCGCATCATGGCCGAAGCGGGCGCCCTGCCGCGCTAGGCCAAAGAAAGCCGCTTTTCGCGCAGGCTTTGCTCCAGCTATCCCTTTTCCCCATGCCTGCCATGGGTTAAGGCATTGCGGGTCCGGCATGCGGCCGGATGTGACAGGACCGGGCTCGAAAAGGAGGCATCTTCATGCACGACATCCGCGCCATTCGCGAAAACCCCACCTCGTTTGACGCCGCGCTTGCGCGCCGCGGGCTGGAGGCTTTGTCGCCGTCGATCCTGTCGCTCGATTCCGCGCGCCGCGCCCAGATCGCCGCCGCCGAGACCGCGCAGGCCGAACAGAACAAGGCAAGCAAGGAAGCCGGTGCCGCGAAAGGTCGTGGCGATGATGCCGAATTCGAGCGTCTGCGCGCCCTCGTGAGCGCCAAGAAAGAAGAAATCGCCGCGATGCAGGCCGAGGCCGCGCGTCTCGACACGGAATTGCGCGAGCTGCTGATGGGCATTCCCAACCTGCCGCTCGACAGCGTTCCGCTCGGCAAGGACGAGAACGACAACGTCGAGATCCGCCGCTGGGGCGAACCGAAAAGCTTCGACTTCCAGCCGGTCGAGCATTTCGAGATCGCGGGCGTCAAGCCCGGCATGGATTTCGAAACCGCGGCCAAGCTTTCGGGCGCGCGCTTCGTGCTGCTTCAGGCCGGCGTTGCCCGCATCCATCGCGCGCTTGCGCAATTCATGCTGGACCTTCACGCCGAAGAGCATGGCCTGACCGAGACCTGGACGCCGGTTCTGGTGCTCTCCGACATGATGGTCGGCACCGGCCAGCTGCCGAAATTCGGCGAGGACAGCTATCAGACCCGCGAAGGCTGGTGGCTGATCCCGACCGCGGAGGTCACGCTGACCAATACCGTTCACGGCGATCTCGTCGACCAGTCCAGCCTGCCGCGCCGCATGGCCGCCCATAGCCAGTGTTTCCGCTCGGAAGCGGGCAGCGCGGGCCGCGACACCTCGGGCATGCTGCGCCAGCACCAGTTCGAGAAAGTCGAGATGGTTTCGATCACCGATGCCGAAACCGGCGAGGCGGAACATCCGCGCATGACCGGCTGGGCGCAGGCCGTGCTGGAGCGTCTGGGCCTGCCCTACCGCACCATGCTGCTCTGCACGGGCGACATGGGCTTTGGCGCGCGCATCACCCATGACCTCGAGGTCTGGCTTCCGGGCCAAAACAAATACCGCGAGATCAGCTCGGTCAGCTATTGCGGCGACTTCCAGGCGCGGCGCATGAATGCGCGCTACCGCCCGACCGAGGGCGGCAAACCCGAATTCGTCCATACGCTGAACGGCTCGGGCCTCGCGGTGGGCCGCACGCTGATCGCGGTTTTGGAAAACGGCCAGCAGGCCGACGGCTCGGTCACCCTGCCCGAGGCGCTGCATCCCTATCTGCGCGGCAAGACCCGCCTGCTGCCCGACGGGCAACTGGCCTGATTTCCCGCTAACCGGCTCGAGAGTGTCGCAGCGTCAACACAGCGCTGCGACATTTTGATTCCGGTATTCTTCCGGTGAAACTTACACGCAAGGCGGGCGTTGCTTGTCCATGCGACGTCTCCTTTCGGCCCTTTTGTTTGTCTCGGTGTGCTTGTTCATCGCAAGCGGGCTGCTCTATGCGCTCGCGCCCAAGGCAGTGGTTCTGGAGACGGTCGGACAGATCGCGCCCCCCTTCGTCACTCCCAACTCCATCGAGACGCAGACCCAGCCCTTCGGCAATAGCGCCGTCATGCCCACGCCCGCACCGCCAGGCGTTCCGCCGCCGGAGTTCTTCCTTCACAGCAAGGGCCCCATCTTCTGGGGGTTGCAGATCCTCGTCTGGTTCGCCTCTTTCGTTTACCTGCTGCGGATTTTGGGCATTTTGCGGCGCGACGTGCCGGAGATCCCCGCCGCACCCCCGTCGGACGAGGAGCTGCTGGACTGGTTCGTGGCCGATGATCCGCGCGAGCGCAGCCCTGCGCCGCTGCGCGACCGTACCTTGACCGAAGGGCTGCTGATACCGCCGCCCCCCGACATCAATGCAGCCTTAGATGGCGACAACACCCCGCCGGAGCCCGTGCCCGCCCCGCCCGCGCCCATGCTGGAAATTCTCGGTGTGACCATCGGACTTTTGACCGCGGCAATCTTTCCCTGGATTTTCGAGACGCAGCCGGTCAACGGCTTTCTTCTGGCCACGCTCATGCTGTCGGCCATGCTGGCCGCGGCCCTGACACGCGGCTGCCTTGGGCAGAACCACCGGTCGAGCACCTCGCTCGGCATTCTGGCGGGATGGGCGATGCTGGCGACCTGCGCGGCCTTCGCCAGCCTGCTCGAGCGTAGTCTGGGCACTTCGGATACGCTCGCGGCGCTGGTCTCGTTGCTGATCCTCGCGGTGGCGGCGGCCAATATCCAGCTCCATCTCGGCTCGCCCTTCGGCTTCAGCGTCACGGTAATCTGGGGGATGTTGGGGCTGATCGTCGCGACCATCGGCACGGATGCTTCGGTTGCGACGGCGGCGGCGCTGTCGATCACCTTCGTCGGCGTGGCGCTGGTTCGTGTCAGCACTTAGCGGGCGGCAAGCAACATCCGGAGGCACCGCAAAAGAAAACGGACGCGAAATCGCGCCCGTTTCCCTGATTGTCACCGATGGCGCAGAAGACCCGCGCCGGAGGGTCATTCGCCCTTCGGCTTTTGGCGTTTGGCGTGTTTGGACAAAGCGCCCGACTGGTTGATCTTCGACGCCTTGTCTTTGTAGGGGTTCTTTTGCCCCTGATCGCGGAAGGTAAAGCGGATCGGCGTACCCGGCATGTCGAAATCCTGACGCAGGCCGTTCACCAGATAGCGGGAATAGGCATCGGGGATCTTGTCGGTATGCGTCGCCATGACGACAAAGGCCGGCGGGCGCGTCTTGATCTGCGTGATATAGCGCAGACGGATGCGGCGGCCACCCGGTGCCGGCGGCGGATGCGCCTCGGTCATGACCGAAAGCCACTGGTTCAGACGGCCGGTATTGACGCGGCGGTTCCAGACCTCGTGCGCACGCAGGATCGCGTTGTGCAGACGGTCGAGCCCCTTGCCGGTCTTGGCCGAAACCGTGACCAAGGGCGCGCCGCGCAGCTGCGGCAGCAGGCGCTCGAAAGCCTCGCGCAGCTCGTTGAGCTTTTGCGGCTTGTCCTCTTCGAGATCCCATTTGTTCGCGGCGATCACGACGGCACGGCCCTCGGTCTCGGCGAAATCCGCAATGCGCAGATCCTGCTGCTCGAAGGGAATATCGACATCGAGAAGGACGACCACGACTTCGGCGAAGCGCACGGCGCGCAGACCGTCGGCCACCGAGAGCTTTTCGAGCTTCTCGGTCACGCGGGCTTTCTTGCGCATACCGGCAGTATCGAAGATCCGCATGGGCGTGCCCATGAAATCGGTGGTGACCGAGATCGAATCGCGGGTGATGCCCGCTTCGGGGCCGGTCAGAAGACGGTCCTCGCCGATGATCTTGTTGATCAGGGTCGATTTGCCGGCATTCGGGCGACCGATCACCGCGATCTGAAGCGGGTTCGTCGCCGAGGGACGCCAGCTTTCGTCATTCTCGACATCGGATTCCTCGTCCAGCTCCACATCCGTGACCGGAGCCTGCTGGATGTTTTGCGCCTCGAACTGGTCGGCCAAGGGCACGAGGGTGCGGTAAAGATCGTCCATCCCCTCGCCATGTTCGGCCGAGATGCGCAACGGCTCTCCCAGACCGAGGCCGTAAGCTTCGAGCACGCCGGATTCACCGGCGCGCCCCTCGGCCTTGTTGGCGGCAAGGATGACATGTTTGGCGCGGCGACGCAGGATTTCCGCGAAATATTCGTCGGCTGCGGTAATGCCCGCACGGGCGTCGACCACGAAAAGGCAGACATCCGCCTCGTCGACGGCGCGTTCGGTCAGGCGGCGCATGCGGCCCTGAAGGCTGTCGTCCTCGACCATCTCGAGACCGGCGCTATCGACCACGATGAAACGCAGATCGCCAAGACGGCCCTGCCCCTCGCGCAGGTCCCGCGTTACGCCGGGCTGGTCATCGACCAGCGCCAGACGCTTGCCCACGAGGCGGTTGAACAGGGTGGACTTGCCGACATTGGGCCGTCCGACGATGGCGAGAGTGAAGCTCATTAGCGATATGCAACCAATTGACCCGAGCGGGTCACGATATAAAGGGTCTGTCCGGCGACAACCGGCGCAGTGGCCGCCCCGCCGGGGATATTGCCCTGACCGATCAATGCCCCCGATGCCGGGTCAAATATCCTCAGAACACCGTCGCTGGATGCGACGTAAAGCTTGTTGCCGGCCAAGGTCGGTCCGAAATGCGCATAGACCTGCGCCTGTTTCTTGACCTTGGCGGTCGTGAACTCGGGGAGATCCACGCTCCAGACCGTGCCGCCATTCGCGGCATCGAGCCGGACGAGTTGCGATTGGTCATTGATCGCGAAGACCGAGTTACCGGCCGGAACCGGCGGATTTGCGGCTCCGCTACGGGCATTCCACGCTTCTTCGCCGGTCGTCAAGTCGAAAGCGGCCAAGCGTCCGGCAGAGGTTCCCGCGAAAATACGGTTGCCGACGATCACGGGATCGCCCGTCATGTCGCGCAAAAGGCCGATCGCGCGCCCCTTGCGGGTGCCTGCGACCTGCGCCGACCAAAGCTGTGTGCCGGTGCCCGCATCAACGCCGATGAGCTGGCCCGAGGCGAAGGGGAAGACCACCGTGCCGCCCGAAACCGCCGGTGCGGCAGCCCCCATCACGCCCGCCATCGCGGCATTGCCGCCGACCTGCCACAGCACTTTGCCGTCGCTGGCACGCACCGCCCAGCCGGTCGCGTTGCGCGCCACGACATAGACCGCGCCGTTGGCAACCGTCGGGGCGCCGCTGATCACCGCGTCGACGCGCTGGCGCCAGATCACGCCGCCGCTGCGCGCATCGACCGCGATCAGCTCGCCATAGCCGGTGGTGACATAGACCCGCCCGCTCTCGTAGGCGATGCCGCCGCCCGAGACGCTGTCGCCGATCTCGCCGACCGCACGCAGATCCACGCTCCAGACCGGCTGGCCCGAAGTCGTGGTCGCGCTGACGCGGGCGCGGCTGTCGAGCGTATAGACAAGACCGCCGCCGACGATCGGCTCGGCAGTGATGCGGTGACGCTTGCCTGCGGCCTCGCCGATATTGACGGCGAAGACCGGCGACTGGCCCGCGCCGATCGCGACATTGCCCGCCGTATGGGCCGCGCTTCCGCCGAGCTGGGGCCAATCGGCATTGCCGCGCACCGGCGGCAGCGAAAGCGCCGTCGTGGTCGGCCCGCTCGTGCCCTCGACCGCCGGACCATCGGCAGAGATCAGCGCGCGCGGATCAAGCCTTTCGCCGGGCAAGATCAATTCGCGCTTGGCGCAGCCCGCCAGAGCAACGGTCCCCGCCAGAAGGGCAATCAGGGTGATCTTCGTCATCACGGTCTCCTCTCGAGCCTTTGACCGTCTCTCGCGGCCATCAGAGCGTCGGCGTCAGATAATTCGGCGTCAGGTAGTCTGTTGCGACAGCGGGGCGGTTGGCCGCGATCAATTCGCGGCGGGGGCGGTTTGCGGCGCGGGTTCGGACGGGGTTTCGGAAGATTCGGCGACGGGGGCCGCCGCAGGATCGGCCAATGGCGCAGCCGCGGTATCGGCGGGAAGCTGGGCGTCAAGACCCGCGACCGGCTCGGGATCGGCATCAAGCGTCGTCATCATCTCGGCCAGACGGCGGCGCAGCGGTTCGGAGAGGCCGTCCTTTTTCTGGATCTGGCGGATCAGCGTCACCGCATCCTCGCGGCGGTTGGCGGCGATCAGGGCGACGACCTTCTGCTCGAGCGCGAGCAACTCGAAGGGCGCACCCGGTTTCGACAGATCGGTCAAAAGCGCGTCACGCTCGGCCGCGCCCATCGTCGGGCCGGCGGCAATCACGGCTTTGAGCAAGGCGAGATCGCGCAGGACCGGATCTCCGGCACCCGCAGCCTCGGCGGCGGCGCGCAGATCGGCTGCAGCCTTGGCGGGATCGCCCGCTTCGGCCGCAGCGCTGCCCGCCAGAAGGGCGCTCAGGGCCTGACGACCGGTCGAGCCGGCCGGATCGACCGCAGCCAAAGCCGCCGCCGCATCATCCGAGCCCTCTGCCGCGAGAATGGCATCGCCCCAGGCTTCGGCCCTGGCCGCATCCTGCGCGCGGGTATATTCGTACCAGGCGGAGCCGCCGACAATTCCGACGACGCCGAGGACCACGATCCAGCCATAACGCTTCAACCCGACGAACAGCCGGTCACGCCGAAGTTCCGCCGTGACTTCATCAATGAAACTGTCGTTCTGGTTGGCCATGTTGGTCCCTTCCTGCTTTAGCCGTTCTTCTATACGGGCTTGGGGTCTTTTGCCAATCCTGCTCGCATCATGGCTGGCTCAATGTGCAATTTGACTGCACGAAACCGGACGGAAACCGGCAGGACCGGCGCAAGAGGCCGCGCTCACCAGCCCCCCGGGTCCGAGATGTCGATCAGCGTCACCTCGGCCCGCGAACCGCGCGGTCGGGGCTCTCCGTCGAGCAGGCGCAGCGTTGCGGCGCGGATCAGGGTGCGTCCGGTCTCGTCATAGCGCGAGGGCGCGGCGAGATCGCAGAGGGCGGTGAGCGCGCCCTGACCGTTTGCGGAAAGCGCTCCGCGCGGTCCCGAGGCTGCAACCACCAGCGGGACTTGATGCCCGAGCCGAGCGGTTTGGGCGAAAACCTGCGGATCACGGGTAAAGGCCACCAGCGGCACGGCCGGCTGCGCCCCCTCGGGGCGATGATGGTCGGCCGCATGCAGAAAGGCCACAGCAAAGCCGCCCGCCGCAGCCGGGGCCGCATCCGGGGCCGGAGCCGTTTCGGAAACCGCACCGGAGGCCATATCGGGAAGCGGCCGCCCATGTCGCGACAGCGGAACGAACCCCGCATCCGCCATCAGCTCCGCTCCTGCGGCATCGGGGAGAAAGAAGCGCCCCTTGGGGCCGTGCAGCCGCGCCAAGGCCGCAACCGCCGCCTCGGCATGTGCTTCGTCTTCCGGCCCCCGATCATGGCCGAGATCGAGGTCGAGAATCACCACCACATCCGCCCCCAACCGCTCGATCCGGCGCAGCAGCGCCGCGAAATGGCGCAGCTCGACAGGCGTGCGCGCCGCGCAACGCACCGAGACCGCAGCGATGCGCAGGGGTGCATGGCCCACCCATTCCCGCGGCTGGACCCGCCACCGCACGAGCCAAGGCAGAGCCTCGCGCTTTTTCGCCAGCGCATAGGCACCATAGCCAAGCCCCGCGGCAGCCAGTCCGAGCACGATCCCGCGCCAGACAGGGCTGGTGCGCTTGTGGCCTGCGCGCGCGGCGCTCCGGCGCGGCAATCGTGGGTCGGCAGAGACCATTGCAAGCCCTTTGCGTCAGGATTCCGTCGGCGAGCGGGGCGGGACAATCCGCCGCGCATCGCTTTGGCGAACCGCCGGAGCGCGACTTTTGTTCCCCGCGCCGCGTCTTTCGTCCCCGCTCTCCCTACAGGCAAAACAAAAACCTGCCGGATCGCTCCGACAGGTTTCGCATTCATCGGGAAAGGCGCAGCGCTTAGAGGCGCGAGGCGACGTTGTCCCAGTTCACGAGGTTGTTGAGGAAGTTCTCGAGGTACTTCGGACGCGCGTTGCGGAAGTCGATGTAGTAGGAATGCTCCCACACGTCGCAGCCCAGCAGCGCGGTCTGGCCGAAGCACAGCGGGTTCACGCCGTTTTCGGTTTTGGTGATCGCGAGGCTGCCGTCGGCATTCTTCACGAGCCATGCCCAGCCTGCGCCGAACTGGCCGACGCCTGCTTCCGAGAATTTCTTTTTGAATTCGTCGACCGAGCCGAAAGCTTTGGTCAGCGCATCCGCCAGATTGGCCGGGATCTCGCGACCGGTCGGGCCCATCATTTCCCAGAACTGGGCGTGGTTCCAGTGCTGCGAGGCGTTGTTGAAGATGCCGTTCTGCGCGACAGCGGTCTTGTTATAGGTGCCGACGACGATGTCTTCGAGCGACTTGCCTTCCCATTCGGTCCCTGCAACCAGCTCGTTCAGCTTGTCGACATAGGCCTTGTGGTGCTTGTCGTGGTGAAATTCGAGGGTTTCCTTGGACATGCCGCCCGCGGCAAGCGCATCATGGGCATAGGGAAGATCGGGAAGCGTAAAAGCCATTTTAGAGACCCTTTCAATGGATTGGCAGCGCCATGTCTGGCACAGGTCCTGCGCAGGTTAAAGCCCTGGCGGTCGCCGTTCAACGTTGGTGGCAAAGCGAAGTTCCCCGCCTCTCGCGACTTGGCCGAAGACAATGCGGCAAAGGCGGATTCGCGCCGCCCGCAGATTAGCGCGGCACCGGCGCAATGGCTACAGCTGCGGGGAGGTGTGGGTCTTTTGTGGGGGGCAGTCGACAGATCGCGCGGGGTTGTCGCGGGATTGCGGCGGGTCGCCTTTAGCGCTGCGGCCCGCTCGAGGCCTGGCCGCAGACGCCCTCGCCCGTGATCACATTGTCATAGCCCGACGGCGTGACCGTCATCACGGCGGAACTGTCGGATTTGCGCAGGCTGAGGCGGAAATCGATGCGCTCGGCCCATTGGCCCGAGGCATTGCGCACCCCCGCCAGTGCCCAGCCGTAAACCCGCTCGTGCCGCGTATCCGAGACGACCACCGCCTTGATGGGCTTGCCGACGAGAGATTGCAGGATCGGATCGAAAGCCTCGATCCGGCCGTTCTCCTGACGGGTGACCATGACGATCTCGGGAACCCAGCCGCTATAGCCCTTGTCCTCGAAGGCGCAGAGCATCGCGATCGGCGGCGCGGCACGGCGGCGCGCCCCGCCTTGCGGCTCTTGGCCCGCCTGCGCCGCGCTCCCCCGCGATTGTGCGGAAACCGGCGCGGCTGTCGCGATGGCCAGCCCCAAAGAACAAGCCAGAGAGGCGGCAATCAGGGCGATCTGCTGACGTTTCATGCGTACCTCTGGGCTCGGGAAAAAAGTTCTTCTCCAAAGGATAGCCCCCGCACCGACCAAGGCAAAGCCCCCGTCGACCGCCGGTGCGGTTTCGCGCTTTTTTCTTGCGAAACTGCGGCCTTGCTGCCGCTTAGCGCGGATCGAGCTGCGAGCCGGGTTTCGCCGCCGCAGACAGAACGCCCGCGATATAATCGGCAACCGAGCGGAAGCCGATCACACGGTAGCCGCCCGCCACCGCCCAGATCCCGCAAGCCACCTGCCCCAGACGCGTGCGCCGCAAGGCATCCTCGGCAAGGCCCGCGAAATCGGTGGGCGAGAGCTTCGCGAGCACCTGCCCCGCACGCGCGCCGCTCACGTCGAAGACCGCGCGCATGTCCGAGACATCGACAACCAGCGCATGGTCGCCCGCAAGCGCGGCATCAAGCGCGGCCATCACGCCCGCGACCTCGGCGGCAGGCAGAACCAGCAGCAATTCGTCGGGCGACATCCAGCCCAAAGCGCGGGCAGCGTTTTGCGTGATGCGGGTCGGGAACGGCAGATCCACCCCCGCCGCGCCGGCAATCGCCGCGCCCGAAGCCGCCAGATCGGCGCGGATCTGGATCATGCCCAGCCCGCTCACCTCGGAGATGGTTGCAAGCGCCTCAGCCATTGGACCGCGTCCCTTCCTTGTCAAAGAAGACCGGATCGACGATCCGCGCCTTGACCGGCTCTCCGCCGGGGTTGGTGAATTCCAGCACATCGCCCATCCGGTCCGGTCCGCGATGGACCAGCCCCATGGCGATCGGTTTGGACAAAGTCGGCGAGATATAGGTCGAGGTCACGCGGCCCTGCGTGTTGCGCTGGCCGTTGCTGTTCACCCCGTCCGCCACCGCATAGGCCCCGTCGGGGATCATGCGCCCGTCAAGGCTCTCCAGTCCCACCAGCTTCCAGCGGTCGGGCGAGGTCATATGGCTGCGCTCTTGTGCGCGTTTGCCGATATAATCCTCTTTCTTCTTCGAGATCGCCCAGCCGAGGCCCAGATCCTGCGGGATCACGGTGCCGTCGGTCTCGTCGCCGATCATGATGAAGCCCTTTTCGGCGCGCATGACGTGCATCGCCTCGGTGCCATAGGGGGTCACCCCAAGATCGCGGCCAAGCTCGTGCAGTTTTTCCCACAGCTCCAGCCCGCGACCGGCAGGCGTGCCGATCTCGAAGGACAATTCGCCCGAGAAGCTGATGCGGTAGATGCGGACGGGAATGCCGCCCAGCTCGCCCTCGACCCAGCCCATGAAGGGCAGCGCCTCGGGGGACAGATCCATCCCGCCCAGACGTTCCAGCAGCGTGCGCGCTTTCGGGCCGACAACCGCGACCTGCGCCCATTGCTCGGTGACGTTGGCGGTATAGACCTTCCAGTCCCACCATTCGCATTGCAGCCAGTCTTCGAGATGGCCGTGGATGCGGTCCGCGCCGCCCGAGGTGGTGTGGAGAAGCCAGCTATCCTCGGACAGCCGCGCGACCACGCCGTCATCGGTCAGAAAACCGTTTTCGGTGCAGACAAGGCCATAGCGGCATTTGCCGACCGGCAGCGTCGACATCATGCCGGTATAGATCATGTCGAGGAATTTGCCCGCATCCGGCCCCTTCACGATGATCTTGCCAAGCGTCGAGGCGTCAAGCGTGCCCACGCCCCCCCGCACCGCGCGGATTTCGCGCGCCACCGCATCGGCATGGCTTTCGCCCTTGACCGGATAGCAATAGGGCCTGCGCCACAGACCGACCGGCTCCCAATGGACGCCGTGTTCCTCGTGCCAGTCGTGGATCGCGGTTTTGCGCAGCGGGATGAAGATCGCGTCGCGCGCCTCGGCCGCGATCGTGCCAAGGGTCAGCGGCGTATAGGGCGGGCGGAAGGTTGTGGTGCCTGTGCGCGGGATCGGTTGCGACAAAGCCCCCGACAGGATCGCGAGACCGTTGATGTTCGACAGCTTCCCCTGATCGGTCGCCATGCCGAGCGTGGTATAGCGCTTGGTATGTTCGACGCTTTCATAGCCTTCCTGAGCGGCAAGCTGGACGTCGGACACCTTCACGTCGTTCTGGAAATCGAGCCACATCTTGAAGCGCATCTGGCGCGTCGCATGTTCGGGCATCACCCAAACCGGCATGATCGCGGCCTCGTCCGGCGCAGCCGTCAGCCCCGCCACGCGCAGATCCCCTGCCGCCGCCCCCACAGCCGAGGCCATCGCTTTCCCGTCCGCGCCGGTCGGCGGGCGAGCCGGATCGGGCGAGAACATCGCCTGAGCCTCGTCCCAGTTCAGCTTGCCGCCGCAATGCGACCACAGATGCACGACCGGAGACCAGCCGCCCGACATGGCGACGCAATCGGCCTCGACCACCTCGCGAACCTCGCCCGAGCCCATCTGGTCGCAGATCTTGACGGCCTCGACGGCGCGGTAGCCCTTGATGCCCGCAATGGCCGCGCCGGTCAGGACGCGGATGCCGCGCTTGCGCGCTTGGGCCGCCAATGGACCATCGGCCGCGCGGCGCGCATCCAGCACCACCGGCACTTCAAGCCCCGCATCCAGCGCCATCAGCGCGGTGCGGTAGGCGTCGTCGTTATTGGTCACGACCACGATGCGCTTGCCCGGCGCGACGCCGTAAAGGTCGATGAAATCGCGCACCGCACCGGCCAGAATGACGCCCGGCACATCATTGCCGGCGAAGGACAAAGGCCGCTCCAATGCGCCGGTCGCGGTGATCACATGGCCCGCACGGATGCGCCACAGGCGCTGGCGCGGGATGCCCTGATTGGGATCGTGATCAGCCAAAGCCTCGCGGGCCAAAAGATAGCCGTGGTCATAAAGGCCGGTCGCCATCGTGTTGCGGCGAAGCTGGACATTCGGGAGGGCCTGAAGGCTCTCCACCAGTGCCGCGATCTTTTCCGCACCATCCGCGTGATCGGTGGGCGTGCGCCCGCCCCAATGGCCCGATTGTTCCAGAACCGCCACGCTCTTGCCGCTTTGCGCGGCCTCCAGCGCAGCATTCAAACCGGCAATGCCGCCACCCACAACCACCAGATCGACGAAAGCATAGGCCTGTTCGTAGCTGTCGGGATCCTTTTCCGTCGGCGCTTTGCCCAGACCCGCCGAGCGGCGGATGATCGGCTCGAACAGATGTTTCCACGCCGGACGCGGATGGATGAAAGTCTTGTAATAAAAGCCCGCCGGCAGGAAACGGTAGAGCTTGTTGTTGATCGCGCCGATGTCGAAATTCAGGCTCGGCCAGGCGTTCTGGCTGGTGGTGACCATGCCGCCGACCAAGGGCGTGGTGGTGGCGCGCTGGTTCGGCTCGAACCGGCCGCCCTGCCCCAGACCCAAAAGCGCGTTGGGCTCCTCGGCTCCGCTGGAAACGGGGCCGCGCGGGCGGTGATATTTGAAGCTGCGCCCCATCATCAGCTGGCCGTTCGCCAGCAGCGCCGAGGCGAGGCTGTCGCCCAGAACGCCGCGCAGATGGCGACCGTCAAAGCGGAACGGCAGTTGATAGGCACGGTCGATCAGGCGACCGCCCGAGGAAAGGCGGAAAGGTCCGGTAGCGCTCATGCTTGCTGGCTTTCGGCTGAGGTGGAGGTCTGGTCGGAGACGGTTTGGCCCGCGCGGTCAGGCTGCCAGTCAGGCTGCCAATCGGGGCGCGCGGCCTGAATGGCGGCGACGATCTCGGGGGTCGGATGCGGGGTCTGGGCGCGGTAGGTGCCGAAGACCTGCAATGTCGCGGTATCGCGGGCCGCGAGGAACCATTTGCCGCAGCCGTAAGCATGGCGCCAACGCTCGAAATGGACGCCTTTGGGGTTTTTGCGCGCGAACAGATAGGCCTCGAAATCCTGATCGCTCGATCCGGGGCCAAAGCGCTTGAGATGGGCCTCGCCACCGGGTTGCAGCTCGGTTTCCTCGGCGGCCACACCGCAATAGGGACAGGTCAGGGTCAGCATGGCATCACTCCTTTGGCGACGGACCGCGAGCGGACGTCGGCTGCCGGAACCGGTAGGTCGGCACGAAAATCTTGGGCTATGGCGGGGGGCACAAAGGCGGGGGCCGCAATGCGGTGCGGCACAGCGTTGCGCCGAGCGTCGGGCGCGGGCGCGCCGGAGCAGGCCGCAAAGGCGGAAAGAGAACGAAAAGCGCGACGGTTTACGGCAGGCGGAACCCTGTCCCGCCTTGCTCCAAATGACGCTTCGATGACCCGATGCCGAGCATCAAGGGCCGTGGCGAAATGGGTCGTGGTGGTCGGG
This sequence comes from Paracoccus cavernae, assembly GCF_042430175.1. Lineage (NCBI taxonomy): Bacteria > Pseudomonadati > Pseudomonadota > Alphaproteobacteria > Rhodobacterales > Paracoccaceae > Paracoccus > Paracoccus cavernae. Next base: position 102,577 of record NZ_JBHMDZ010000049.1, on the reverse strand, counting down.
GGCAGAGCCTGCCCCCGACGCGTCTTCGACGTCACGCAAAAGCGTGCGGCGCAAAGATCAGTTGGTTGCCGGAGCGGTCGAGCCTGCGGCCGGTTCGGTCGTTGCAGGCTCGGTCGTTGCAGGCGTGGTTGCCGGCTCGGTTGCAGCAGGCTCGGTCGTTGCGGGCGTGGTTGCAGCCGGTTCCGAGGAAGCTTCAGGCGCAGCCGGAGTGGTCGCCGCCGGAGTTTCGACAACCGTTTCCGTGGTGGCTTTGGAACCGCTGTACCAGTACCAGCCCAGAGCCAGGACGATGATGACAACAATCCCGATGATGAGACCGCTGTTCGATTTCTTTTGCGGGTCGGCCATGTGAATTCCTCCTTGGTGGAATGACGTTGCAAGAAGAATGTCAGAGTTTGGTAAATTGTTCCATAATCAATGAGATCTTCCTGTCGGCGGGCAGCTTCCTGCCGAGACATATCTGTCGTCAAGCGCGCAATCTTCGCGCTGCGGCAAAGCGCCGCAGGTGGCGAGAAAATGCCGTGTGCCAAAAGGGGATCGGCGGAAAACATCAATGCGCAACCCCGGCCGCGACGCTCTCGTCGATGAAGCGGCCTTCGACGAAACGGTTGAGCCCGAAATCGGCAGCGAGCGGCCCCGGTTGACCCTTGGCAACCAGCTCGGCCATAGCCCAGCCGGAACCCGGGATCGCCTTGAAACCGCCGGTGCCCCAGCCGCAGTTGACGAAGATATTGCCGACCGGCGTGGTCGACAGGATCGGCGAACGGTCGCCGGTCATGTCGACGATCCCGCCCCATTGGCGCAGCATCTTGAGGCGCGAGAGCATGGGGAAAGTCTCGATCAGGGCGCGGACGGTTTCCTCGACATGGTGCCACGAGCCGCGCTGCGTGTAGTTGTTGAACCCGTCGGTGCCGCCGCCGATCACCATCTCGCCCTTGTCCGATTGCGACAGATAGCCGTGGACGGTGTTGGCCATGATGACGACATCGCAGCAGGGCTTGATCGGTTCCGAAACCAAAGCCTGAAGCGCGATCGATTCGATCGGCAGCCGGAAGCCCGCCATTTCCGCCAGATGCGAGGAATGGCCCGCAACCACCATCGCGAGCTTTTCGCATTCGATGCGGCCCTTGCCGGTGTTGACGGCTTTGACCTGCCCGTTCTCGGTCTCGATACCGGTCACTTCGCAGTTCTGGATGATGTCCATGCCCATATCCGAGCACGCCCGCGCATAGCCCCAGGCCACCGCATCATGGCGCGCGGTGCCGCCGCGTTCCTGATAAAGCGCGCCGAGGATCGGGTAGCGCGGCCCGTGGAGGTTGATGATCGGCACCAGTTCCTTGACGCGTTCGGGGGTGATGTACTGCGTCGCGACCCCTTGCAGCATATTGGCATGGGCCGTGCGCTTGTAGCCGCGGATCTCGTGTTCGGTCTGGGCGAGCATCAGCAGGCCGCGCGGGCTGAACATGACGTTATAGTTCAGATCCTGCGAGAGATTTTCGTAGAGTTTCAGCGCCTTGTCGTAGATCGCCGCCGAAGGGTCCTGCAGGTAGTTCGAGCGGATGATCGTGGTGTTGCGGCCGGTATTGCCGCCGCCGAGCCAGCCCTTCTCGATCACGGCGACATCCGTGATCCCGTAGTTCTTGCCGAGATAATAGGCCGTCGCGAGCCCGTGGCCGCCCGCGCCGACGATGATGGCCTTGTAGCGCTTTTTGGGCTGCGGACTGGCCCAGGCACGGCGCCAGCCGGAATGCAGACGCATGGCCTCTCGCGCGATGGCGAAGACGGAATAGCGGCCGGACTTGGTTTGGGCGGTGGGCATGGGAATATCCTTCGGTCCACGGGCGACTCGTATCTGGGTCCAGACTGTCGTTTGACCGCCCTTCCGGCAAGTCGGGCTTGCGACGGGGCGATAGTAATTTTGCGCCAGAGACCGGCGCAGATCTCCCGCATGCACCTGCCCTTCCGTCACACGGTTGTTATGCCGCAGTCCCGCGCCTTTTGCCTGACGGGCAAAACCGCTATCTACAGGCCAGCTTCAGGAGAATACGATGCTCTGGATCATCTGCGCGGCGCTGGCGGCGGTTACTTTTCTTGCGATCTTCGCGCCCTTGATGCGTCGCGGCGCGGGCGACGTCGAACCGGCGGCAGCCTATGATCTTCGGGTCTATCGCGACCAGCTGCGCGAGGTCGAACGCGATCTCGAACGCGGGCTGATCGCCCAGCCCGATGCCGAGCGGCTGCGAATCGACATCGGCCGCAAGGTGATCGAGGCCGACCGCGCCCTCAAGGCCGGCAGCCGGCAAAGCAAAGGCCCCGCCGTGATCTGGGGCTTTGCCGCCCTGGCCGCGACGCTGGCCGGCGCTTTCGCGCTTTACGACCGCATCGGCGCGCCTGCCGTCCCGGATCTGCCGATCGCGGCCCGTGTCGAGGCTGCCGAAAAGCGCTATGCCGAGCGCCCGTCCCAATCCGAGGCCGAGACCGCCGCCCCCAAGACCGAGCAGCCGACGCCCGATGCCGATTATCTCGCGCTGATCAAGCAGCTCCGCACCGCGATGAAGGAGCGTCCCGACGATCCGCAGGGTCTGGCGCTTCTGGCCGAACATGAATCGCGGCTCGGCAATTATCTTGCCGCCAAAGAGGCGCAGGCCCGTCTGGTCGCGATCAAGGGCGATCAGGCGAGCGCCGAAGAGCATGCCCGCCTTGCCGCGTTGATGGTCGAGGCCGCCGGCGGCACCATCACCCGCGAGGCCGAAATCGAACTGGCGGCCGCCCTCAAGCTGGACCCGCGCGATGCCCAGGCGCGCTATATGGCGGGGCTTTTGCAGATCCAGAACGGCCGTCCCGACCGCGCCTTCCCGATTTGGGCCAATCTTCTGGCCGAGACGCCCGCCGATGCGCCGTGGAACGCGCCGATCCGCGCGTTGATCCCCGATCTGGCATGGCTCGCGGGCGAAGCCAATTACACGCCGCCCGAACCCGGCCTGACCGCGCCTATCCCCGGCCCCGATGCCGCCGCGATGGAGGCCGCGCTCGACATGACGCCCGAGGCCCGCGAAGAGATGATCTCGGGCATGGTTGCAGGTCTCGAAGACCGGCTCGCGACTCAGGGCGGCACGCCCGAGGAATGGGCGCGGCTGATCTCGGCTCTCGGGGTTCTGGGTCAGACCGACCGTGCCCGCGCGATCTGGCACGAGGCCCACACCCGCTTCGCCAGCAATGCCCAAGCCCTCGCCACAGTCCGCGAAGCGGCGCAAAAAGCCGGGGTCGAGTGATGATCTTTGAAGCCCCCGAAGATTTCGCCGCCGCCCTTCCGAAATTCGGCGCGATTGCCGGACTGGATCTCGGCACCAAGACCATCGGCGTTGCGGTCAGCGACAGCCTGCGTCAGGTCGCCTCGCCGATCACCGTGATCCGGCGCGAGAAATTCACGCTCGATGCGCAGGCATTGCTCAAGATCGCGGCGGATCGCGATCTGAAGGGCCTCGTTCTGGGTCTGCCGCGCAATATGGACGGCTCCGAAGGGCCGCGCGCGCAATCGACCCGCGCCTTTGCCCGCAACCTCGAACGGCTGACCCCGCTGCCGATCGGCTTTTGGGACGAGCGCCTGTCGACCGTCGCCGCCGAGCGCGCGCTCCTCGAGGCCGATACGTCGCGCAAACGCCGCGCCGAGGTGATCGATCAGGTCGCGGCGGGCTATATCCTGCAGGGCATGCTCGACCGGCTGCGCTTTATCGCCGAAGGCTGAGGCGGCGCACCATGATCTCTCCCTGCGTCAACCTGTGCCGGATCGCGCCCGAAAGCGGGCTGTGTCTGGGCTGCAAACGCAGTCTTTCCGAGATCGCGGACTGGGCGGGGATGAGCGCGGGCGAGCGCGCCGAGATCATGGCTCAGCTCCCCCTGCGCGAGCCGCGCAAGCCTGCGGGGCGCTAGTACAGCAAACACCCGACAAAACGGGATGGGCCGGAGCATCACTGCTCCGGCCCTTGTTTCTGCCCGACCGGTTTGCCCGGTTGCCGTTCTTGTTGCCGTCTATTGTCCGAGCGAAAAGCGCCAGTAGAAGCTTTCGCCCGAGGCATCATCGACGCCGTCGTTGTCGGTCATGACATGGACCGTGCCGTCGGGCGCGATCGCCATGCCCTCGACCTTGTCCTGCACATAGCCGTTCCACTGTTTCAGATCGGGGATCAGGTCGCGCACGACCTCTTTCGTGACCACCGGCAACTCGCCATCCAGCGCCACCGGCTCGAGATCGGCCACCGGCACGCGGGTGATCTGCTTGAGGGCCGCCTTGTCACCGATCAGATTGTCGCGCTCGACCAGATAGGCGTAATCGCCGTGGATCGCGAGTTCCGACAAGCCGACCCAGCCCTCGCCGCCTTCAAGCGGATAGCGCAGACCGGCCCAGGTGCCGCTTGCGGGATCAAGCTGCAACAGCTTGGTCTGGCCCTTGGGATCATCCTCCCATTCGCGCTGGACCGCGACCCAGACCTTGCCGTCATGCAGCGCGATCCCTTCCATGCCGAAGCGGGTCTGGCCCGCCAGAAGCGCCTCGGGCAGCGCGAAGGTCTGCCCGATCGCGCCTTGGGCGTCGACATGCAGCACCTGATGGGGAACCTCTTTCTTGGGGTCCCCCTCGCTCGCGAGCCAGAAGCCGCCCTGCCCGTCGGATGCGATGCCTTCGAGGTCGATCTTTTCGGCCGGTTTGCCGTCGCGGCTGACCACGATCTTGTCTGTGATCTCGGCCGGCACCTTGCTGGTGTCGATGCGGTAGATCGACGGCTCGGCCCCGTAAGCGCTGTCGCTGACCGCCCAAAGCACCGAGGGCGTGGCGGGATCGACGCTCAACCCCGAGATCGCGCCCCAGCCGATCAGCTGGTCGGCGCGCGAAGCCACGGTCGGATAGGTGGCAGGACCGACGCCGGCCTCGTAGAGCATGACATGGGCGCGCGCAGCGCCGTCCTCTCCCAGATCGGTTTCGTTGGCGGTGGCAAAAAGATTGCGGGCCGGAATGGCGACAAGACCTTCGGGGCCGATCCCCGAGGGCAGAAGCTGCAGCAGCTTGGGCTGCGACAGATCCGCGACATCATAGACGCCGACCATGCTCGCGCGCTCGGAGCCCACGAACAGCAGTTTCGCGCCGCCGAATTCGGCGAAGGTCAGGCCCTCGGGCTCGACACCTTTCTTGTTCGAGCGGCCCTCTGGGTAATGGCCCGCGCGGATGATCGCATGTTCGAAATCCGCGCCGGATTCGTAAACGACCGTGCCGTCCTTTTTCCAGATGGTGAAGCCGCGCGAGCCGCCTTTCCAGTCGCCCTCGTTGGCGGTCGCGAAATGGTCGGCGTCAATCCAGACAACCCCGTCGGGCTCGCGCGCGACGCCGTCCTGCTTGCCGGTGAAATCGAGCTTGCCGTCCTTGTCGGTATCAATCCCCGCCAGATCGACGCTACCCGCGCTGAAATGGCTGGCGACCTTGCCGTCCGCGCCGATGACGACGAGGTGGTTGTTTTCCTGAAGCGTCACCACCAGCTCGTTGGCGGCGTTGAAGGCGACATATTCGGGCTCGGGATCCTCGGGGGCGATCTCGGCGAGGCCGGTCAGATCGACATGCTGCTTGGCCGCGCAATCGACCACGCCGTCTTTAAGGGGCAGGATCTCGACGAAACCCGCCGGCATCTGCGGCAGCGCGCCGTCGTTGACCTCTTCGTCACGCTCGTTCTCGATCGCGACGGCAAGGCGCGAGCCGTCGGGCGAGATCGCAACCGAATCGGGCTGCCCGCCGAGGTCGCAATTGGCGAGAATGCTCCGATCCTCCAACGAGACGCTGCGCAGGACGCCCGACGGTTCGGTGAAGCTTTTCGAGGTATTCACGCCGACAAAGGCGGTTTTGCCTGCGACGACTGTCGTGGTCGGCTCGCCGTCCATCGCGATATTGCCGAGCGGCTTAGGAGCCTTGGGGTCGGTGATGTCGACAAGGCCGATCGCGCCAAGCGGGCTGTCGGAATAGATCAGGGTCATGCCGTCGGGCGTGACGGTCATGATCTCGGCCGAAGTTGCGCGTGCTCTGTCCTCGCCCTCGGCCATATTGGCGCTGGTGGCGAAAGTGGCGATTCGGTTGAAGACCGGCGCGGCGGCGGTCTGGGCCGAAGCGGCAAAGGGCGTGCCCATCAGCGGCGCGGCGAGGCTCAGCGCGAGGGCGGAGCTCAGGGTCAGGCGGAAATTCATCAAAGGCCTCAGCGGTTAAGCGATGCCCGCGTGATGAACCGCTGTCGTGACATGGGCGTATCACGCCCGTGACAATTGCGCGACAGAGCGCAGCTTGGGCCGAAGGCCGGACCGGAAGGAGGCGCAGCTCAACCGTGCGAAGGCTCGCGCCCGTCACTGATCGCGCGCCCGAGGCGCTGCCGCGTCTCGGGCGGCTCCTGGGCGATGGCGTCAAGTACGGCGCGCATATCCGCGCGCATGCCGTTGAGCTGGTCGAGCAGCGACATCACCAGCCCCAAAGCCTCGTCGTCGAGCGCATAGCCCTCGGTCAGTTCGACCAGAACGCCGAGACGGGCTATGTCGATATCGCGAAAGACCGGCCCCTGCGTCGAAGTGATCGTCTGGACCACGCCCGCTCGGATATAGCGGTTGAGATCGGGTTCGGTCAGATCCGAAACGACCGTCAGCGTTTCCTCAAAGGTGTAATGGCGGATCATCACGTCCTCCTGTTCGGATCATAGGGGTGATCTTGCCGCCATTGTTCGAAAAAGTTGGCAAGATCGTCGTCGATGGTCGGCGGCATGACGATTTTCAAGACGACATGCTGGTCGCCGCGCTGGCCGTTCGCGCCACGGATGCCGCGCCCCTTGAGGCGGAGCTTGCGGCCCGAGCTGGTGCCGCGCGGCACGGTCAGCATGACGCGGCCCTCGATGGTCGGGACTTCGACCTTGCCGCCCAGAACCGCCTCGTCGATGGTGATCGGAACGGTAATCTCGACATCGTCGCCGATGCGCTTCCAATCGGGATCCTCGGAGACCATCAAGGTCAAAAGCGCATCGCCCGGCCCGCCCCCGCCCATGCCCGGGCTGCCCTTGCCGCGCAGGCGGATGACCTGTCCGTCATAGGCGCCTTCGGGGATTTTCACGTCGAGATTGCTGCCGTCCGGCATGGTGATCCGTGTCGAGCCGCCGCGCGCCGCAGTCATGAAATCAATGTCGAGCGTGAAGCGCTGGTCGCCGCCGCGCATGTCGAAGCTTTGCGCCCGACCGCGCCCGCCTGCCCCGCGCTGGCCGAAGAGATCGGAGAAGACCCCGCTCAGATCGTCGAAGTCGCCATATTGCTGGCGATAGGGGTTGTCGCCGCTTTCGGCATATTCGCGGTAGTAATGGCGCGGCTTTTCCTGACCGGCAGCGTCGATCTCTCCGCGATCGAAACGCGCGCGCTGTTCGGGATCCTTGAGCAGGTCATAGGCGCTTGATGCTGCCTTGAAACGCTCGGTCGCCGCCGGATCCGGATTGAGGTCGGGATGATCGGTTTTCGCGATGCGGCGATAGGCCTTTTTGATTTCGTCCTGAGTTGCAGTCTTGCTCAGGCCCAAGGCTTTATATGGATCGTCGGCCATCCCGGCTGCCCCTTCATTCTTCCCGTCCGCACCATGCGCTTTGTCCAACGCATGGACGGTCGCGCAGTTTCATCCGTCACAGTTCCTTTGCCGAGCCTCTCCAAGGCTTGCAAGGCTTTGCCGTCAAAGCAAGAGTGAATTGCGGGCGGTTGGGGGCGCTGCCCCCGTCCTGCGGACTCCCCCGGGATATTTGGCATGGAAGATTTCGAGGCGCTTTTGGCGCGGATCATGGCGCTTGGCGCGGGGCGCAGGTTGATCGCGGTTGCCGGGCCGCCTGCAGCCGGCAAGTCGCATCTGGCGGCACGGCTGGTTGCGGCACTGCCCGATGCGGCGCTGGTGCCGATGGACGGATTCCACCTCGATAACCAAATCCTTGATGCCTCGGGTCTGCGCGCGGTCAAGGGCGCGCCGGAGACTTTCGATGCGGCGGGCTTTCTGGCGCTGATCGGGCGCATCAAGGCGGGCGGAGCCGTGGTCTATCCCGAATTCGACCGCGACCTCGATCTGGCGATTGCCGGACGCGGGCAGGTTCGGGCCGAGACCCGTCTGGTCGTGGTCGAAGGCAATTATCTTTTGCTCGACGAGGCGCCTTGGTGCGGGCTGGCCGATCTTTGGGATCTGACCATTGCGATCGAAGCCGGCGAGGCGCTGCTTCGGCGCAGGCTCGAAGCGCGCTGGCGTGATCAGGGCTGTGACGCGGCGGGGATCGCCGATCATCTGCGCAATGATCTGGCCAATGCGGCACGCGTCATGGCGGGGTCGCGCCCCGCCGGTGTGACGGTTAATTTTTCGGACGAAACGCCTTGATCTTCGCGGGATCGGTCTCGACCCATGCCGCACCGATCAGGTCGAGGCAATAGGGCACCGCGGCGAAAACCGCATTGAGGCAGGTCGCGATCGCCGAGGGTTTGCCCGGAATGGTGATCATCAGCGTGCTGCCGCGGATCCCCGCCGATTGGCGCGAGAGGATCGCAGTCGGGACTTCGGTCAGGCTGGCGCGGCGCATTTCCTCGCCGAAACCGGGCAGTTCCTTTTCCATGACATCGGCCATGGCCTCGGGGGTCTCGTCGCGGGGCGCGGGGCCGGTGCCGCCGGTGATCAGGATCAGATCGGCGCGGGGCAGTCCGTCCGTTCCGTCGGCCAAAGCGCGCAAGGTCTCCGCGACCGATTGGCGGCCGTCGGGGATGATGCGGCGGGTGATCTCCATCGGCGAGGTAATCGTGGCGCGCAGCCAATCCTCGGCACCGGGGCCGCCCTTGTCTTCGTATTCGCCGCGGCTCGCGCGGTCCGAGACGGTGACGATGGCGATATGGGCGGTGGTCTTCTGGGTCATGGCGGCCTTCCTTGGATCAGCCCGCATCATGACGCCTTCCGCGCCAAATGGAAACGGGCGGAGAGGTTTCCCCCGCCGCCCAAAAATCCCGTCGCAATCCGCGATACGCGGATTACTTAAACTTGGCGTTGCGGTTGCCGATCAGCTTGAGACGCAGGGCGTTCAGCTTGATGAAGCCCGCCGCGTCCTTCTGGTCATATGCGCCCGCATCGTCTTCGAAGGTGACGTGCTTTTCGCTGTAGAGCGAGTGGTCCGACCAGCGGCCGACCGTGTTCACGCTGCCTTTGTAGAGCTTCAGACGGACGGTGCCCGTGACATGCTCCTGGCTTTTGTCGATCAGGGCCTGCAGCATCTCGCGCTCGGGCGAGAACCAGAAACCGTTATAGATCAGCTCGGCATAGCGCGGCATCAGGCTGTCTTTCAGGTGGCCCGCGCCGCTGTCGAGGGTGATCTGCTCGATGCCGCGATGGGCCGCCAGCAGGACCGTGCCGCCGGGGGTCTCGTAGATGCCGCGCGACTTCATGCCGACGAAGCGGTTCTCGACGAAATCGAGACGACCGATGCCGTGCTTGCCGCCCAGCTCGTTGAGCTTGGTCAGGATGGTGGCCGGCGACATCGCCTCGCCGTTGATCGCAACCGCATCGCCGCGCTCGAAGGTGACTTCGATATATTCGGGCGTGTTCGGTGCATCCTCGGGCGAAACCGTGCGCTGGTAGACGTAATCGGGGGCTTCTTCGGCCGGATTTTCCAGCGCCTTGCCCTCGGACGAGGTGTGCAGCAGGTTCGCGTCGACCGAGAACGGCGCTTCGCCGCGCTTGTCCTTGGCGATCGGAATCTGGTTCTGTTCGGCAAATTCGATCAGCTTGGTGCGCGAGGTCAGATCCCATTCACGCCAGGGCGCGATCACTTTGATCGAGGGGTCGAGCGCATAGGCCGACAGTTCGAAACGGACCTGATCGTTGCCCTTGCCGGTCGCGCCATGCGCCACAGCATCGGCACCGGTCGCTTTCGCGATCTCGACCAGACGTTTGGAGATCAGCGGGCGCGCGATCGAGGTGCCCAGCAGGTATTCGCCCTCGTAGACCGCATTGGCGCGGAACATCGGGAAAACGAAATCGCGCACGAATTCTTCGCGCAGATCCTCGATATGGATATCCTCGGGCTTGATGCCCAGAAGCTCGGCCTTTTGGCGGGCCGGCTCGAGCTCTTCACCCTGACCGAGGTCGGCGGTGAAGGTCACGACTTCACAATTATATTCGGTCTGAAGCCATTTCAGAATGATCGAGGTGTCGAGCCCGCCCGAATAGGCAAGGACGACTTTCTTGGGCGCGTCGGACATGCGGCTAATCCTTTGTCGAATTTCGGGACGCAATAGGCCTTTTCCATGCATGTAACAAGGGCCGGTCACTGTTTCGCCCGCGAGAATTCGGGTGAATGTCGCTTGCCTGCCATCACGAAAGGGCGCGCGGGCGGCCGTGCGCCCCTTTGCAGGCGGCACATTGGCCGGCCGCGGATCGCGCGGCCTGCAATGCCCGCCCCCTCGGCCGACCTTGCCCGTCAGCGCACGCGGATCGGCAGATCGGGGAGCGTCAGCGGGCAGGCGCTGCCCTCGACCTCGAGATAGGGGTAAGCGGCAAAGCGCAGGATGTAGTCACCCTTCACGATGTCTTGCGGGTCAGCGATCGTGGTAAAGGCGGGGTAAACCAGAACCGAGCTATAGCTGTCTCCCACCCCCTCGAAGCGCATCTCGACCTTTTTCGCGCTGCCGGTGTGATGGGGATCGATTTGCGGGCCCGTAATATCCTGCCAACGCGAACCGGCGCTTTTGAAAAGGCGGACAAATCCGGCAAGCGGTTTGGGTTCGGTAAAGGCAAAGCGGCGATTGGCGGGCGCTTCGCTATTGGTGACGACCATAACCACCCGATCGCGGTCGAATTCGGCCGGATTATCGTCGCGCATATGGGCGAGATCGGATTGCGGCGAATACCAAAGCGCGAAGGTCACGCCATTGCAACTGGCCTGATAAGCTTTGGTCAGCCCTGTAATCATGACGCCCTCTCCGGTTTGGCTTTGCCCTAAAGCAGGTGATGTCGCCGCAATCATGGCGCTCAATAGGATGACAATCTTCTTCATAGAATCTCCAATCCGGTGACTCTGATGCCGTTCTTGCCGAAAATGGCAACGACGGCATAGGCTATCGTCAGACAGTAACGCAAAGGCTGCGCCGTTTTGGTCGTCATGCTGCCCATCAATTGGCCATTGGCACCGACATTTTCGGTCGTTCCGTCATAGAATTCATAGATACAGCCGTTCCGATCCAGGCCGCTGTCGGTATATTCGTCCTTCAATCCAAGCAGATGTCCATATTCATGCGGTTCGAGCGTATCCGGCCCGCCCGATTTTGTCGCGCTCCGGCTGTCGTCGATATTGAACTTGCCGGTATAGGACGAGGGTAGCACATAAGAGCGGTTGCTGGTGATGCCTTTATAGTCGGTCGCCGTCGAGCTCAGCGGCACGTTGATGAAATCAATCGTATAATGCGGCGAGGAATCCGTCAGGATCGCGTTGAACTCGACATTATAGGTCCGCTCGCCGCATTTGCTGTCGGTGATTTTCAGCTTGTAGGGCCGCGCGTTCCAGGCTGCCCGGATGGCTGCGGGGATCCTCGCAATCGCCGTCTGCAGATCGGCGTCGCTCATCGTCACGGTATCGGGGTAGCGCGCTGTATCAGAGGTTTTGTTTTGCGATTTCATGCGGGTAGTGACCGCTATCCGCTTGGTCGCGGACTGGCTGTCGATAATGATCTCGGCCTTGAATTTGGTGTCTTTCTCGCCGTTTCGCGTCACGCCGTCAAAGCGAAGCTGGCTGATCTTGCCGCTCGGCCCATGATCCCCGTCCTCGCGATAAACGCAGTCACAGCAGGCGGCTTTCGCCGAGGTCGACTTCTTCCTCAGCTCGGTCAAACCATCGGCAGGAAGATCAAAATCGGCTGACGGTTGCTTACCCATTCAAATCCCCGTTTGTTTTCAATTGCCGGTCGAGGCGATGCATCGCGTAATCAATCACCGCTCCGGCGCCACCCTGTCTGGCTTTCTCGGCAACCCATGGGTAAAGCGGATCCTTCCAAAACCCCGTCCCGAGCCAATAGGCCAAGGCAACCGAAAGGGTCAGGCCTTCCGCATCCCCGAACCCCAAACCCGCTGCCGCCATTTGCGCCTGACGCAAATAAAGAGCGCGCTGATCGGGATGGAGATCATAGCTCCGCTCCGCGTGCGAGGCCGTCAATTCGGCCAGCATCTTCTCGGATGAAAATCCGCGGGATCCGGGCAGAATATGATCGCGGAAATACGAAAGATCACGCCTGTAAAGCACCATGCGCGGCCCGATAAACCGCGCTCCGATAGTGATAAAGCGCTCCCGCAGGCGCTCGATCCGGTCATCGGCCCCTTCGGGCGTGCGTTCCAGTTCGGCACGCAAAAATTGATAGCGCATGTCTTGGTGGAAATGCGAGCCGAGAAAACTCATCACGAACATCACATAAGCGACGTCCTCGACGAAATGCAGCTGCCATTCATCGCAGACCGTTACTGCATGGCGAATGAAGACTTCGCGATGGGCCTGCCCCAATCCGCGAAAACGGATCGGATCAAGCCGCATCAACATCGAATCGTAGCTGTCGTAATTGGCCTCGAAACGGATCTCGTCCAGAACTGCGGCCGAAAGGATCAAACTCATGAATAGGAACTCGACAGATGCCAAAAGCGATGGGGATGGTCCGGCTCCGGACTATGCCAAATGATCTGCATATCGCCGACAAGGGCTTGATAAAGCGCGTCTTCGCGCCGGGCACGACGAGCGACATTCAAAACCGCGCGGTCCCAAAAGCGAAGATAAAGCACCTGCCCCTTTTCATCGCGCATTTGCGTGAACTTCCGAAAATGCCGCCAGACATCGTCAAAGCCGGCGGAGGTCCGGATGAACATCCCCGAAAACCGCCCCCACAAATGCCAACAGGCATCGGATTGGGTGAAAAGGCTTCGGGTGAGTTTGTTGTCCTCGTCCAGCCGCACCAACCACGGAGCGACATTTTTCAGCGTCTCGAAAGCCGCGCCCTTGAACAGGCAGCGATGCTCCAACCTGCTATCCTCGAGAAGTTCCGGCAGATTGACCGTTTTGGCGGCATCGAGGATGGCGAAGGTCGCAAGACGTGGCGCCCTTTCTCCCAGGCCCCCCTTTCCCGTCGCTGCGCCGGCGGCAGTCTTGCGCGACGGGTGCGACTGCCCGAACAAGGCATCGCGCAGCTCCTCTGGTACGGATTTTCGCGGTGAAATGCCGAGCTGCGCATCGAGCGGCATAGCCCCGTCAATCGCATTCGCCCGCAACACCAGGCCGCGCGTCGCCGCTCCCGAAGGCACGCCGTCACCCAGCCCCGACGCGCCGGTCCATGGATCCTCTGTGACGCTACTGTGCATGAAACCCATGTCGGTTTAATCTGATATGTCTGAGTGGTACCAATTTTAGTTAACTCTGCAAGCCCCATCTTGTTGCCGAAAGCCATGCTGATCCGCCATGCCGGAGCCGGTTTTGCAGCGCTGGAGGGGTGCGATCGCCTCTTGTCAAGGCAGGCGAATAGGCTCATTTCCCTTGCATGGAAAAATTCATCGACTCCGTCCGCCAAGCAGAGATCGCCCTGCGCGACCTTTTCGAGCCGACACCGCTTCAAAAGAACGACCATCTTTCGGCGAAATACGGAGCCGAGATTTGGCTGAAACGCGAAGATCTGACGCCGGTGCGCAGCTACAAGCTGCGCGGCGCGTTCAACGCGATGCGCAAATTCGGCGCGCACAATGCCCATTTCGTCTGCGCGAGCGCGGGCAATCACGCCCAAGGCGTGGCCTTCGCCTGCCGCCACTTCGGCGCGAAGGGCACGATTTTCATGCCGGTGACCACACCGCAGCAGAAGATCGCCAAAACGCGTATGTTCGGCGGCGACGCGATCGAGATCGTTCTGACCGGCGATTATTTCGACCAGACTTTGGCCGCAGCGCAGGAGTTTTCTGCGAACCAAGGGGCCACTTTCCTGTCGCCCTTCGATGATGCCGACGTCATCGAGGGCCAAGCGACGGTGGCGCTCGAGTTTCTCGACCAGCTCGGCGGCACGCCGGATATGGTCGTGCTTCCGGTCGGTGGTGGCGGGCTTTCGGCCGGCGTCGCCAAGCTTCTGGCCGAGCAGTCCCCTACAACCGCGATCACCTTTGCCGAGCCTTCGGGCGGCGCCAGCCTGCGGGCGGCGCTGATTGCCGGAGAGCCGGTCTCGCTTCCCAGCGTCGACAATTTTGTCGATGGCGCCGCCGTCGCGCGCATCGGCAACCTGCCCTTCAAGGAGCTGGGCCGTTTCAGCCCAGAGCAGGTTCTGACCGCACCCGAAGACCGCATCAGCGGCACGATGATCGAGATGCTCAACGTCGAAGGGATCGTGCTTGAACCAGCCGGCGCAATGGCGATCGATATCCTGCAGGACATGGGCGATATTCGCGGCAAGCGCATCATTTGCGTCTGCTCCGGCGGCAATTTCGACTTCGAGCGCCTGCCCGAAGTCAAAGAGCGCGCACAGCGGTATTCCGGTCTCAAGCGCTATTTCGTGCTGCGGCTGCCGCAACGCCCGGGTGCGCTCAAGGATTTCTTGCAGCTTCTTGGCCCCGACGACGATGTGGCGCGGTTCGAATATCTCAAGAAATCGGCCCGCAACTTCGGGACGGTTCTGATCGGGATCGAGACCTCCTCACCCGCCAATCTGACGCTGCTGTGCGCCAAGCTGGACGAACACGGCTTCGGCTATAACGACATCACCCATGACCAGACACTGGCCGAATTCCTGATTTGATTTTCGACGCCGCATCCGGGGATTGGCCCGCCTGACTGCCTGCCAGTGCACGCATGAAGACCTGTTTGGTATGGGCATAAATGTCCAGAACCCTTTCGAGGCGGACCTCGTTGGCCCGCCCCGAAATCGTCAGCGCCTCGAACTCCTCGCAGACCGCGGCGAGCGCGCGAAAACCGAGATTGCGCGAACAGCCCCTGAGGAAGTGGAGATCCGTTTCCATCAGCGCGGGATCATTGCTCGTGAGGCGGAAAGCAATGGTTTCGATCTCGTCGAGAAACAGCTCGAGAATGAGGCGAAATTCGGCCTCGCCCAACTCCCCGCGCATTTCCCGCACCCGATCCCAGTCGATCATTCCGCATCCGATTCTCTGTGTTCGACCCAGCTTTAACGCGCCCGCGTTATCATCGGGTTAACAGGGAAATTGCGCGGCAAGCGCCCTTAACCCCGCATTCATCCGCGGGCGCTAATGATCAATCATGGTCCCTGCGAATCGCCCGTTCTCCGCCTTTGCCAAAGCCGCCAGCGGCCGGCTGATCCTGTTGGTCGATCACAGCAGCGCGCAACGCCGCATGCTGGCGGTCCAACTTGTGCGCGAGGGCTACCGCGTGGCCGAGGCGAGTTCCCTCCCCGAAGCCATGCTTTTGCAGGAGCAAAATGCGCCCGACATCATCATCTCGGACTGGGTCCTGCCCGAGGGTTCGGGGCTCGATTTTTGCCGCGCGGTCCGTTCGGCGCGGCGCGAAACCTATAGCTACTTCATTCTGCTCACGACGAAATCGGCCAAGATCGACATTGCGGCCGGCCTTTCGGCGGGGCGGACGAATTTCTGACCAAGCCGATCTCGCGGGCCGAGCTGCTCGCGCGGCTTTCGGTTGCCGAGCGTATCCTCGGGATGGAGGAAAAGCTGCGCGCCACCAACAACCATCTGCAAAGCGTAGTCGACCAGCTTCGTGACGCGCAGGCGGCGATGGACCGCGATCTGTGCGACGCCCGTGCGCTCCAGCAACGGCTCCTGCGCGAGCGCAGCGGGCAGTTCGGCGATTTCCACATCTCCCTTTTGTTGCGGCCGGCGGGCCATATCGGGGGTGATATGGTGGGCTTCTTTCCGATCAACGGGCAACGGATCGGGATCTATGCGCTTGACGTTTCGGGGCATGGCGTGACGGCGGCTTTGCTGACCGCGCGCCTCGCCGCGCAACTCTCGGATTCGACCGATCAGAATATCGCGCTGAAGACGACGGATCTGGGGCTTTACGATGCGCGCAGCCCGCGCGAGCTGCTGCATGTCCTCAACGCGCAGATGCTCGACGAGCTGCGCACCGATGCCTATTACACGATGGTTTACGCCGATCTCGACTTGGTTGGCGGAGAATTGCGGCTGGTTCAGGCCGGCCATCCCCATCCTGTGATCCAGCGCGCCACGGGCGAGATCGAATGGATCGGCGCGGGCGGGCTTCCTGTCGGCGTAATGAAGGACGCGGTCTTCGAGGAACTGGTGCCGCAACTTGGGCCGGGGGACCGGATGCTGATCGCCTCTGACGGGATCACAGAATGCGAAACCCCGCAGGGCGAAGCCCTGGGGGACGATGGGCTGGCCGGATTTCTGCGCGGCAATACCCGCCTCGAGGGTGGCGCTTTGCTCGAAGCACTATCGCTGCATTTGACGGAATTTACCGGCGGCAAACACGTCGACGACATGTCCGCCGTCCTGATCGAACGCACGGCCCGCCCAGAGGTCGCGCCATGAGGGCCGGACGGTTTCCCGCGCGGCGAAAGGGATCAGCGGAGAAAACGCTCCACCATCGCCCGCGCGCCGGGATCGGGGAGCAAAGCGGCAACGCGGTCGAGCGGCACCCATTGCGCGCTATGGCCCTCTTCGATCGGCGGGCCGAGGCGTTGGATCGGGCGCGCGACCCAATAGGTGCAGAGCTTCTCCGCCCAAAGATCATAATCGGCCATATAGCAAAACCGCCGTGTCTGCCCGAGAAAGCGCGGCTGGCCGATGCTCCACCCCGTCTCCTCCTTGACCTCGCGGTGGAGCGCATGCAGCGGGGCCTCCCCCGGATCAATGCCGCCGCCCGGCAGCTGGAATTCGGGCTCGGGCGCCTGCTGGAAGGTCAAAAGCGCCGCATTGTCGCGCAGCAAAAGCGCATAAGCACCGGGCCGCCGTGTATAGCGTTGGTCGGGACGGATCGTGCCGTATCGCGGGATCATGGCTGCGCTTTCCTTTCGGTTTCGGATGCGGGGCTTGCGTCCGGCGCTCGCGGGGGCCGGCCCCAATCGAGCCAGCGCGCGATGATCGGCGCGCCCAGAATGACGGTGACGATCCGCACGAGATGGTGGGTGACGACAAAGGGCAGATCCGCGCCGACGATCAGCGCCAGAACCGCCATCTCTCCCTGCCCGCCCGGTGCGAAGGACAGCAGGGCCTCGACATCGGGGGCAAGGCCCAACAGAATGACCAGCTCGGCGAAAACCAGCGAGATTACCGCCAAAATAAGACAAAAGGCCACGCCGGCCAAAACGTCGACCTTGAGCTCGCGTGCCGTCACGCCGGAGTATTTCGCGCCGACCGAGCAGCCGATGAAGAATTGCGCCGCCATGATCGCCAATGCGGGCGGGCGATGGGTGATCAATCCGGCCAGCGACAGCGCTGCGGTGAAAACCATCGGCCCGATGATCGAGGCGCCGAAAAGCCGCAAACGCTTCGCGATCTGCCAGCCGCCAATCGCGGCGACCACCATCAACAAAAGCTCCGGCACGGGGATCTCGGCCACCGAGGCCCCAAGCGATCCGTCCAGCGAGCGCCCGTAGAATTGACTGATCAGGAAGGGCAAAACGGTGACGATCACCAGAATGCGGGTGGCGTGGACAAGGGACAATGCGCGGATATCGGCCCCCGCCTCTTCGCCGAAAACCACCATGTCCTGAAAGCCGCCCGGCATGGCGCAATAGAAAGCGGTCGGCCCGTCGAAGCCGCAGATGCGCCGGAAGAACGGATAGCCGACGAGGCCGATCACGAGAATGAAGACCGGCACCAGCGCCGCCGACAAGACCATATCCGGCAGCCGCGCGATCAGATCGGGAGTGATCGAGGCTCCGACAGCGACGCCCAGAATGGTGCGCATGACCGTGCCGATCAAGCCGACCGGCCCCATGCGCCCCCCCGCAAGTCCGACAGCCAGGCAGGCAAAAAGCGGGCCGAGCAGCAATGGCAGCGGCAATCCAAGAAGCAAGAAGCCTGCCGCGCCTGCTGCTCCGGCCGCGAAAGTCCGCATTTGCGCCGCTGTCATGATCCGCCGGTTGCCTCGCAGGTTCCTTGCCGCGAAAATGTCGCCCTGCGGCAGAAGTGACAAGGCCAATCACGCGCGTCGCGCCATTTCGCGTGGTCGCGCGGGATGGGCGCGCGGATGCGGAGCGCCCCTCGGGCCGCTCCGCGCTTTCGTATCTCAGGCCAGCATGCGCGTGTCGCCGCAAACCGAGATCGCCTGCCCCGAAATAGTCGCCCCGCGCGGGCTGGCGAGGAACAGGATCTGATCGGCAATCTGCTGGGGCGTCACATAGTGGCGGATCGAGGTAAAGGAAAATGCCTCCTCCTCGATGTCGAGAACCGGACGGCCCTGCACCTGCGCCTTGGCCTCGAGCACGCGGCGCTGGCGGTCGCCCGCAACCAACCCCGGCAAGATCGCATTGACGCGGATATCGTCGGGGCCAAGCTCGATCGAGAGCGATTTCGTCAGCCCGATCACCCCCCATTTCGCCGCCGCATAGGGGCTGCGCATCTTGAATCCGACGCGGCCCGCAACCGAAGACAGGTTGATGATCGAGGCGTTTTCGCTTTTGCGCAGCAAAGGCACGGCGCGGTTGCAGGTCACGAACTGGCTGGTGAGACAAATGCCAACCGTCTGCTCCCATGCGGCAAGATCGACATCCTCGACCCTGGCGGTCGGCCCCGCGATCCCCGCATTGTTGACCAGACAATCGATGCCCCCCAGCCATTCGGCCGCCTGATCGATAAAGCCGCGCAACGCCTCGGCGTCACCTACATCGACGCGGGCCTGAAACACGCCCTCGGGAAGGGTCGAAAGGCCCTCGGTGTCGATATCGCAGGTCGCGACGCGGGCGCCTTCGGCCAGAAAGGCCTCGACAATGGCGCGACCGATTCCGTTCGCGCCGGCTGTAATGATGACGCGATGGCCCTGAAGTTGAAGATCCATTTTTCCTCCGAAATGGGGTCTTGAGCGAAAATCTCCGGCCGCGACGGCTCAGTCGCGCAGCACGTCGCGCGACAGGATGAAATCGGCGGCCGAGGTGATGTCGGCGTCCATCGCCGCAGCAGCCCCCTCGATGTCGCGGCGCGCAATGGCGTCGACCAAAAGCGCGTGATGATGGACTGAGGTCGCATTGCGGCTGCGGCGCGAGGCATGGCCGAGGTCGAGATTGATCACCGGCCCCGCCTTGAGCCACATGTTCTCGATCAACTCGCGCAGCGTCGGCGATCCGGCGGCGTCATAAATGTGGAAATGCAGCGCCTTGTTGGCGCGCACCGCGTCGCGGCTGTCCTCGCTCGCCAGCGATTGCTGGAAGGCGCGTTCGAGCGCGCGCAACTCATCGAGCTCGGCCACGCTCATGCGTTGGGCGGCAAGGCGGGTGGCACGGGTCTCGTTATGGACGCGGGTCTCGGCCAGATCGCGAAAGCCTGCGCGCGTCATCAGCGGAACGGCCACGGCACGGTTGGGACGCACCTCGAGCGCGCCGCTTGCGACCAGACGGCTGACCGCCTCGCGCACCGGCATCACCGAAACGCCAAGCTGGTCGGCCAGATCGCGCATCGACATCCTTTCGTCGGGCAGCAGATGTCCCGAGAGCAGCATCTCGGCCAGAATGCCGTAGACCTGATTCGTCAACGATGGCGAGCGTTCGGGTTTGAGCGGGCTGGTATCGTCGTTTTTCATGTGCGGATCTCTGCCCGATTTTCCTGTATCTCGCCCCACCTTGCTTAGTGTGATCACAGTTAGCAAGCGTTAAGCTTCATAAAAACATTGACAGAGCATCAATCAAATTCAACTGTGATCTCAGATCGCAACGAGGGGAGACGTTGCGGACATTCTGACCTGACTGTGGAGGATAAAGGTCTGATGAAGAACACAACCACTTTCGGCCGGTCCAATTTCGACCGTCGCGGCTTTCTGAAAGCAGGCGGCGTCGCCGCGATCGGTACCCTTGCGGCACCCGCGCTTTTGCGCGCACAGGACGGCCCGATCCTGCTCGGCCACTTGACGCCGCGCACCGGTTTTCTGGGTCCGATGGGCGAATATGCGATCATGGCGATCGATATGGCGACCGAAGAGATCAACGCGGCAGGCGGCATCAACGGCCGTCAGGTCCAGTTCATCAAAGAGGATTCGGTCAACCCGCAGACCGCCTCGACCAAGGCCGAGCGCATGATCGAGCGCGACAAGGTCGTGGGCATCATCGGCGAGATTTCCTCGGCCTCGGCGCTGACGATTTCGCAGGTGGCCGAACGCGGCAAACGCATCTTCATCAACACCGGCTCGAACTCGGACACGCTGCGCGGCTCGGATTGCAAGCGCCACATGTTCCACGTCGAATCGCAAAACGTGATGTATGTGAACGCCGAGGGCAGCCACTTCCTGAAAGAGGGCTTGGTCGAGGGCAAGAACTGGTACGTTCTGACCGCCGATTACGCTTTCGGCCACGACCTGCTCAATGCGGCCAAAGGCTTCCTCGGACGTCACGGCGGCAACCTGATCGGCGACGATCTGGTTCCGACCGATGCGACCGATTTCTCGTCGCTTCTGCTCAATATCCGCCAGGCCAAGCCCGATCTGGTCGCGCTGAACCTTGCCGGCACGCAGATCACCAGCTTCTTCAAGCAATACGGCGAATTCGGTCTGGAATTCCCGATCGGCGGCTTCGGCTTCGACACGATCTCCGCTTGGGCTGCGGGTGCCGAGAACTTCCACGGGACGTGGCCCTCGGTCTGGCACCACCGCGTCGAGACCGAGAAATCGCAGGATTTCGTCAAACGCTTCGTCGCGAAATACGGCAAACCGCCGGAGAACCAGGCCTATAGCGATTATATGGCCGTCATGATCATGGCGCAGGCGATCCGCGAGACCCAAGGCACGGATGCCGCCGAGATCATCACCTATTTCGAGAATCCCGAGACGAAATTCGACATGATGAAGACCCGCGAGGGCTACTTCCACCCCGAGACCCACCAGCTTTTGCAGGAAATCTACGCGATCACCGCGCTTCCCGCAGATCAGGTCCAGAACGAGTGGGACATCTTCACCACCAGCGGCCCGCTTCCGGGTGCGGATCAACCGCTCGAGTCGCTGATTGCCGATGCGGTCGGCGGGACTTGCTCTTTCGCGAGCTGATTCCCGCGCGGATCGCCTGACCCGAAGGGCGCGGCCCGGTCGCGCCCCCACTCCCTGCCATAAGAGGACGTTCGGCAATGAACCTCTTTCTGTTTCTGTCGCAGCTCCTGAACGGGCTGCTTGACGGGTTCTATTACCTGTTGATCGCGATCGGCCTGTCGCTGATCTTTTCGCTCGGCGGCATCGTGAACCTCGCCCATGGCGCCTTCTTTGCGGTCGGTGCCTATCTCGCGATCGTGCTGACGCCCTACATCGGCTTTTTCGGCGCGGTTCTGGTCGTGCCGCTGATCGTGGCCTGCATGGGCATGATCGTCGAGCGCTTGCTCTTCACCCGTTTCTACCGTGTCGATCCGCTTTATTCGCTGCTTTTGACCTTCGGCCTCGCCATGGTGATCGAGCAGGCGATCCGCTGGACCTTCGGCTCGGCCCCCCTCGCCTATTCCATGCCCGAGGCCCTGCGCGGTCAGGTCTTTCTGGGCGAGTTCGTCTATTCGCGCTACCGCATTTTCCTGATCTGCGTCGCGATCGCGGCCCTTGCGAGCCTTTGGTTCCTTTTGAACCGCACTGCTTTCGGGCGCATCGTGCGCGCGGGCATCCAGAACCCCGACATCCTCGCCTCGCTCGGGATCTCGCTGCGCCCCTATCTTTCGGCGGTGGCGGGGATCGCGATCGGGCTTGCGGGCCTTGCGGGCGTCCTGATGGCCCCGATCAACCCCGTCCACCCCGTGATGGGGGCCGAGGTGCTGACGGCGGCCTTCGTCGTTGTGGTCATCGGCGGCTTGGGTTCCTTCTGGGGCGTCGTTCTGGCCGCAATGCTGGTTGGCCTCGTCAAAGGCTTCATGGTCGCGATCGGCCTGCCTTCGTGGTCGCTCGCCGCGATCTATCTTCTCATGTTCGTCGTTCTTCTGGTCCGTCCGCGCGGCCTGATGGGCGAGCGCATCCTGCGGTTCGAGTGATCCCATGGCTGATATGTCTTCCAAAATCCCGAAAATCCATCCGGTTCTGATCGCCGCGCTCGGCGTGCTTGTGCTGCCTTTCGCGCTAGGCGCTTTGGGACTGACCTCGAGCTCTGCCGTCGAAGTCGTGATCTTCGCGCTGGCGTGTATGGGGCTCAACCTGCTCGCGGGCTATACGGGCCTTGTCTCCTTCGGGCATGGCGCGTGGTTCGGCTGCGGCGCCTATGCGGCGGCGCTGACCGCGCTGGCGCTGCCCGGCCATGCCTTTGCCCTGCCGCTTCTGGCCGCTTTGCTGGTGACCGCTCTGGCCGCCACCGCCTTCGGCTGGCTGATGTTGCGCCGTCGCGGGGTCTATTTCTCGTTGATGACGCTGGCGCTTTCGGCGCTCGGCTTTACCGTCGCTTTCCGCTGGACCTCACTGACCGGCGGCGAGAACGGGCTGGGCGGTGTCGAGCGGCCGGTACTGTTCGGCTTCGATCTCAACGACAACATGACTTTCTACTGGGTCGTGGCCGCGATTGCACTGGTCGTGATCGCAGTGCTCTGGCGCTTCGTGCGCTCGCCGCTTGGTCGCGTCCTCGAGGCGATCCGCGAGAACGAGACCCGCGCCACCGCGCTCGGCTATCCGGTCGCGCGCTACAAGCTGGCGGCTTTCGTGGCCTCGGCCACGGTCACGGGCCTTGCCGGTGCGCTGCTGATGTACAAGAACCGCATGACCTCGGCCGAGCCGATGTCGGTGATCTTCTCGGGCGAGCTGCTCGCCATGGCGGTGATCGGCGGCATGCGCGGTTTTCTCGGGCCGGCTTTGGGTGCGGTCTTCTATATCCTCTTCCGCGAATATCTGTCGATCTATACCGAAAACTGGCTCTTGTGGTTCGGTCTCGTCTTCATGGGCTTCGTGCTCTTCGCCCGCGACGGTCTGATCGGGATCGGCCGCCAGATCTTGGCGAAATTCTTCCCCGGCCCCGACCTTTCGGCAGCCATGTCGGACCGCCGGACCGAAGAACGCCCGCTGCCCGAGATGCTGCGCGCCAAGGGCGATGCCGCGGGCGAGGTTCTGTCGGCCAAGGGTCTGATCAAGCGCTTCGGTGCCTTCAAGGCGGTCGACGGCGTGACCATCGACGTCAAGGACCGCACGCTTCATGCGCTGATCGGCCCGAATGGCGCAGGCAAGACCACCGCGTTCAACCTTCTTTCGGGGATGTTCCCGCCATCCGAGGGGTCGGTCGCGCTGATGGGCCGTTCGGTGGCCGGTCTGCGCGCCGACCAGATCGCTGAAATGGGCATGGGCCGGTCCTTCCAGATCACCAGCCTCTTCCCCGATCTCTCGGTCGCGGAAAACCTGCGCCTTGCCATTCAGGCCGGTGATCCCGCCCGCATGAACCCCTGGACCAATGCCGAAGGGATCACGCGCATCAACGACAAAGCGCGCGAGATCATCCTCTGGGTCGGTCTGGCGGGGATGGAGAACGCAAAGGCGAACTCGCTGTCCTATGGCGGGCAACGCCTGCTGGATCTGGGTCTGGCGCTGGCCAACCATCCGCGCATCCTGCTGGCGGACGAGCCTTTGGCGGGCCTCTCGGTGGCCGAGCGCGAACGTGTCGGCAATCTGATCAAACAGGTCTCGGCCGATGTGCCGGTCCTGCTGGTCGAACACGATATCGACCGGGTCTTCAGCCTTGCCGACCATGTCACCGTGATGAACGAGGGCAAGGTTTTGCTGGACGGCACCGTCGAGGATGCCCGCAACTCCGATCAGGTCCGCGAGATCTATATCGGTTCGGGCACGGCGGCGGTCGCGGCCACCGCGCGTCACGGCGAGGTCGGGCCGACGATCTGCAGCTTCGACAAGGTCAATGTCCATTACGGCAAAAGCCACATCCTTCATGATGTGAGCCTCGACATCCGCAAGGGCGAGATCCTCGCGCTTCTGGGCCGTAACGGCGCGGGCAAATCGACGCTGCTGAAATCGCTGATCGGGATTGCGCCGGTCTCCAGCGGCTCGATCAAGCTCGAGGGCAAGGAACTCGCGGGCCTTGATGCGGCGGCCATCGCGCAGGCCGGTATCGGCTATGTGCCGCAGGGCCGCGGGCTTTTCGCGGGCATGACCGTGCGCGAGAACCTTGAACTCGGGCGTCTGAAACGGCGCACCGGCGCGGGCCAGCATTGGTCGAACGAGCAAATCCTCGACTTCTTCCCCCGCCTCGGCGAGCGGATGGAGACCGAGGCCGACCGTCTCTCGGGCGGCGAGCAGCAAATGGCCGCCGTGGCGCGCGCGCTGTCGGGCGACACAAAGGTCCTGCTTCTCGACGAGCCTTTCGAGGGTCTGGCCCCCGCAGTGGTCGAGCAGCTTTTCCACAGCTTCAACCGCCTGCGCGAGGTCCTGTCGATCGTGATCGTCGATCACAATCTCGATCTGGCGCTGGCGCTGTCGGACCGCACGGTTGCGCTCGAACGCGGTCGGGTCTTCCATGAGGGGCCGTCAGACGCGCTGGCAACCGATCTCGATTTGCGTCGCAAAGTACTTTGGCTTTGAGGAAATAAAGACATGACAACAATTGCCATTATCGGCGCGGGTCTCATCGGCCGCTCATGGGCCTATGTCTTCGCCCGCGCGGGGCTGACGGTGCAGGTCTGGGACCAGAACCCCGAAGTCATCGCCCGCCTGCCCCAAGACCTCGCCGAGATGATCGCGGATGTCGGCGGCGATGCCGCGATTGCAGGTCGCATCCACGGCAAGGCGACGATGGCCGAGGCGCTGAAGGGCGCGGGTTTCGTGCAGGAAAGCGGCCCCGAGATCGCCGACATCAAAAAGGCGCTTTACATCGAGATCGACCGTCTGGCCGAACCCGATGCGGTGTTGGCCTCGTCGAGTTCCGCGCTGATGCCCTCGGTCTTCACGGCCGATCTTCCCGGCCGCGCGCGCTGCCTTGTCGCCCATCCGGTCAACCCGCCCCATGTCGTCCCGATCGTCGAATTGTGCCCCGCCGATTATACCGACCCCAAAGCGATGGATTTCGCCGAGGCGCTGTTCCGGCAGGTCGGCCAAGTCCCCGCGCGGCTTACCCGCGAGATCGACGGCTTCATTCTGAACCGCCTTCAGGCCGTTCTTTTGGCGGAATCTTTGCGGCTGGTTGCCGAAGGCGTAGTCAGTGTCCAAGGGCTCGACGACACGATCCGCCACGGGCTCGGCCGCCGTTGGGCCTTCATGGGTCCGCTGGAAACCATCACGCTCAACGCCCCGGGCGGCGTGCCCGATTACATGCGCCGCTACGGTCCCGTCATGGCGCGGCTGACCGATGATGCGGCGCGCGGCGAAGCCTTTACCGAAAGCGTGGCGCAAACCATCGCGGCCGCCTTCCCCAACCTCGATGTCGCCGCCCGCCAGCGCTGGCGCGACCGTGAACTCGCCGCTTTGGACACCCATCTGCGCGACAGATCTGAAAGGAACGAAATCAATGGCTAAGGCCCGCAAGACCATCATCACCTGCGCCGTCACCGGTGCGATCCACACGCCGTCGATGTCGGAATATCTGCCGGTCTCGGCCTCGGAAATCGCCGAAGCGGCGATTGGTGCCGCCGAAGCGGGCGCGGCCATCGTCCACCTGCATGCACGCGATCCGCAGGACGGCCGCCCCGACCAAACGCCTGAGGCTTTCGAGCCCTTCCTGCGCGTGATCAAGCAGCGTTCCGATTGCGTCGTCAACATCACCACCGGCGGCGCGCCGACCATGACCATCGAGGAGCGCGTCCGCCCCGCCGCCCATTGGAAACCCGAGGTCGCCTCGCTGAACATGGGCACGATGAACTTCGGCCTGTTCCCGATGCTCGCGCGGTTCGACGGCAAGCTGAAGCACCAGTGGGAAAAGGATTACCTCGGCAACCGCAACATCGTCTTCCGCAACACCTTCGGCGATATCGAGCATATCCTGACGACACTTGGCGCGAACGGCACGCGGTTCGAGTTCGAATGCTACGATACCGCCCATCTTTATAACCTGAAGTATTTCTTCGATGCGGGCATCGTCAAAGGGCCGCTGTTCATCCAGACGGTCTTCGGCCTGATGGGGGGGATCGGCGCGCATCCCGAAGATGTCATGCATATGAAGCGCACCGCAGACCGGCTTTTCGGCGACAATTACCGCTGGTCGGTGCTGGGCGCGGGCAAAAACCAGATGCCGATCGCGGCCATGTCGGCAGCGATGGGCGGTCATATCCGCGTGGGTCTTGAGGATTCGCTCTGGATCGGGCCGGGCCAGCTTGCCAAGACCAATGCCGAACAGGTCACCCGTGCGCGCCAGATCATCGAGGCTCTGGGCCTCGAGGTCGCCTCGCCCGATGAAGCGCGCGAAATCCTCGCGCTGAAAGGCCCCGATCAGGTCGCTTTCTGAGGCTGACGGATCCGCCATCCCTGCGGAAAACTCGCCCCCGCCACGCAGCCGTGACGGGGGCCTTTTCTTGCGCGAAAGGCGGCTTAGGCGAAGGCCTGAAGCCCCGTGATCGCGCGGCCGAGGATCAGCGCATGGACGTCATGCGTGCCCTCGTAGGTGTTCACGGTTTCGAGGTTCACCATATGGCGCATGATCTGGAATTCTTCCGAAATCCCGTTGCCGCCATGCATGTCGCGCGATTGGCGCGCGATGTGCAAAGCCTTGCCGCAGTTGTTGCGCTTGATGATCGAGATCATCTCGGGCGCGGCATTGCCCGCATCCATCAGCCGCCCGACCTGAAGCGCCGCCTGAAGGCCAAGCGTGATCTCGGTCATCATATCGGCAAGCTTGAGCTGGAAAAGCTGCGTCTGGGCCAACGGCTTGTTGAACTGTTTGCGGTCAAGCCCGTATTGGCGCGCGGCGTGGAAACAGAATTCCGCCGCCCCCATCGCGCCCCAGGCAATCCCGTAACGCGCACGGTTGAGACAGCCGAACGGACCTTTCAGCCCCTCGACATAGGGCAAAAGCGCGTCCTCGCCGACTTCGACATTCTCCAGCACGATCTCGCCGGTGATCGAGGCGCGCAGGCTCAGCTTGCCCTGAATTTTCGGCGCGGACAGCCCCTTGGTGCCCTTGTCGAGAACAAAGCCGCGGATCTTGCCGCCATGGGCCTCGGACTTGGCCCAGACCACGAAAACATCGGCGATCGGCGCGTTCGAGATCCACATTTTCGCACCATTGAGGACATAACCGCCCTCGGACTTTTTCGCCGTGGTGCGCATCCCGCCCGGATCGGAGCCGGCATCGGGCTCGGTCAGGCCGAAACAGCCGATCCATTCGCCCGAAGCGAGTTTCGGCAGATATTTGCGGCGCTGCTCTTCGCTGCCATAGGCATAGATCGGATACATCACCAGCGAACTTTGCACCGACATCATGCTGCGATAGCCCGAATCGACACGCTCGACCTCGCGGGCGACCAGACCGTAGCTGACGTAATTCGCGCCAAGCCCGCCGTATTCCTCGGGGATGGTGACGCCCAAAAGCCCCATCTCGCCCATTTCGGCAAAAATCGCGGGATCGGTTTTTTCCTCGCGATAAGCCTCGATCACGCGCGGCTGGAGCTTGTCTTGCGCATAGGCCCGCGCCGCATCGCGCAGCATCCGCTCGTCCTCGCTTAAAAGACCGGACAGATCCAACGGATCCTCCCAGTTGAAACGAGCAAGCTCGGGGCGTTCCTTGGCTTTAAGCGGAGCAGGTTGCGTCATGGTCATCCCATCGGCTGAATATGCGGTTTGGGTCTAATCTAACCCATCTTGTTCTTGCCTTGAAATGAGAATGCATCCTTAGTTCATGCGCAACCCTCATGAGCGGATGATGATGGCCAAGGCTTACACGCCCACCCTGTCGGAGCTTCAGGCCTTTGTCGCCTGCGGGAAAGCCCTGTCGACGACCGATGCGGCAAAGGATCTGGGTCTGACGCAAAGCGCGGTCAGCCGCGCGGTGATCTCGCTCGAAAGCCGCATGGGGGTGGCGCTGTTTCACCGCACACGTCAGCGCCTGAGCCTGTCCGATACCGGCCGCGCCTTTTTGCCCGATGCGCAGGCGATCCTGAGCGATCTCGACCGCTCGGTGCTGCGCGCCATGGCCTTCGGCTCCAATCAGGTGATCCGGCTGGCCTGCCTGCCGACGCTCGCCGAGCGCTGGTTGGTCCCCAAACTGGCGGGTTTTGCCAAGATCGCGCCGCATGTGACCTTCGATCTGTCGTCGCGCCTCGACATGCCCGACTTTGCGACCAGCCGCCTCGACATGGCGATCCACCATGTCGATCAGGCCCCCGCCGGCGCGCAGGTCGTGCCGCTGATGGCCGAATATCTGATCGCGGTGGCCAGCCCCGCCCTTGCCCGCCAGATCCGTTTCGATACCGAGGCGCAGCAGATCGACGAGGAAAACCGCCTGCTCACCCGTTATCCGCTGCTGCAGCAGGAGACCCGCCCGCATCTGTGGCTCGATTGGTTCGGCTTGACCGAGATCGACCCCGTGACCTTCAGCCGCGGCGCGCGTTTCGCCCATTTCGGCATGGTGGTGACGGCGGCGAAAGCGGGGATGGGCGTGGGGCTGGTCCCCGAAATTCTGGTCGAGGAGGAGTTGCGCCAAGGCACCCTCGCCCGTGCCAGCGACCGGCGGCTGCGCGGCTCGACCTATGCGCTGGTCACGCCCGCCAAGCGCGAGACGGAAAGCGGCCCCGAGGCCGAATTCCGCGACTGGCTGCTCACCGAGGCGCAGCGCTACGGCGAGGCTTGAGGCGGCGCTAGGCCCTGCGCACCAGCTCTTCTTCCAGCCGCGCGACCAGATCGGTGCGGGTGACGATACCGACGACGCGGCCCTGTTCGAGGATCGGAACCGCCTCGCGCAGGCCTTCGGCAAGCAGCGGCAAAAGCGCGGTCGCGGGGCTGTCTGCGGCAAGGCGGGGCCCGTCCGAGCGCATGATCTCGCGCGCATAGACATGGCCCGCGACCGGATCGCGCCCCATCGCCTGCCGCAAAGCCGCGCGAAAACCGCCGGTATCGCGCCGCGCCTGCTCGACCGCGAAACGGATCAGATGGATCTGGAAAATCATGCCGCGAAACTGCCCGTCATCCTCGGTCACCGGCAGCGCGGTATAGCCCAGCCGCGCGAAAAGATCGGCGACCTGATCAAGCGAGGTCAGCGGCCGCACCGTCACCGGATCGCGCGTCATGACCTCGCCGCAGGTCAGATTGCCCAGACGCAGGTTGGCCGCGCGGTCTTCGGCCGCCGCGATCAGGCGGGCAAGATCCTCGACCCCGATGTTCTGGGTCTGGCGGAAATCGGCCAGAAGATCGCCCAGTTCCTCGCGCGTCAGGCCAAGCGGATCGCGTTGGGGTTCCTCGTCCATTTCAGGCACATGCGGGGTGTCGGCCTGCCGGAACGGATAGCGCCGCCCCGTCGCGCGCGCATAGGGAACCGCCAGCAGCGACAAAATCGCCGTGCCCAGCATCACCGGCGAGAGCACGAAAAGAAAGCCGCTTTGGCTGACCTCGGCAGGGCTGAGCGCCGCAATCAGCGCCACCGCGCCCCCCGGCGGATGAAGCGCGCGGCACAGATGCATCAGCAAAACCGCACCGCCCATCGCGCAGGCAAGCCGCAGCATCGGATCGGGGATCCAGAGCACCGCCGCCACGCCCGCAACCGCCGCGACCCCGTTGCCGACAATCGCGGACCAGGGCTGAGCCAAGGGGCTGTTCGGAACCGCGAACATCAAGAACGCGCTCGCCCCGAAAGGCGCGAGCATATGAAGGCCAAGCCCCGCCCCGAGCGGTGTGAAGGCGATCAGTGCCTCGAGCAAAAGCACCGCAAGGAAGGCCCCGAAGGCCGCACGCGCGATCTCGGTGCCGCGCGCGGCTCCCATCGCCGGACCAAGCTGCCTGAGGCTGAAGCGCGGGGCGGGCTGGGTCATGGCATGTCCTTTTGATCGGAGGTTTCCGGCCGTCTCAGGCCAGAGGTTTGGTCAGGTAGAGCCGCACTTTCAGCCCGCCATGCGCGACATAGGGGCCGACTTCAAGCGGCAGGCCCGTGGCCTTGGCCAACGAGGCTTCGCTGGTCACGATCGCGACACGCCAGCCGGAAAACCGCTCGCGCAGGACCTGACCCAAAGCACCGTGGAGCGCGAAAAGCGGCTTTTTATTGCCGATCCGCGCGCCATAGGGCGGGTTGATGATGACCAGCCCGTTCGGGCCTTCGGGCGGGGTGATGTCGCTGATCGAGCGATTCTCGAAGACCACCAGATCGCCCACACCCGCGCGTTCAGCGTTCTTTTTGGAGGACTGCACCGCACCCGCGTCGCGGTCGCTGCCGTAAAAGCGGAAAGCGGGCGCGGGATTTCGGGCACCCCGACGCAGAGCCTCGAAGGCTTTGGCATCGAAGGTCGCGAAATCCTCGAAGGCGAAACGGCGCGAGCGGCCCGGTTGCAGGCCAAGCGCGATCTCGGCCGCTTCGATCGGGAAGGTTCCCGAGCCGCACATCGGGTCCATCACCGGCTCGTGGCCGTCGAAACCGGCCTCGCGCAGGAACATCGCGGCCATCGTTTCACGCATCGGCGCTTTGCCGACGGCTTCCTTATGGCCGCGTTTGTGCAGGGATTCGCCGGTGGAATCGAGCGAGATGGTGCAAAGGTCATCCTCGATCCGCACCTTCACGACCAAGGTCGCGGCGGGATCAAGGGTTGCGCCCAATTCCTCGACCAGCGCCTTCTCGACACGCTGGGTCGCGGCACCCGCGTGATAGATCTTGGAATGTTTGGTCGTCGTTTCGACACGCAGCGGGACGTCCTTGCGCAGGAAATCCGCCCAGGGGAACTTGCGCGAGCGTTTGTCGAGCTGCGCCAGATGGAGCGCGCGGAAAGAGCCGATCCGCACCAGCACCCGCGTTGCACCACGCAGCTCGAGATTGGCGCGCCAAACATCGGGCCAGCCACCGCGGAAGGTAATGCCGCCGTCACCCGCGGCGGCATCAAAGCCCGCCTCGCGGGTTTCGGCCAGAAGCGGGGCCTCGAGCCCCGGCGTGGCGACCAGATAGATGTCGAATTGCGCGTCTTTTTCCATTCGGCCCAGATAGACCGAATGCGGCGCTTGGGCCAGATAAAAGGCGCGTCTAGGCAGCGTCGCGCGACAGGTAACGCTCGGCGAGATTGACCCAATAGGCCGCGCCCAAGGCCAGCGCCTCGTCGTTGAAGTCGAATTTCGGATTGTGCAGCCCCGGATCATCCGGCCCTTTGGCGGTCCCGAGAAAGAAATAGCTGCCGGGCTTTTCGACAAGGAAATAGCCGAAATCCTCGCTGCCCATCATCGGGCGCGCGAAATCGACGGTCAGCGCCTCGCCCCACATCTCGCGCGAGAGGTCGCGGGCAAAGGCGGTCTCGGCGGCATGGTTGATCGTCGCATCATAGCTGCGCTGGTAATCGACCTTGGCGGTCAGCCCGAAGCTTTCGGCCTGCGCGGTCGCGATCCGTTTGATGCGCCGCTCGATCTCGTCGCGCACCTCGGGGCTGAAGCTGCGGATGCCGACGACGATTTCCGCGCTAGACGGGATGATGTTGCTGACGGTGCCGCCGTGGAAAGCCGCGACCGTGACAACCGCCGGATCCAGCGCGGCGATATTGCGCGAGACGATGCTTTGCAGCGCCGTGACGATCGCGGCCCCCGCCACGATCGGATCGGCGGTCAGCTCTGGCGTCGAGCCGTGGCCGCCGTTGCCCTGCACCGTGATGAAACACTCGTCCACCGCCGCCATGATCGGCCCGTCGCGGAAGGTGAACTGGCCAAGCGGCAGGCTCGGGTCGTTGTGCATGCCGAAAACCGCATCGACGGGGAAACGCTCGAAGACGCCCTCTTCGACCATGATCTTCGCACCGCCCCAGTTTTCCTCGGCGGGCTGGAAGATCAGATGGATGGTGCCGTCGAAATTCCTGCGCTCGGCCAGAGTCCGCGCGGCCGCCAGAAGTGTCGCGGTATGGCCGTCATGGCCGCAGGCATGCATCAGGCCGGCGGTCTTGCTGGCATAAGGCGCGCCGGTTTCCTCGATGATCGGCAGCGCATCCATATCGGCGCGCAGCCCGATGGCGCGATTGCCCGAGCCCGCGCGCAGGGTGGCGATCACGCCGGTTTTCGCCAGACCGCGCGTCACCTCGTAGCCGTAGCTTTCAAGCGCCGCCGCCACGACATCCGAGGTGCGCGCCTCTTCGAGGCCAAGCTCGGGATGGGCGTGGAAATCGCGGCGCATCGCGATGAACTCGTCCAATGCAACGATGTCTTTCGGGGTGATCAGGGTCATGTCAAAGGCCTCGGGTCGGAATGCGGTTCTCGAAGAAACGGAAGATCACCACAAGGATCACCGTCAGCAGGAAATAGATCAGCGCCAGCAGCAAAAGCGGCTCGTAGGTCAGAAGCGTGTTCGAGCGAACCCGCGACATCACGCCGTAAAGATCGACGACGGTGATCGTCGCGACAAGCGGCGTCGACTTCAGTTGCAGCACGGTTTCGCCGTTCAGCGTCGGCAATGCGCGGTGGAGCGCGCGCGGCAGCCAGATTCGCCAGAACAGCTTGAACCGTCCCATACCGAAAGCACGCCCCGCCTGCAATTCGCCCGAAGGAACGCCCGCGAAAGCGCCGCGCATGACCTCGGCCTCGTAGGCGGCGAAAGAGATCGTCAGCGCAGCGACCCCGTAGGGCCATGCCTCGCGCAGATAGGGCCAAAGGAAAGAGCCGCGCAGGCCGGGGATCATCGGGAAAAGCGAACCCAAGCCGTAATAAAGCAGCCAAAGCTGGAGAAGAAGCGGCGTGCCGCGGATCACGGTGCAGAAGGTCTTGGCGGGCGCGGCCAGCCACCACGGCCCCGTCACCTGCACCAGCCCCAAGGGCAGCGCGATCAGGAAACCAAGCACCACGCTGGAGGCGAGCATGGCCAAAGTGACCCAAAGTCCCTTCCAGATCAGGCCCTGATACTCGGGCAGCCAGTACCATTGCCCGTAACGCGCCGCCATTGCCACGATCAGGAAGGCGATGGCGATCATGACGATGCGGTGGGGCTTCAGCCAACGCTCTCGGGGCTCGGATTCAGGGGGCGTGGCGGTGCGGATGCCGGACAGATCGCTCATGCGCGTGCCTCCGCGATGCCGCGACGCGCGCGCCGCTCGATCTGGCGGATGATAACGCTCGAGACCAGCGTCAGCGCCAGATAAAGCGCACCCGCCGCAAGGAAGAAGAGCAGGTAATGCTTGGTCGCCCCCGCCGCCTGACGCGTGACCAGCGTCAGCTCGCTAAAGCCCACCACCGCCAGAAGCGCGGTATCTTTGGTCGCGATCAGCCACAGGTTCGCAAGGCCAGGAATGGCAAAGGGCAGCATGGCGGGCAAGGTCACGCGGCGCAGCACTTTGGCGGGCGACATGCCATAGGCGCGCGCGGCCTCGATCTGGCCGGGTGCAATGGATTTGATCGCACCGCGGATGACCTCGGTCGCGTAAGCGCCCTGCACGATGCCGATGACGAAAATCCCTGCCGCGAGACCCGAGATGTCGACCGGCCCGCGTCCCATCGCCGCCATGAGCTGGTTGAGCAGATCGGTGCCCGCATAATAGAGGATCAGGATCAGCACCAGCTCGGGGACCGCGCGGACCACGGTGGTATAGACCTCCATCAGGTCGCGGATGACCGGCCCGCCGTAAAGCTTGCCCATCGCGCCGCCGATCCCGAGGCACAGCCCCAATGCATAGCCGCCGACCGCGATCTGGATCGTGCGCAGGAAGCCGGTCAGAAGCACACCGCCCCAACCCGGAGGTGAGAGGGCCAAGAGCCCCCAATCGATTACTGCCATCCTGACCTCCCGCGCATTATCCGGTCTTGGGGCGCGCCGGACCTGCCGCCGCGCCAGTCGTCATGCGAAGCGTCCCGCCCCGCCGCTCCGCTCAATCGCCGAAAATGTCGAAATCGAAGTATTTCGCGTTGAATTCGGCATATTTGCCGTTCTCGCGAATGCCTTTGATCGCGGCGTTCAGCTTGTCCTTGAGCTCGGTGTCGGATTTGCGCAGACCGATGCCCGCACCATCCGCCAGAACGTCCTGATCATCGACAACCGTGCCCTTCATGTCGCAGCAGGCTTTGCCCGCTTCCGAATTCAGAAACTCCTTCATCGCGATATCATCAGCCTCGATCGCGTCGATCCGACCCGCGACGAGATCGTTGTTGGCCTCGTCCTGCGTCTGGTATTCGCGCAGCGTCGCACCAGCGGGAACGAAGTGCTTTTGTGCATAGAACAGGTGGCGCGTGCCGACCTGCGCGCCCAGGATCTTGTCGGAAAGCCCCTCGGGGGTGGCCTCGAAATCCAGATCCTTGAGACCGATCACCGCCGATTTCGACTTGTAGTAGGAATCGGTGAAATCGATCGTCTTGAGTCGGTCGTTGGTGATCGACATCGAGGTGATGATCATGTCGATCTTGCCGGCGTTGAGCGCCGGAATGATCCCGTCCCACGACAGGGGCGTGATCACGCAGTCCAGCTTGGCTTCTTCGCAGACGGCTTTTGCGAAATCGACCTCCCAGCCGGTCCAGTTTCCGGCGGCATCGGGGACGGTGAAGGGCGGATAGGGCTCGGCCGAGATCCCGACCTTGAGCGGCTGGGCGGCGGCGGGCGCAATGCCGGCCAGCCCAGCAATCGCGGCAACAGACAGAGTAGCGAGCAGTTTTTTCATGATCTTCCCTGTTGGTTTTATCGTTTCGCTATCGGCACTTGGTGGTGAAATCTAATGGCTCGACTGGATGAAGCGCTTGAGCCGTTCCGAGCGCGGGGCATCGAAAATCTGTTCGGGCGTGCCCTGTTCCTCGATGACGCCGCCGTGGAAAAAGACGATGCGGTCGGCAACATTGCGGGCGAATTTCATCTCGTGGGTGACAAGGATCATGGTGCGGTTTTCGCGCGCGAGGTCGCCGATCACGCCCAGAACCTCGCCCACCAACTCGGGATCGAGCGCCGAGGTCGGCTCGTCGAACAGCATCACCTCGGGATCGACGGCGACGGCGCGGGCAATCGCCGCGCGCTGCTGTTGGCCGCCCGACAGGAACGCCGGATAGGCGTCGCGCTTTTCGTAAAGACCCACGCGTCTAAGCAGGGTTTCCGCCGTGGCGATCGCCTGATCCTTGGGAATGCCCAGAACATGGACCGGCGCCTCGATCACGTTTTGCAAGACGGTGCGGTGCTGCCAGAGGTTGAAGCTTTGAAAGACCATCGCCAGACGGGCGCGGATGCGTTCGACCTGTTTGCGGTCCGCAGGCACCTGCCCGCCGCGCCGGTCGGATTTCATGGCGATCGTCTCGCCATGGACGGTGATGCGGCCCGCGCTTGGCGTCTCGAGCAGGTTGATGCAGCGCAGGAAGGTCGATTTCCCCGAGCCCGAGCCGCCGATAATCGCGATCACCTCGCCCTTGCGCGCCTCGAGCGAGACGCCCTTGAGCACCTCGAGCGCGCCGAAGCGCTTGTGCAGATCCGTGACTTCAATCGCATTCGCGCCATCATCCAACGGCAATCCCCCCATCGTTGCCCGCGCCACGCAGAGCAAGCTCCGCACGCCGGCCGTTCCGATCCTCTCCCTGCCGGTCTGCGGCTCCTCTTCCGCGCGCCGGTAGGTGGTTTCCCGCATTCTCGCGAATCAGCGTTTCGCGGAATTCCGTGTTCAGAATATCCGATCCGCGAGAAAACTATACTCTTGAATAATTATTATTCAGTTGCATAGTTTCTCTTTGAGACCTTGAAAATCACATGAGATTTCAAGGGAAAACAAGGGGTGCCCGATGATTCGCCCCAAGCGGATCGGGCAAAAACCAAGCGGAGAACGGGCAGGAATGGCGACGACCTTCCGACGCATGCAGGATTTCGACCGCCGTGCCGAACTGGTGCGCGCGACGCTGGACTGCATTGCCGACAAAGGCATCCAGGGCACGACCGTGCGTGCCGTCGCGACCTATGCCGGTGTCAGCAACGGGCTGATCCGCCACCATTTCGCCTCCAAGGAAAACATGATCCTCGCGGCTTACCGCGAGACGGTCGAGATGATCACCGCGCCGGGCCGCGCCGTGATCGAGGCGGTCGAACTGCCCCCGCACGAGCGCCTCGCGCGGTTCATCCGCGTCAGCATCGGCGGCTCGGTCGCCGATCCGCGGGTTTTCTCGCTTTGGGCGACCTTCATCGCGCAGGTCAATGTCGATCCCGAAATGGCGCGCATCCATGACGAAGGCCACCTGCCCTATCGCGACGCGCTCGAGCCGATGATCGCCGCGATCATGGCGGCCGAAAACCGCGCGCTCGGCGATCTGCGCCGCAACCGCCTTGCCATTGCCCTCAACGCGCTCATCGACGGGCTCTGGCTGGAGGGCTGTCTGTTCAAGGACGACCACACCTCCGACGACTATGTCGCGCTCGGCCTAGAAACCGCCGAGGCGCTTTTGGGCGTCACCCTGCCGCGCGATTTCGCGCCGCTCGACGCTCCGCCACCCTCTGCCGCAAAGGATTGACCATGCGCTATGCCTCCATGACCGAACGGCTGGCCGATCTCGGCTCCAACAAATGGGAGCTGCATGCCGAGGGCCGCGCCCTGGCCCGCGCCGGAAAGCCCGTGATCGAGCTGACCATCGGCGAGCCCGACATTGCACCCGACGAGACGCTGCTTGATGTCTGCAACGACGCGATGCGCGCCGGTCGCACGCGCTATTCCAACGGTCGCGGCGAGCCGGCGGTGCTCGACGCTTTGGCCGCGAAATACAGCGCCCGCAGCGGTCGCACGATCACCACCGACAATGTTTTGTGCTTCCCCGGCACCCAGACCGCGCTGTTTTCGGTCTTCATGGCGGTGGTCGAGGCGGGCGACGAGGTGCTGGTTCCCGATCCTTATTACGCGACCTATGAAAGCGTGATCCGCGCCCCCGGCGCGACGGTCGTGCCGGTACCTTTGCGCAAGGAAAACCGCTTCCACCTTGCCGCTGCCGATCTTGAAGCCGCGATCACGCCGCGCACGCGCGCGCTGCTGCTCAATTCGCCGCACAACCCCTCGGGGGCGGTGCTGGGCCTCGACGAGATCCGCGCCATCGGCGAGATCTGCCGCAAACATGACCTGTGGCTGATCTCGGACGAGGTTTACGAGCATCTGATCTTCGACGGCGGCTTTGCCTCGCCGCTCGATCTGCCGGAACTGGCCGAGCGCACGGTGGTGGTCTCGTCGATCTCGAAATCCCATGCCGCGCCGGGGTTCCGCTCGGGCTGGGCGATCGGGCCGGCCGAATTCTGCGCGCGGCTTTTGCCGATCTCGGAATCGATGCTGTTCGGCGGCCAGCCCTTTATCGCCGACATGACCGCCCATGCGCTTGCCCACGACCTGCCGACCTCGCGCATCATGCGCGAGCAATACGGCCGCCGCGCCGCGCTTGTGGCCGACCGTCTGGGCCGTGTCGCGGGGCTCGAGCCGATCCCGCCCGAAGCGGGCATGTTCATTCTGGTCGATGTCGCGGCAACGCGGCTGAGCGGCGAGGCTTTCGCGCGCAGCCTGCTCGACAATGTGCTGGTCTCGGTCATGCCGGGTTCGTCCTTCGGGGCCGAGGCCGAAAGCCTGATCCGCCTCAGCCTGACCGTACCCGACGAGACCTTGCTTGAAGCCTGCGAGCGGATCGCGGCCCATACCGGCGAACTGATGTCGAAACAGGGCCT
This sequence comes from Paracoccus cavernae, assembly GCF_042430175.1. NCBI lineage: Bacteria > Pseudomonadati > Pseudomonadota > Alphaproteobacteria > Rhodobacterales > Paracoccaceae > Paracoccus > Paracoccus cavernae. The sequence goes on along the minus strand of NZ_JBHMDZ010000049.1, from coordinate 64,702 downwards.
CGACGCCCTTCGCGCGCTCGTCTGAGGCGGCACCAATCCGAAAAGGTCGCGGGCGGAAGGAGGAGCCGGCCGCGATCCAAGCCAAAGGAACGCAAAACACCGGCGCAAGCGCGCCATCCGGGAGGAGTTTGGAATGCATTTCGGCCTGAGCGAAGAACAGGAGATGATCGTCAAGACGGTCCGCGAATTCGTCGAAAACGAGATCTACCCCCATGAGGCCGAGGTCGAGCGCCTTGGCCATGTCCCCCTTGAGCTGGGCGAAGAGATCAAGCGCAAGGTCATTGATCTGGGCTTTTACGCCTCGAACTTTCCCGAAGAAGCCGGCGGCCCCGGCCTGTCGCATGTCGATTTCGCTTTGGTCGAGCGCGAGCTGGGCCGCGGCTCGATGGCACTGACGCATTTCTTCGGCCGTCCGCAGAATATCCTGATGGCCTGCGAGGGCGAACAGATCGCGCGCTACCGCGACCCCGCCGTGCGCGGCGAGCTGATGGATGCTTTGGCCATGACCGAGCCCGATGCCGGATCGGATGTGCGCGGCATGAAGACCACAGCGCGGCGCGAGGGTGGCGATTGGGTCCTGAACGGCACCAAACATTTCATCTCGGGTGCGGAGCACGCCGATTTCGTTATCGTTTTCGTAGCGACGGGCGAGGAAACCGCCGGAAACGGCATGGTGAAAAAGCAGATCACCACCTTCCTTGTCGATCGCGGCACGCCGGGCTTTACCATCCGCGACGGCTACAAATCCGTCAGCCATCGCGGTTACAAAAACATGATCCTCGAATTCGAGGATTGCCGCCTGCCCGATGCGCAGGTTCTGGGCAAGGTTGGCGGCGGGTTCGAGGTGATGAACGACTGGCTTTACGCCACCCGCATCACGGTCGCGACCATGGCGGTCGGGCGCGCGCGCCGCGTCTTCGACATGATGCTGGACTATGCCGCGCAAAGGAAACAATTCGGCCAGCCGATCGGCCGCTTCCAAGGTGTTGGCTTCCAGATCGCTGATTCCATTACCGAAATCGACGCGGCCGATTGGCTGACCTTGGCCGCCGCCTGGCGTCTGGACCAAGGGCTGCCCGCCAACCGCGAGATCGCCTCGGCCAAGGTTTACGCCTCGGAAATGCTGGCCCGCGTCACCGACCGCGCCATTCAGGTTTACGGCGGCATGGGGCTGATGGACGATTTCCCGATCGAGCGTTTCTGGCGCGATGCCCGCGTCGAGCGGATCTGGGACGGCACCTCGGAAATCCAGCGCCATATCATCTCGCGCGATCTGCTGCGACCTTTGGGGGCCTAAGATGAAAGACCTCCAAATGCGCGACCTCTCGCGGCTCCTGCGGCCGAAATCCATCGCGGTGATCGGCGGCGGCTGGTCGGTCGCGGTGATCAAGCAATCCCTGCGCATGGGTTTTGCCGGCGAGATCTGGCCCGTCCACCCGACCCGCGACGAGGTTGCGGGCCTGCCCGCCTTCCGCTCGGTCAACGACCTGCCGAGTGCGCCCGATGTCACCTTCATCGGCGTGAACCGTGACGCCACGATCGAGGTCGTGCGCGATCTCGCGGCGCGCGGCGCGGGCGGGGCGGTCTGTTTCGCCTCGGGCTTTGCCGAGGTGGCCGACGGGGCCGAGCGCACCGAGGCCCTGCTGCGCAATGCCGGCACCATGCCGGTGCTGGGGCCCAATTGCTACGGCTTCATCAACTATCTCGACGGCGCGCTTTTGTGGCCCGACCAGCACGGCGGCACGCGCGTCGAAAGCGGTGTCGCGATCATCGCGCAAAGCTCGAACATCGCGATCAACCTGTCGATGCAGCAGCGCGGCCTGCCTTTGGCCTATGTGCTGACGGCCGGCAATCAGGCGCAAACCGGCCTTTCGGGGCTGGCGGATGCGGTGCTTGACGACCCGCGCGTCACCGCTTTGGGTCTCCATATCGAGGGCTTCGACGATCTCGAAAAGCTGCAGGCGGTCTTTGCCAAGGCGCGCGCGCGGCGCATTCCGGTGGTGGCGATCAAGGTCGGCACCTCGGCCGCGGCGCAGGCGATGACCATGTCGCATACCGCCTCGCTTTCGGGGGCGGATGCGCTGGCGGATGCGTTTTTCGCGCGGGTGGGCGTGGCCCGCGCCCGCTCGCTCGACGAATTCGTCGAGACGCTGAAACTGCTGCATGTCCTCGGCCCCTCGCCCGATGCGACGCTTGGGTCGATGAGCTGCTCGGGCGGCGAGGCGTCCCTCGTGGGCGATCTCGCCGAGGCCAACGGCATGGATCTGCGCCCGCTGACCGACAGCGATGCGATCCGCGTCAAAGCCACGCTGTCGGATATGGTCACGATCTCGAACCCGCTCGATTACCACACGTTCATCTGGGGCGACGCGGCCAAGATGCAGGCGACCTACAGCGCCTTTCTGGCCAGCGGCTACGGGCTGTCCATGCTGGTGATCGACATCCCGCGCGCGGACCGCTGCGAGGATAACGGCAGCTATGCCGCGGTCGAGGCGGCGCTGGCGGCGGGCAAGGCCTCGGGCCAACGGTTCGCGCTGGTGTCCAGCCTGCCCGAGAACATGCCCGAGGCCCTGACCGCCAAGATCATGGAAGCGGGGATCGCCCCCTTGATGGGCCTTGAAAGCGCGATCCGCGCCGCGCGTCACGCCGCCGATATCGGCGCGGCATGGGCTCGCCCCGAACCCGCGCCGTTGTCCCTGCCCGAAACCGGTGAGGCCCTGCCCGCTTTGGACGAATGGCGCTCCAAAGAGGCCCTTCGCGCCATCGGCATCCCGACGCCCAAGGGGGTTTTGGCCGACGACGCGACCGAGGCATGGAAAAAGGCCGAAGAGATCGGCTTTCCCGTCGTGCTCAAGGGCGTGGGCGAGCATCTGCTCCACAAGACCGAAATGGGCGCGGTCGCGGTCAATCTGAAAACCCCCGAGGATGTCGCGGCTGCCGCCTTCCGCATGAGCGGCCTCGATTGCCGCTTCCTGATCGAGGAAATGGCGCAGGATATCGTGGCCGAGCTGATTGTGGGCCTGTCGCGCGATCCGCTGTTCGGGCTGTTTCTGACCATCGGTGCGGGCGGGATTTTCGTGGAAATCATGCAGGATTCCCGCGCGCTTTTGCTGCCCGCCTCGCGCGGAGATATCCGCGCAGCCCTGATGTCGCTGCGCATCGCCCCGATCCTCGAAGGCTATCGCGGCAAGCCCGGCGGCGATATCGAAGCCGCCGTCGATGCCATCGCGCGCTTGGCCGATCATGCCGTCAAAAGCGGCGACAAGATCGAGGAGTTGGACATCAACCCCTTGATGATCCTGCCCAAAGGCGTTCTCGCCGTCGACGCGCTTTTGCGCCCCAGAAAGGTGAACCATGTCTGAAATCGTCAAGACCCGCCGCGACGGAGCCGTGCTCGAGATCACCTTCGACCGGCCCAAGGCCAATGCGATCGGCCAACCCTCCAGCCGCGAATTGGGCGAGGTTTTCGCCGCTTTCCGCGATGATCCCGCGCTGCGCGTCGCGATCTTCACCGGTGGCGGCGACAAGTTCTTCTCGGCGGGTTGGGATCTCAACGAGGCGGCCGATGCCGGCGGCTCGGGCTATGTCGCCGATTACGGCGTCGGCGGCGTCTACGGCTTTTCCGAGCTGGAGGGCCTCAACAAACCCGTCATCTGCGCGGTGAACGGCTATGCGATCGGCGCGGGTTTCGAGATCCTGCTTTCGGCCGATTTCGTCATCGCCGCCGAAAACGCGCAATGCTGGCTGCCCGAGACGACCCTTGGCGTTCTGCCTGATGTCGGCTCGTTCGTTTTGCCGAAAATGCTGCCCAAAGTCGTCGCGAACGAGGTCCTTTACGGCGGCAAAACCCTTGAGCCCGCCGATCTTCTGCGCTGGGGCCTGGCCAATCAGGTCGTGCCCAAAGGCGGCGCGATGGAGGCCGCGCGCGATCTTGCGCGGCGCATCCTGCGTTCGGCCCCTCTCTCGGTCGAGGCCGCCAAGGAGACCGTGCGTCTGGCCGAAAAGAACACCCTGCGCGAAAGCTATGCCGCGATGCGGGCGGGCGGCTTTCCGGCCTTCCAGCGCCTGATGGAAAGCGAGGACGCCCTCGAAGGGCCGCGCGCCGCAGTCGAAAAGCGCGATCCGGTCTGGAAGGGACGCTAGTCCCCAGCCCGACGACAAGGCCCCGCAGCCTGCGCCCAAACCCGCCGATCCGGTCTGCCCCCAAGGGCTGGCCGCCCCCTTTTGCACCCTGAAAGGCCCGCCCCGTGACAATTGCCGTGACAACTGCCGCCAAAACCCTTGCCAGCTATCTGATCGAAAGCCTTGCCGCTTACGGGGTCGATACCGTCTTCGGCATTCCGGGCGTCCATACGGTCGAGCTGTACCGCAGCCTGCCCGACAGCGGCATCCGCCATGTCACGCCCCGCCACGAACAGGGCGCGGGATTTATGGCGGACGGCTATGCGCGGGCCTCGGGGCGGGTCGGCGTGTGTTTTACCATCACCGGCCCCGGCCTGACCAATATCGCGACGGCCATGGCGCAGGCCTATGGCGATTCCGTTCCGATGCTGGTGATTTCGTCGGTCAATGCGCGCGGGCGGATGGGTTCGGGTGCGGGCTGGCTGCACGAGCTGCCCAACCAGCAGGCCTTCGCGCGCGAGGTCTCGGCCTTCAGCCAGACCATCCTCACGCCCGAGGATCTGCCGGTCGCCCTTGCCCGCGCCTTCGCGATTTTCGCCTCCGCCCGCCCGCGCCCCGTCCATATCGAGATCCCGATGGATGTCATGGCGCTCGATGCAGGCGCGCTGGCTGCCGTCAAACCGCAGGCAATCCCCGCCCCGCCGATGGCCGCGCCCGAGGCTTTGGCGCAGGCCGCGACCCTGCTCGGGAAGGCGCGCCGCCCGCTCATCCTTGCAGGCGGCGGCGCGATTGCTGCGGGGTCCGAGCTGACCGCGCTTGCCGAAAAGCTGTCCGCGCCTGTTGTTTCCACCGTGAACGGACGCGGGCTTTTGCCGCAAGACCACCCCCTCAACCTCAGCGCCAGCCCCTCGATCGAGGCGGTGCGCGAGCTGATGAAAGCCGCCGATTGCATCCTCGCGGTCGGGACCGAATGCGGGCCGACCGATTACGACATGTATGTCACCGGCTATCCAAAGCTTGCCGCGCGCTTCATCCGCCTCGATATAGACCCCGAACAGGCGATGCGGGGTTTCATGCCCGATCTTGCGCTGATCGGCGCGGCACAGCCGAGCCTTGCCGCGCTTTTGCCCCTGATCGCCCCCGCCGCGCCGCGCGATCACGGCGCCTTGCCCGCGCTGCGCAGTCGCATCCGCGCCGAATTGCCCGCGATCCTGCAGGCCGGTTGCGCCGTGGTCGAAGAAATCCGCGACACGCTGCCCGACCTGCCGATTGTCGGGGACTCGACCCAAGCCGTCTATGGCGCGAACCTCGATTACGCGGCCCCCGCGCCACGGCTGTATTTCGGCTCGGCCACGGGTTTCGGCACGCTCGGCTACGCTTTGCCCGCAGCAATCGGGGCGACATTGGCGACGGGGCGGCCCGCGCTTGCGCTTTGCGGCGATGGCGGGCTGCAATTCACGCTGCCCGAACTCGCGGTTGCGCGCGAATTGAACCTGCCGCTCATCGTGCTGATCTGGAACAATTCCGGCTACCGCGAAATCAAGACCTCGATGATCGACATGGGCGTGGAGCCGATCGGCGTCGATATCTTCACGCCCGACTTCGCCGCTCTGGCCGAGGGCTTCGGCTGTGCCGTGATCCGCGCGGAAAAACGCTCCGACCTGCCGGCGCTTTTGCGCGCGGCTGTGGCGCGCGGCGGCCCGAGCGTGATCGAGATCACCGAAGATGTGGTCGTGGAAAACGCCTGAAGCCCCGCCCGAAGGCGCGCGGGATTGACAGGACGGCGCGGGCGGTAGAGGGCTGGCCGCGCATAAGAGGGAGACCGGCCATGTCGCGCAAACCGGCACTGTTCGCGGCGCTTGCCGCGCTGGTTTCGGCCCTTCTCGCGGCCGGATATGTCCTGCGCGATGCCCCCCGCATCCGGCAGGGCGCAGCGCTTTATCAAAGCCATTGCGCCTCCTGTCACGGCGCGGACCTCGAGGGGCAGCCCGATTGGCAGATCCCCGACGACAACGGCATTCTGCCCGCCCCGCCCCATGATGCGAGCGGGCATACATGGCATCACGGGGATGCCATGCTGCGCGATTACATCCGCCTTGGCGGACAGGCCGTGCTGGACGATCTGGGGGCCAACTCGCGCTCGGGGATGCCCGCTTTCGGGGAAACCCTGAGCGCGGAGGAGATCGACGCGATCCTCGCCTTCATCAAATCGGGCTGGCCCGCCGATCTGCGCCGCCATCAGGCCAAGGCAAGCCGGCCTAATTGATGCCGTTCTCGCGCTGGAGCATGCGGATATAGGCGATGATCGCCGAAAGATCGGCATCCGAGACTCCCTCGACCGGAGGCATGTCGCCGAAGGGCCAGTGGTGGGCGCGAACGCCCTGACGCGCGGCCATGACAAAGGCCATATCGCCGTGATGGCCCGGCTCGTAGACCGGATGGACCAGAGGCGGGGCGACCCCCATCCGGCCCGCCGCATCCGTGCCGTGGCAGGACGCGCAATTGGCCTCGAAGGCGGTTTTGCCGGCCAAGGCCGCGGCGTCGAGATCGGCGGGAACCGCAACCTCGACCATCCTTGCGCCCTCTTGCGGCGTCCGGGCATTGGCACTTTCGTCCGCACGCTGGGTCACATACCAGATTGCCGCGGCAGAGGCGGCAAGACCGCCGATAACAAGCAGTTTCTTCATCATATCACCTTAGGGTCCCGCACAGGATCGACGCCTTGCGGGATATGGAAAGGGAGAGCGGACAGACTGTCCCCAAAGGCGCCTGCCCTGCAGCTTGTGCCCTGTTCAGGCGATCCCTCTCCGGGGCGGAGGCAGCACCGGCCCCTCGCCGCGTCCTTCGGGCAAGGCCGCAAGGCAGGGCGGCAGCAAGACCCGCGCGAGGCACGCAGGCGCACCGGAATGCGGGGGCGGCAGCGGCTCCATCCCGCCTGCGCAAAGCGTGGCGCAGGCAAGCCCGTGGCCGCCGCCTTCGCCCTGCTGCGGTACGGCCCGCGCACCGCCTGTTCCCTCGGGCACCCCCGTATGCAGGCCCGATGCGTCGCGGCCCGCCACGGCGCAGCACGCATGCGCCGCCGCGCCCTCGCCACCGGCAAGGACCTCGGGCAGCATCGCGCCCGCACGGGGCGCCCAGAGCAGCAGGGTCGCAACCACCAGGAGGCTCACCAGCGCTTGCAGCAGCGAACCCGTCGCATCACGTCGGGGCTGTGATCGGAGCAATGCCGAAAGAGGGCTGGCCGGAGGCGCGGATATCGTCATCTGGCGGAACCTAGCCGCGCAGGCAGCCGACCGCAACGCCCCGCCCCGACAGGCGGCCAAGGCCCCCCGCGCCGGTCTCGCACCCGTTCAGCCAATTGTGATTTGACCCCGCCACAACCTGCGGGCAAGCAAAGTCCCGCCGAGAGAGAGACGTTCTTTTCCAACAGTGTTGACGTTTTTCCCTCGACATATGCAATCCACACATTCCGGCACCAAACCGATCGGCGCGGTTCGTGTCACGATTATCTGCCAGGCGGAGTAAAAGCCCTGACCCAGCCAGCGAAACAGCAAAGCGCAGCGGATCTGACGCATTTTCTCGACCGGGGCCTCTCGGGCGAGGATCTGGGCTGGTCGCGGTCGGGCCGGATGATCGCCTCCTATCTGCGCGACAACTGGCACAACCTTGCCTTCGAGACCGGCGCCTCGATCGCCTCGGCGCTGGAAGTCAGCGAGATGACGGTGATCCGCTTCATCCGCCAGATCGGCTTTGCCAATCTCAAGGACTTCAAAGAGGCGCTCAAGACCGCCGAGGCCCCCGATGCCTCCATGCCCGCGCTGGTCATTTCCGGTCAGGCGAAGCTGCCCCATCTGGCCAATCAGGCGATGGACGACCGGCTTCAGGCAGAGATCCAGGCCATTGCGGAGGCCTACCGGCTGACCACTTTGCCGCGCTGGACGATCTGCACCAACCAGCTTGCCGAATGCGAATTCGTCAGCGTCATCGGCTTTCACGCGGCCAAGGGGCTCGGGCTCGATTTCGCGACGCGGCTGCAATATGTGCGCCCGCAGGTCCGCGGCTTTTACGACCAATCGGCGCTTTGCACCGAGATCCTCGATCTCGCGGGGCGCAGCCATTGCCTCGTGCTCATCGATACTTTCCCCTATTCGCGCAAAAGCATCCTGCTGGCGCAACAGGCGCGCCAGAACGGCACGCCGCTGATCGTCATTTCCGACAATCTGACCAATTGGGGCTATGACTACACCGAGATGGTGCTTCAGGCGGCGACCAGTCTGCCCGACGGCCAAAGCTCTGCTGCCTCTCTGGCGGTCGTGCTGTCGCTGCTGACCTCCAGCACCGCGCGCAAGATCGGTGCAGCCGCGACCGAACGCGGACGCTTCATGCGCCAGATGGAGGGCCATTTCGACGAGGTCCGCCGTCCCCAGCCGCAACGCGGCCAGCAACGCGATTTCGACTTCACGAGCTGAGCACGCCCGCTACCACGAACCATTGAGCCGCGCTTCGACCAGATCGATCTCGCGGATGAGGCGGGCGCCGACTTCTTCGGGCAGGGCGCGACCGCGCATGCGCTTGACGATCTCGGCCCGCTCTGCCGCAATGCCCGCCAGCCAGAGCTGACGCTCGATCTGCTGGAACTGCTTGCTCTTTTCGTCGCCCGAGGTTTCGTAATGCGATAGCCGCGCCAGACGGTCGCGGTAGATCTCCATGACGCGGGCGACGGCACTGGTGTAGATTTCGGCATTGCCACCCGCCTCGCCCAGCTTTTGCTGCATCGCCTCCACCGCGCGAATGGCGGCCTCGGCACCGGCACGGCGCGCGGCATCCTCTTCGCGCTCGTGCAAAGGTTCGGGCGGCAGGGTCAGGCCCTTCATCAGGACCGGCATGCCGATGCTCGCCAGAACCAGCGAGCCGATGATCACCCCCGCTGCCAGAAACACCGCAAGATCGCGCGCCGGAAAGGCCGAGCCATCGGGCAAAAGCAAGGGCAGCGTCAGGATGCCGGCCAAAGTCACCGTCCCCCGCACCCCTGCCAAAGCGGTGACGCCGACCAGCCGCCAGCTCGGGATTTGCGCCTTTTTTCCGCCCTCGCGGTATAGCGTCAACCAGAACGAGACCCAGACCCAGAGATAGCGCAGCACCACCAGCGCGACATTGATCGCCAGCACATAGACCAAAAGCCAAAGCGGCTCGTGGTGGCCCGCCTCGGTCACGGCCTTGACCGCGCTGTCGATGATCTTGGGAAGCTGTTCGCCCAAGAGCACGAAGATGACGCCGTTCAGCGTGAAGAGCACCGTGTCCCAGACCACCGCGCGCCGCATCCGCGTGCTGACCTGCGCCTGTCCCGATTGCTCGTGAAAGCTCATGACGATGCCCGCCGCCACGGCCGCGAGAATGCCCGAGGCTTCGATCTTCTCAGCGAGGATATAGGCGGCAAAGGGGATCATCAGGCTGATGAGGATCTCGGGGCCGGTTTCTTCGCCATAGCGGCGCGCAAGGGCGGATTTGACGGAATTCACCGCCGTCGCCACCCCTGCCCCCGAAGCGACCCCGCCGAGCACCAGCCACACAAAAGTCATGGTCGCATCGCCCAGCGAAAACGCCCCCGTCATCGCGGCGGCAACAGCAAAGCGCATGCAGACAAGGCCCGAGGCATCGTTCAAAAGCGCTTCGCCATCAAGGATATGCTGGAGCCGTTTGGGCATCGGGACATTGGGCGCAATCGCGCTGACCGCGACCGGATCGGTCGGCGACAGGATCGCGGCCAGCGCAAAAGCCACCGCCAGCGGCATGGCGGGAATCATCCAGTGGATGAACAGCCCGACCCCGAGCACCGTGAAGACCACCAGACCGAAGGCCAGGGCGGCGATGGTTCGCCGGTCGCGCAACAGCCCCTCTTTGGGGATGCGCCAGCCGTCGAGAAACAGCAAAGGCGGCAGGAACAGTAGGAAGAAGACATCGGGATCGAGCGAGATCCCGAGATCGGTCAATCCCGCCAGCAACGCCCCGAGCGCGATCTGCACCAAAGGCAGGGGCAGCGGCAGAATGGAGATGACCACCCTGCTCAGGATCACCGCGACCAAGAGCATCAAGATCATCGAAATCACATCCATCGGCGCGCCTTCTTCTGCCCTCGCACCGCCAGATTAACCTGCCCTTCGGGGAATGGGCAGGGCTTTTGTTCCTTTTGCTTGCGCCCCTCGGCCGAAGTTGATCGTCCTCCTGCCGCGGGGCTTTCTCTCTGCGCTTTCGCTATTCGGGCAATGCCACCGGCCCGAGCGTGGCCCAAAGATCCCCCGGCCCCGGATTGTCGGCATGGCTGGTTCCGCCCAGATGGGTCATGACGCCCCAGACCGCGTTCAGCGCCGTCTGCACCGCGCCCTCGACCCAAGCCGGCGTCCAGCTGATCCCGTCACCGGCAAGGAAGATGCCGCGCTGCTCTTTGGGCATCTGACCCTGCATGAAATGGCCGTACATGCGCAGGTTATAGCGGTAATGGCCCGGCAGCGCGCCTTTGAAGGCGCCGAGGAAGTTCTCGTCCGCCTCCCAGCTGACGCAGATCGGATTGCCGCGGATATGGCTGCGGATATCGACGCCGGGGTAGATCTTGTCCAAAGCGGTCAGCGCCAGCTCGACCCGCTTTTCGCACGACAGCGGCAGCACCTTGAGCGCGTCCGTCATCCACGAATAGCTCAGGCAGATCACGGCGGGTTTGTCGGGGCCGTTGTCGAAGAAATAGCTGCCGCGCGTCAGCCGGTCGGTCAGCGTCATCGACAACAGCGGGCGGCCGGTGGCGGGGTCGATATCCTTCCAGAAGGGGCGGTCGACCATGACGAAAGTCTTCGCCGCCTGCATGTAGCGCGTGCGGTCCAGTGCCATCCAGAGCTTCTGGTCGAATATCTCTTCGTCGACGGCGACCGAGGTCGTCAGCAGATGGCTTTGGCAGGTCACCAGCACCGCCGCGTAATCGCGCGCATTGCCCCATTGATCGGTCACTTTGAATCCGCCGACCGCATTGCGCGCGATCTTGACCGCCCGCCCCAAGGTCGCACCGCCGTTCAGATCGGCCAGCGTCGTGCCCTTGGGCCAATGGGCGCAATCCGCGCTGTGACGCCAAAGCCTGTGGAGCACGTTTTCGACGCCGCCGACGATGTAGCGCTGGTGGTCGTCTAGCTCGAGCAGGTTGACCCGCAGGATTTCCAGCATCGAATTGGGGAAATCGCTGTCCCAGCCGCCGGTGCCGAAACCGACCTGACCAAAGACCTCGCGGTGGCGGAAGCTGAGTGCCTGAAAGGCCTTGGACGAGACGACGAAATCGTAAAATGTCCGCTCGTCCCATTTCTCGACCAAAGGATCCCAGATCGCCTTGAGCCGAACGGTGTCGCGGTCGCGCACGGCCTTTGTCAGGTTCGCGAAGTCGGAATGTTCTTCAAGCGCGGCGCGGTAGGCCACCGCAACCTCGTGGTAAAGCGTGGGCAGATCCTCGAGCCTGCGGGCGAAATGCGTGTCGCCTTCTAGGTCGATCACGGTCGAGCCTGCCGCTTCCGTCAACGGGTTCGGGAAAGGCGCGCTTTCCAGCCCGACCAGATCGACATAGTGGTAAAAGCCGCGCGACGAGACCGGAAAGCGCATCCCCCCCAGTTCGGCGATGACATCCTCGGTACCCTCGAAGGTTTCCGAGCGCAGACGCCCGCCGAATTTGCCGGATTCGTAGAGGATCGGCTTCAGCCCCAGCTTCATCAGCTCGTGCCCCGCGATCACCCCCGCAGCCCCTGCCCCGATCACCGCGATCTCTTGGCCGAAGCGGCTTTCGGGCACATGGCCCAGCCCCGCAGGATGTTTGAGCCAATCATCGTAAGCGAAGGGAAAATCGGGACCAAACGCGGTGACGGGTTTCGGATCGCTCATGTTGCGGGGCTTCCTCTGGGCTTGGGGAAAGGGCTATGCTCTGGGTGGTATTGTGCCCATGACGGAGGCAAAAAGTGAAGCTAGCACTCTGGCAGATGGCGCCAACAGATGGCCGGATTGACGAGACTTTTCAGGCAGTTTGTATGCAGTTGCAGGCAGCGGCCGCTGCAGGCGCGAAAATGCTGGTCCTGCCCGAGCTGGTCTTGCCGGGCTACAACCGCCCCGATCTGCATCAAAGCCTCGCGCAACCTCTGGACGGGGAATGGATCACGCGGCTGCGCGCCATGGCGCAAGAGGCCGGTTGCGGTCTCTGTCTGGGCTGGGCCGAGCGTGACGGCGATGCGGTCTATAATGCGGCGACGACGATCGGGCCGGACGGGACCGTGCTTGCACATTACCGCAAGATCCAGCTTTACGGCCCGATGGAGCAGGCAAGCTTCACCCGTGGCGATGCGCTTTGTCCGGCCTTTACGCTTGCGGGGCTGAAGGCCTCGATGCTGGTCTGCTACGACATCGAATTTCCCGGCCATGCGGCGGCCTTGGCGCGAAGCGGCGTCGATCTTGTCCTCGTGCCAACCGCCAATCCGGTCGGCTTCGAACATGTCCAGCGCGTGCTTGTTCCGGCCCGCGCCCATGAAAACAACGCCGTCGTCGCCTATGCCAATCTGGTCGGGCCCGAGGGCGATCTGACCTTCGGCGGGCTTTCGGTGATCGCGGGACCGGACGGCCAGCCGCTCGCCACGGCAGGCGCGCGCGGCGAGGCTTTGCTGGTGGTCGATCTGGCGGCCGTCGATGCGATCCCGCCCGAGGGGCGTTCGGCACTGGCGCGGGAATATCGCGCAAGCGCGGTGAAGGGATAAGCGCCTCGCGCGGGCGGGTCAGCCCAGCCGCAGCCCCGCCACCACCGATTGGCGAAAGACCCTGATTGCGGGGATCAGCGCAAGGCACAGCCCCGCCGCGACAAGAAGCCCCGCAAGCGCCAGCTCGGGCGGGCCAAGCCGCACCACAAGCGCGATCCCCGTCTGCGCCGATATGATGCGCGAGGCCAGCTCCGACGCGGCCCAGCCCAGCGGCAGCCCCAATAGCGCGCCGCCCACCACCATCACCGCGACATAAAGCCAAACGGTGACGAAAACGAACCGCGCCTCGGCCCCCAAGGCGCGCAGGACCGCGAAACTTTTGCGCTGCAGATCCAGCACCGCAAGCACGCCCGCAAGCACCGCAGTCACGACCAGAACCTGCGCCGCCAATGTCAGCGCCGCCATGATCCGCGCGCCATCGGCCATGACGGCATAAAGCTCGACCAAGGTTTCGGCAGGAAAGAAGGCGGTGGATTCGAGGCTGCGGTATCGCGAGCGCAATCCGTAGGCGGCCGCAATGCTGGCGGGTTTGACGACAATCGCAGGCACTCCGGGCATCAGATCGGCTTGCCAGGGCGGGCCGATCCGCGTCTCGCCCAAGGCATGGCCCGTCCCCATCGCATGGGCCATCCAGACATATTCGACCGGCACGATCACGGCGCGGTCCCAAGGCGTGCCCGTCGGCTTCATCCGGCCGACCACGGTTACATCCTCGTGGAGGTGATCATCGTCGGCGGCATGGCCGTCGTCGGCACCATCGCCCGCGTGATCGGCATCCGCCCCGCCCGCATGATCACCTGCATGGCCGTGGCGAACCGCGAGAGGCGCGCCGATACGGGCCTCGACCAAAGCGCCGACAACCGCCTGATCGATGCGCGTAAAAATCTGCCCTTCGGCCAGCCCTTGGCTCAGGTGGTCGACGAATGCGCTGGTGGTGCCGACAAGGGGAGAGCCCGCCACACTGTCGCCAAGGGCCAGAGGCGCGGCAAAGGCGGCATCGGGATCGCTCAGCACGCGGTGGGCGACGGGGCCGGACAAAAGCTCCACGGCGGTCGGGCGCAGATAGACCGCCGAGAACAGCAGATCGGTCTGGCTGCCCGGCGCCGCGACGATCAGGTCGAACCGGTCCGCCGCCCGCGCAGAACCCTGCCGCAAGGCACGCTCCTGCGCGGTGATCGCGATCCCGAGCCCGACCGCCAGCGCAACCAGCAGTGTGAACAGGATCACGGTCAGCGGATTGCGGGCGAAAAGCGCGCGCAGCACGGGAAAGGGGTTCATCCGCATTGCGCGAGCTTTCCGTGTTCGAGATGCAACCGCCGGTCGGCCAGCGCAACCAGCGCCGGATCATGGCTGGCCGCAATGACCATGCGCCCTTCGCCTCGCGCCAGATCGCGCAGGCTTTGCGCCACGACCTGCCCCGCGGCGGCATCAAGGCTCGCGGTCGGCTCGTCGGCAAAAATCACGGCCGGCTCCGTCAAAAGCGCGCGGGCAAGCGCGGTGCGTTGTTGCTCGCCGCGCGAGAGATCGGCGGTCCGCTTGCGCAGGGGGACGCCGAAATCCGCCAGAAGCGCCTCGGCGCGGGGGCGGTGGTTGCGGGCAGAAAAGGCGGTGAACCAGACCGGCAGAAGGACATTGTCCAAGGGCGACAGCTCGGGCAGCAGGTGGAAATCCTGAAAGAGAAAGCCCGCATGGGCCCGCCGCCAGCGATCGCGCCGCCGTTCCGAGAGCTGCGCCAGATCGGTGCCCGCCCAGTCGATCGCCCCCAGCTGCACGGGCATAAGCCCCGCGAGCAGATAGAGCAGCGTGGTCTTGCCCGAACCCGACGCGCCGGTCAGCACCGTCAATCCTCCGGCGGGCAAAGCGAGATGCGGGATCGCAACCACCGCCGCGCCGCCTTTGAAGCCGTGCGACAGATCGCGAACCGTCAGCACGGGGCCGCGTTCCGCCGCCTTATCTGCAATCACGTTCACAGTTTTTCATAGCGCGTGCCGCGCAGGCGCAGATAGCTGAGAAAGCCGGTGTCGGGGTCTTTTTCAAAGCCTGTCTCGAACCGGCCGGTCGCGCGGACGAGATCGGTGTAGCGCACCGGCTCGACCGGCTTGTCGGTCAGCGCAAGCACGATGTCGTCGGGCCATTGCGCCTCGGTCTCGCAGAAGGGACAGGTCGACATCGGCAGCCGCGTCAGCACGAAAAACGAGATCTCGGGCTTGAGCGGCGGGGCCATATAGCCGGTCATGACGACCTCTTGCCCCGAAAGCGCCACGGTCGCGGGCTGAAGCTCGCGGCCTTTGACATAGAGGTCGCGGAATTTCAGCACGACCGGCGCGGCAAGGGCCAAAGACGGCGCGGCGAAGGGCAAAAGAAGGCCGGCGGCGATCAGATGACGGCGGTTCATGGCATCCTCGGCGTTCGGGAAAGGCGATGCGGGCCCCATCGCAGGACAGGGCCCGCAACCGTTGTTACCTGGCTGCCAAAGCCGCACGGTTCGCGAGATCGGAGGCATGTTCCATGACGTGGAAAACGAGGTTCTGCTCGACCACGCCGTGGAAAAGATGTGCCCAAGGGCCCTGCGCGAAGATCACGACATCATCGCCGGCATGGGTCTCGCTTTCGCCAAGCGGCACCAGAGCCTGCTGGAGAAAATCGATATCGGTCGTGTCGACATTGCTCAGATCGGCGCGCGGCTCGTCAAGTTTCGCGCCCGGCCCGTTCTGGTAACCAAGCGTGGTATAGGGCTTCTTGTCATCCGCCACGCCCGCAATGCCGAGGATCGGATTGTTGCGCTCGGGATAGCCCGCGATCGAGAAGACATGGCTGTGGTCGGCGGTCAGGATGATCAGCGTTTCTGCCGGATCAACCTTGTCGTAGACGGCCTGAACCGCCTCGGCGACGGCGATCGTATCGGTCAGCGCGCGCGCCGCATTGCCCGCGTGATGGGCGTGATCGACGCGCCCGCCTTCGATCATCAGCACGAAACCGTCGGGGTTGGTCGAGAGCAAATCGACGGCTTTCACCGACATTTCCGCCAACGAGGGCTCTCCGCCCGCATCCTTTTCGCGGTCGGCCTCGTATTGCATATGGCTGCGGTTGAAGAGACCGAAAGCATGGCCTGTCTTGGCCGGATCGATGGCGTCAAAGCCTTCCTTGTTCCAGACATAGGCGCCGTCATTGTATTTCTGCTGCCATTCGGCAACCAGATCGCGGCCGTCCTTGCGCGCGCCGGTCTGCTCGGCATTCTCGGGGTCGGCTTGGGATTCGAGCATGAAATTGCCGCGACCGCCGCCGAAGATCACCTCGAAACCATTGCCCGCCGGCCAGTCGATCAGCTGCGCCGCGATATCCTTGCAGCCGCCCGCGACGGCTTCCTCGGGAAGGTCCTTGTCGGCCTCCCAATCGCGGCCCGCAACTTTGGCATAGGTGGCGGCAGGGGTCGCATGGGTGATCCGCGCGGTCGAGACGATGCCGGTCGAAAGACCCGCCGTTTCGGCCAGCTCGAACAGGGTCGTGACCTCGGCGCCCTTCTGGCTTGCGCAATTGTCGGCCGTGACCTTCTGCGTCACGCCGATCGTGCCGTTGAGCGATTTCACACCGGCCACGATCGCGGTGGCGGTCGGAGCGGAATCCGCGACCTGCGCGTCATGGGTGTAGGTCTTCGACAGCGCCGTATAGGGCAAAAGCGCCTCGAACGAGAGGACATTCGATTCCCCGTCCACGCCGCGCAGCTGGCCTTCGTGGATGCGCGAGGCGGTGATCGTCGGCACCGACAGCCCGTCGACCACGAACAGCACGATATTCTTGGCGCGGGTGACGTTTTGCTGCTCGGCAATCTTGCGCGAAAGCTCGGCCTGCGCGGCGGTGAAGTAGGAATCGCCGGACTGGATGATGGTGTCTTGCGCGAAAGCGGCAGTGCTCGCGGCGGTCATGGCCAGAAGCGAGCTGCCCAGAGCCAGCAGGGGCGGAAAAGCGGTCATGTCGATCCTCATCTTCGGTTCGGCCACAGGGCCCTCATCACCCGACTAACCGCACGCCATGTCCGAACGATGACGGAATGGTGACGGCTTCATGTCGAAAGAGCGGGGCGCGTCGCGGGCCGCGGCAGCAGACCGCGAGCCATGCAGCCTCGACATAAGAGCCGTGACCGACCCCGCGACCACCCGACCGCGGCCTTGACCTGCGCCGGATCGAGGCGCACATCTTCCACAACACGCGCCCGATACAGGCAAATCGACCTTATAGGCCTGCCATGGATCGCCAAGGCGCCGGGGACAGTCGCGGAGAGCGGAATGGAAATCTTTACAGCAAGCGGGCTGACCGCCTTGATGCAGGTCATCGGCATCGATCTTGTGTTGGCCGGAGACAATGCGGTGGTGATCGGCCTCGCCGCGGCGGGACTGCCGCCCGAGCTGCGCAACCGCGCGATTCTGGTCGGCATCCTTGCCGCGACCGTGCTGCGGATCGGTCTGGCCTTGGCGGCGACTTGGGTGCTCGGCATTCCGGGCGTGGTGCTGCTCGGCGGGCTTTTGCTGCTCTGGGTCTGCTGGAAAATGTGGACCGAACTGCGCAGCGGTCAGGCTCATGGCGACGCGGGCGGCGTGCCGGCCAAGCCCAAAACCTTTGCCCAGGCCGCGATGCAGATCGTGATCGCGGATGTCTCGATGTCGCTCGACAACGTGCTTGCCGTGGCGGGTGCCGCGCGCGAGCACCCCTCGGTCCTCGTGGTCGGGCTGATCTTTTCGATCGCGCTGATGGGGCTTGCGGCAAACGGCATCGCGCGGCTTTTGAACCGCCACCGCTGGATCGCCTATGCCGGCCTCGCAATCATCGTCTATGTCGCGGGTGGCATGCTTTGGCACGGCGGGCAGGAAGTCATGGCGATGACGCGGCCCTGATCCGCACCCAGATCCGCGCCCAGATCCGCGCCCGCCTCGTCGCGTAACGCCCCTTGCACGGCTGTGCAGGGCGGCGCAATCTTGCGGCGAACAAGGGAGGCTGCCCGTGACGCAATCCGCCGACAACCGCATCCGGACGACGCTTTCGGTCGATGCGATCGACCAGCGCGAGGAATTCCTGCTCTCGCTTCTTGCCGGCGCCTCCGAGCTCGCTTTGGCTGGCTACGACAAGCAAAAGGCCGACGGTGCCGCCCCCGCCAATCGGATGAAGGGGCCGCAGGATTACCTGACCGAGACCGACGGCGCGGTCGAGGCCCATATCCGCGCCCGCATCGCCGCGGCCTTTCCCGAGGACAGCTTCCTTGGCGAAGAGACCGGCGGCAATGCCGGTGACGTGGTTTGGGTGGTCGATCCCATCGACGGCACGGCGAATTTCGCCCGCGGCATTCCGCATTTCTGCATCGCCATCGCCCTGGTCGCCAATGGCGAGACCCAATTGGGCGGCACCATCAACCCCGTTCTGGCCGAGACCTATCTGGCGCGTCTTGGTCGCGGCGCCAGCCGCAACGGCGTCCCGATCCGCGTCGCGCCGACCAGCGAAATCTCCGCCACAAGCTTCGAGCTGGGCTGGTCGACCCGCAGCGTGCTCGCCGATTATATCGCCGCGCATACCGCGCTTGTCGTGGCGGGAAGCAACGTGCGGCGCGCCTCCTCGGGCGCTTTGGCGCTGTGCTATGTCGCCGACGGGCGCAGCGACGGCTATGCCGAATTGCTGATGAACCCTTGGGATTGTCTGGGCGGTCTTCTGATGGTGCGCGAAGCGGGCGGCGTGACCTGCGGCTTTCTGTCGGGCGGCGGTCTGGACGACGGCGGCGCAGTCCTCGCGGCTACTCCCGCCGTCGCCGCGATCCTGTCGCAGGCGACCGGCATTGCCCTGTTCGAGGGCCGCGACCGCCGCCCCTGAAGCATCGCGCCCCGCCCCGCGACGGGCCGCACGGCGGGGGCCACCCGCCGCGCGATCCGCTTAGCCGCGGAAATATCCGCTGATGCGCTGCCAAAGCCCGCGGCCTGCCGTAGCCTGATGGCCATGTTCGCGACGGGGACGCTCCGGCCACGA
This sequence comes from Paracoccus cavernae, assembly GCF_042430175.1. Classification (NCBI taxonomy): domain Bacteria; kingdom Pseudomonadati; phylum Pseudomonadota; class Alphaproteobacteria; order Rhodobacterales; family Paracoccaceae; genus Paracoccus; species Paracoccus cavernae. Next base: position 45,806 of record NZ_JBHMDZ010000049.1, on the reverse strand, counting down.
GGCAGAGCTGCACCAAATCTCTTCGGGATAGACCATCCCGCCATGGACGCTGTTCACAAAATACGCGAATTCGGTGGTTTCTGTGACTTTCGGCATGTTCAGGTCTCCTGCTTTTTCCGAAGCGGACCGCCCCTTGCGCATCCCTGCCGAGCTTGGCCAAAGCCCTCTCCGGCATCCCGCACAAAGCGCCGCATCCAGCCCCGCAGAATAGGGAAATCGCCGTTTCTGGCCATTCCAAAGATCGGCGCGGAACGGCTGCAACGTTCCACCGCAGCGCCGGAACCGAGGAAATTCTTCTTTCTGCCCCAAACCCGACTTTCCCTGCGTTACGCAAAATCGTGTTTTTCCGTGACATTTTCACGAAGCGCCAACGAGACTTGGAACAATTTTCTCCGAATCGGCCATTTTTTGGAATTGCTTGCAGGAGGGGGCTTCTATACCCCACAATCACGACATGAATACTGTATAATGGAGGCCGAAGGCATGGTTCCCGAAGTGATGCACGCCCGCGAAAGGCTCCGCCCATGAGCCCCGCGACGCTCCATAGCCTTGCCCCCGCGCAGCCCCATATCGTCATCATCGGCGGCGGCTTCACCGGCGCCTGCGTCGCCTATCACCTTGCCCGCGCCCTGCCACCCGACCGCGCCAGGATCACCGTGATCGAGCCGCGCGCCAGCTTGGGTCAGGGTCTTGCCTATTCGACAAGCGATCCCGTCCACCGCACCAATGTCCCCGCCAGCCGCATCACGATGGATTGCGCGTGCTCCGGCCAGTTCGCCGATTGGCTCGCGGCCAGTCCAGAGCCGCTGACCGGCGGCGCGGATCTGCACGCAGGTGCGATTTTCGCGCAGCGCAGCCTTGTCGGGCGCTATGTCGCCGAAAGCTTCGCACCCTTTGTCGCCGCGGGCCGCATCCGCCATCTCGCGACCAAAGCAAGCGCCGTCACGCCGGTCGGCGCGCGCTACCGCATCACGCTTGCCGAAGGGCCTGCCCTGTTGGCCGACCAACTGGTGATCGCGACGAGCCATCCGCCGCCCGCCGTGCCGCCCGAGCTTGACGGGGTCAAAGACGCCCCGCAGCTGGTCTGCGACCCCTCGGACGCGGCGCGGATCTCGCAGGTCGCGAAGGCGGGGGGCAATGTCTTGGTGATCGGCTCGGGCCTGACCTCGGCCGATGTGATCGCAAGCCTTGATGCGAAGGGATTTGCGGGAAAGATCACCTGTCTCTCGCGGCGCGGCCTGCGCTCGCGCGGTCATGCTTTCGGCTTTGCGCCGACCGCCGCGCGTTTCGCCGAACAGCCAGAGACGACCGCGCTCGGCCTGCTGCGCCGCATCCGCCGTGCGGTGCGCGCGGATGCCGACGCGGGCCTGCCCTGGCAGGCGGTGCTCGACCGAGTGCGCATCGACGGCCCAGCGATCTGGGCGGCTTTGCCGCTGGCCGAGCGGCAGAAACTGGTCCGCAAGCTGCGCATCTGGTGGGATGTCCACCGCTTTCGCATCGCGCCGCAGATCGAGGCCGTTCTGGATCGCCGCATCGCCGAGGGCAGCCTGACCATGCTCGCCGCCCGCCTCGATCACGCCGAGGCGCGCGCCAACAACATCCACATCGGCTGGCGTACGCGCAGGAGGGAGGGCGGCAAGCCGCATCACGACAGCGCGAACTTCGACGCGGTGATCGTCACGACCGGCCCGGCGCATGGCGGCATCCTCGGCGCGTCGCCGGTGCTGCGCGATCTGGCTGATGCGGGGCTGGTACGCTGCGATGCGCTAAAGCTCGGACTTGACGTCGCGAATGTCGCGCAGGCGGTCGGGCTCGGCGGCAAGCCCTCGGCGGGCCTTTATGTCGCGGGCCCCTTGGCGCGCGGCCATATCGGCGAGCTGATGGGCATTCCCGAGGTTACCGCCCATGCCGAGGCGACCGCCGCAATGGTTCTGGCCGCCATCGGTCAAAAACGCGACGGGCGGACGGGTGCCCTTGACCGGCAGCTCGACTGTTCGGCCTAAAGCCCTGCCGCACCCCGCTCGGGGTCGCGGTAATCATGCAGGCCGCCCTGCCAATCGCGGATGCGGTAGCGGCCGGGCGCGATCTCGGCGGCATATCCGGGATCGAGCGGCACCTTGCCGAAGCCTCCGGGCAGGTCGAGCACATAGGCCGGCAGACAGCTGCCCGAGATCCGCCCGCGCAACGCCGCCATCAGCGCCTGCCCTTCGGCGATCGTTGTGCGGAAATGGCTGGTGCCGCGCGCCAGATCGCAATGATGGAGATAATAGGGCTTCACGCGGTTGCGGATCAAAGCGCGGAACAGATCGGCCAGCGCATCGGCCGTGTCGTTGACACCGCGCAAAAGCACGCTTTGCGACAAGAGCGGAATGCCGGCATCGGCGAGCCGCGCGAGCGAGGCACAGGCCTCGGAGGTCAGCTCGTTGGCATGGTTGGTATGGACCACCACCCAAACCGCGAGGCGCTTGCGCCGCATCGCCGCCAGCATCGGCCCGTCGATGCGATGGGGCGCCACGACCGGAATGCGGCTGTGGAAACGGGCGGTCTCGACATGGGGGATTTCCTCGATCCGCGCCAGAAGCGCGTCGATGCGGCGCGCCGACAGAACCAAAGGATCGCCACCCGTCAGGATCACCTCGCGGATGGCAGGGGTGCGGGCGATGTAATCCAGCGCCGCGGCGAGATCCTTTTCGGGCAGCGAGCCGTCGTCGCCCACCACTTCGCGGCGAAAGCAAAAGCGGCAATAAACCTCGCAGCTGCGGGTGACATGGAGGATGACGCGGTCGGGATAGCGATGGGTCAGGCCGGTGACAGGACTATGAGCCTCGTCGCCGATCGGATCGAACAGCTCCTCGGGGCGGATGACCAGCTCGCGCGCATCAGGCACGAATTGCGCGGCGACCGGATCGGCGGCTTCGGGTGCGCGATCGCGCACAGCGGCCTGCATCGCGGAGGTCATGCGGATGCGGAACTCGGCGGCGACCTCGTTCAGGGCTCCGCTTTGGTCGGCGCGGACCAGTCCGGCATCGACCATCCTGTCGACGGTCGTGATCGGTTTGGAAATGCGGGAGGTCACGGCAAATGCTCGGCAGTGCGGGAAACCGCCCGCTTATCGGTGGATCGGGGCGAAATGGCAAGGCCGGAGCCGCCGCGCGGAGCGCGCGCCCGCGCTGCGGGACGGTTCCGCAATCCCGCCCGCGCTCCTCAGCACAGCAACCCGCGCTGGTGTTTATCGTGACGCTGGAGCAGCTGGCGCGCCTCTTTGCCGGTGGTGAAGGGCCGCGCGGAGGCCGGACGCCCGCCCGCCGCCGCATCGCCAAGTTCGGGGAAAAGGGCGACGATCTCGGCCAGAGCGGCAGGGCCCACCATCTTCAGCGCTTCGGGGCCCGTATAGAGGCTTTCGGTCGCAATCGCATTGGCCGTCACGATTTCATGGGCATCGAGCAGGAAATGGATATAGGCGATCGGCCGACAGTCATCGACAATCTCGAACCCTTCGAGCTGCACCAGATGTTTGGCCGCGACCAGAACCTCCATCGCGCCGAAAAAACGCAGCGCGATCTTCGAGCGCACGAGGATGCGGTGCTGTTGCGACACGACCAGATCGGCATCCGGCAACCCCGGCCCGAGCGCGCCGGCCGCTATCCGGACAGGGCGCAGATGCTGATGCGCCGCAAGTTCGGCGGCGCTGACCGGACGCCTGCCGATCCAACGGATCGGGCGCGGCCCGTGATCGCGCGTCATCACCAGATCGCCCAAGGCCAGATCGGCCGCACGCACCACGCCATGCGAGGTCAGGATCATGGAATCGTCGGTGAAACAGGTCACGCTGGTATTGGCGGTATCGAGCTGGCTGCCCGAGACTGCCGCGCCGGCGTTCTGGATCCGCATCGACAGATCGGCGGCAAATCCGTCGGAGGTCGCAATATCGTCGAGCACCCCGTCCGCCTGATCGGCCTTGAGCCATTCCAGCGGATGGCGGTAGGTCGCAAGCCCTCCGGCCACGCGGGCGGCATTGATGATGACGAGATTGGCGTCGTTGTAATAACCGCTCAGATCGACATAATCCCTGTCGGCGACCCGGAAATCGGTGATCTCGATCCTGTCGCGGGCGATGAAGACATCCGCTCCCGCGCCACCCGTCAGCACGTCGCGGCCGCCGCCGCCATCCAGCGTATCATTGCCCGCCCCGCCCTCGAGCGTGTCGTCGCCCAGACCGCCGTCGAGCCGGTCATCGCCCGCATCGCCGAAAAGCCGGTCGTCGCCCCCCCCGCCAAAAAGGCTGTCCTGGCCATTGCCGCCGCGCAGAATGTCGTTGCCGGTATCGCCGTAAAGCCAATCCTGACCCTCGCCGCCCAAAAGGCTGTCGTCTCCGGCTCCGCCGTCGAGCCTATCGTCGCCCAAGCCGCCGTCGAGCGTGTCCTTGCCCGCCTCGCCGAAGAGCGAGTCATTGCCGCCATTGCCGTAGGCGACATCATCGCCGTTGCCGCCGTGAAGCACATCGGCATCGCCCTTGGTCGGATCGGAATCTATATCGCCGTGAAGGGTGTCGTTGCCCTCGCCGCCCCAAAGCGTATCAGAGCCCAGACCGCCGACCAGCGCATCATTGCCGAAGCCGCCGGAGATGCGGTCGGCGCCATCCTCGCCATAGATCCGGTCGGAGCCGCCGCCGCCATAGACCAGATCGTCGCCGGTTCCGGCATAAATCAGGTCGTTGGTGCCGGTGACATCATCAGAGCCGAAGAATTCGCCCCAGATCGTGTCATTGCCTGCGCCGCCATAAATGACATCGCCGCCGTCATCCCCCGCGAGACTGTCGTCGCCGTCATAGCCGTAGATCGTGTCGTTGCCCGCGCCGCCCGCGATCGTATCGGCGAGCGCACCGCCATGCACGGTGTCATAGCCCTCCCCGGCGTCGATGCTGTCGAGGCCGCCCCCGCCGTGGATAAGGTCGTCTCCGCTCCCGCCGAGGATCGTATCATCGCCCGTGCCGCCATAGACCAAGTCATTGCCGGTACCCGCATCGATGAAGTTGCGGCCAGCGGTACCCGTCCCTGCCCCCTCGTTATCGGCATAGATCGTATCATAGCCTTCGCCGCCGTAGATCGTGTCGTCACCCTCGCCGCCGACGATGTAATCGCTGTCGCGATCGCCCGAGATCCAGTCGTTGCCCGCGTCGCCGAAAATGGTGTCGAGCCCCAGACCGCCGTAGATCGTATCGTCGCCGGCCCCGCCGCGCAGGCTGTCGGCGTCGGTCCCGCCGTCGATATGGTCGGTCCAGGCTGTGCCGTAGATCGTATCTTTCCCCGCACCGCCCTCAAGATTGGTCAGCCCCGTCCCCGAGGTGACCGCGCGGCCGTCGACCAGATCCGCGCCATAGGTGCCGATAATGTTGTTGATGCCCTCGAAAACACCGGAGTTGTTGATCGTGCCGTTATAGCGGAACTCCCCGATCAGGAAATTGTCGTAGGAGGGAGAGCTTGCCAGAACATCTGCCATATCGGCCGGCAAGGCGCTGCCGCTCGAGGGGTTGAAGACGATGGTGACGCCGATCGTCTTGTAGATCTCGAAGGAGAGGGTGTCCCTGCCCGCGCCGTCACGGTCGCGCGCATTGACGATGGTATAGCCGCCGTCGGTCGCCAAGACCATGATCTGGTCAGAGCCGATGTCGGTATGGACCAGATCGGTGCCTTGCCCGGTCTGGATCACCGAAGTGCCGAAACCCGCATAGACCGTATCGTTGTCGTAGCCTCCCGACAGCGTGGCGTTGTTGGCGAAGGCCACGCCGTCGACATAGACGCGCCCGTCGAGCGTATCGTCGCCGTCGGTTCCATAAAGGCTGTCCTGACCGGTTCCGGCAAAGAGCAGATCGTTCCCGTCCCCGCCGGACAGGAAGTTGTCACCGCTTTCGGCATGGATCGTATCGTTGCCCTGCTCCCCGTAAAGGGTGTCGTTGCCGGTGTCGCCACGAATGAGGTCGTCGCCGTCACCCGCAAAGACGATATCGTTGCCCGCGCCGGTATGGATGGTGTCGCTGCCGGTGTCGCCGTTGATCGTGTCGTTGCCCGCACCACCGTCAATGAGGTCGTTGCCCGCACCGCCCGAGATGGAATCGTTGCCGTCGCCGCCGCTGATCGTATCGGCCGCAGCCGTTCCGACGAGGTTGTCACCGCTTCCGGTACCGTTGATCGTGGCCATTCCGCACCCGCACAGACATTTCGGGCATGGCCTGTGTTCTTGCGGCCCGCCTCTGTCATCGGGCTAGCAGAAAGCCCGCTAATTCGCGGTTACCAGATAGAATTTTAAGGAAATTCCTCGCGGCTCCCGCAGCAGGACGCCACGGGAACCGCCAATGAAAAAGGGCGCCGCGCGGGCGCCCTTCCGGTCTGTGGTCGCCCGCCCTCCTCCGCATGGACGGAAGGGCCGTACGCTTACAGCTTGGCCGCTGCCTCGCGCAGTTCGGCGAGGATCGGGGCTTTGGGCAGCCAGATCTCGTCATAGGCTTTGATGATCTCGGCGGTGTTGTCCATGTCGACATCCACGACCTTGATGCCGCTGTCCTTGAAGTTCTGGAGCAGGGTCGCCTCGTTGGCGACGGTGGTGTCGATCTGCTTGTCCAGCTCTTCGCGGATCAGGCGGGAGATCAGCTCGCGGTCGGCCTCGGCCACGTTTTTCCAGCCGCGTGCCGAAACAAGCGCGACACAGGGCATGAACAAGGCGTTCAGGCGCAGCATGGTCTTGGACACTTTGTCGTAACGCTGGTTCCACGACAGATCGAGATCGGCCTCGAGCCCGTCGACCTGACCGTTCGACATCGCGTCGAAGACTTGCGGCGTCGGGATCGGGGTCGGGGCGGCGCCCAGAAGCTGATAGAAATCGCGATAGGCGGGCGTCGTGTTGATGCGCAGCTTCATGCCGTTGATATCGGCGATGCTGCTGGTTTCCTTGCCGGTGAAAACCACGCGCAGGGTCGTGATGCCGTAGCCCAGACCGATGGTGCCGGTCTCGGCAGGAAGCACGTCCAGAAGCTTCAGCGCGACCGGATCACGCACCAGCGCCGCGACTTTTTCCGTCGAGGGCACGAGCCAGGGCGCGTTGATCGCCGCGACCTGCGGGATGCGCGAGCCGAGCTCGGCGGTCATGATCCAGCCCATGTCGAGCGCACCGGACTGCATCTGCTGCAGCATCGCCGCCTCGTTGCCGAGCTGGTTCGAGGGGAAAACCTGTACCGAGAGGCGGCCTTGGGTTTCCTCGGAGAGGCGCTTGCCCATCGCTTCGGCGGCATTGTTCCACGGATGGCCGGGGGGCGTCGCGATACCAAGGCGGAAGACCTTGGTGTCCTGCGCGCGAACAAGGCCGGGGGCGGCGAGCGCGAAACCCGCACCGAGCGCGGCGGTCGACATGAAAGTACGGCGGTTGATGGCCATGATGAACCCTGTTGGTTGGATTGTTGCTTATGCGAAGAAGGTCGAAAGGACGGGGAAGATCGACAACAGCACCAGAATGATGCAGCTGATGAAGAAGAAGGGCAGCGTCACGATGAACATCTTGCCCGGCTTGGCCCCCGTCACGGCGGCCGCGACGAAGAAGTTCAGCCCGACCGGCGGCGACAGGAAGCCGAGGACGAGGTTGATCACCGCGACGACGCCGAAATGGACGGGGTCGATGCCGTAGACCTCGGTCGCGATCGGCAGCAGGATCGGCACGGTCATGATCAGCCCCGGCGCGCCGTCGATGACGGTGCCGATGACCAGCAAGATGACGTTGACCAGCAGCATGAAGGTGATCGGGTCTTTCGCGACCGTCTGGATCCATGCGGCAACGCGCTGCGGCACCATGCCGTAGACCAGCACCCATGAGAACACCGCAGCAGCAGCGATCAGGAACAGGATGCCCGCCGACAGCACACCCGCCTTGACGAACATCTTGGGCAGTTGCGCAAGCTTGAGATCGCGCGTCACGAGGCAGCCGACCAGAACGGCGGCGATGACGCCCATCGCGGCGGCCTCGGTCGGATTGGCAAGGCCGGTCAGGATCGAGCCGACGATGATCAGCGGAATGAACAGCGTCGGCAGTGCCTTGAGCGTGATCGAGACGCGCTCGCGCATCGGCAGTTTCGCCCCGCGCGGGTAATTGTAGACATAGCCCATCAGCGCGATGATCACGCAAAAGGCCACCGTCAGCATCACGCCCGGAATGATCCCCGCCGCCAGCATCGTGCCGACCGGCACCTGCGCCATGACGCTATAGACCACGAACATGATGGAGGGCGGAATGATCGGGCCCAGCATCCCCGCATAGGCGGTCAGGCCGGCGGCAAAGGTCTTGTCGTAGCCCGCGCGCTCCATCTCGGGGACGACCATCTGCGACATCAGCGCGACCTGCGCCGCCGCCGAACCGAGGATCGAGGCCACGAACATATTCGCCAGCAGGTTCACATAGGCCAGACCGCCCTTCATCGCGCCGACAAAGGCCATCGCCATATCGATGATGCGCCGCGTGATGCCGCCGCCGTTCATGACCTCGCCGATCAGGATGAACAGCGGGATCGCGATCAGCCCGTAGCTGTCGAGCCCCGTGAACATCTGCGTCGGAAAGGATGCGAACAGCACCGTATTGTCGCTTTGCAGGATATAGGCGACCGCCGTGAGGCACAGCACGATCGAGATCGGCAGGCCGATCAGCATCAGGAAAACGAATGCGCCGAAGGAAAACATCAGGCGGCCTCCTCGGCAGTGGTGAGCGGGATCTGCACGCGTTTGGCGGCAAGGCCGGTGTCTTCAAGCAGGTTTGCAGCGGTATGGATCGTCAGCGTCACCGCAAAGATCGGCAGGATCAGGTTCACGACCCAGGTCGGCCACTCCAGCGTCTGGGTGCGCTCGGTATAGAGGAAGTTGAAGGTCTCGGCGGCATAGGCTTTGGGGTCGAAGCCGAAGGAGGCTATCCCGAGCGGGTCCATCCACAGCCAGCACATCACCACGAAACCCACCGCGAAACACAGCGAAATGCCGGTCGCGACCGCGCGCATGAAGGCCACGCCGCGCGGCGGCAGTTGGTCGGCCAGCAGCGTCACCGCAAAGTCGATGCGCAGCCGCGTCATGACCGATGCGCCGATGAAACCCAGCCAGACCATCGTGAAGATCGAGGCCTCGTCGATCCAGTAGATCGGCATTTTCAGGAAACGCGTCACGACATTGAGCAGGATCAGCACGAGGAGCAGGGTCATGAATACACCCGAGAGCGTCTTTTCGACCCGCAGCAACCCCTGCGACAATGCGGTTATTCCATTGGCCCAAGCCCTCGCGGTGCCGGACCCCTCCTCTTGGGGCGTCTTATCCTGTGCGGACAAAATCCACCTCCCTCCTTGTATTCTTCTTGCATAAACTAAGCGTGCAAGACTTATTTCTGTCAACTTTTTTATGCATCCCATCGGATACAACCGCTGATTTCTCTGGGAAAAGATTGCTCGCCCTGCCCAAAACGATAGCAGATTGCTGCGCCATTGAAGCAGATCGGGGAACGAATCATGCGTGCCGCGCGCGATCTCGTGCGGCGGAGCGGCACCGGCCCGAATGCCGGTTTTCACCTGTTACAGGGCAGAAGCCCCCTTCTGCGACAGGGACGAAAGGTGGACAGCGGCGCCGCTTGGGCGCATGAGGGCGCGCGGGCCGCAATGGCGACCCTCCCTCTGCCCTCGCCCTGCCGGAATGATGAAATGGTATTCCTTTACGATCTGACCATGCCCGAGATCTTGCGCCGCATTGCCGCCGCGCTGATCTATGCCGGCCTTCAGGGCGGCATTCTCGGACTGCTCTTGCGGGTGATGGGCGACCGGCGGGCGCATGACGAGGGTCGCGCGGGCTTCAGCCCCTTTAGCCACCTGCTGCTTTCGGGCGTTTTCTTGTCGATCGCTTTCCGCATGAGCTGGATCGAGCCGCTGCGCTTTGCCAAAACCGCCCCGTCCGCAAGGACGCGCGCGCGGCTTCGCCCGCTGGTCGCCGTGCTGGCGAGTTTCGCGATCCTGCTGGCGCTGGTGCCGCTGCTCGATCTGGTGCGGGCGCCTCTCCATCAGGCCCTGCCGCGCACGGCGGGCTATATGGTGCTGGCCACGATCGAGACACTGCAATTCACGCTGGTCGGCTCGGTCGCATTGGGAATGCTGCCGCTGCCGGGGCTATTGCTCGGAACCACCCTGCCCGCGATCTGGCCCGCGCTCGACAAGCGTTACCGCAAGCTGACCGGTGTCGGCATGGCGCTTGCGGCGGTCATCGTCGTTCTGGGCTGGTTTCCCGATGTCTCGCCGCTGGTGCGCGCGCTGAAGCTCGTCTGAGGCGCGGCGCGGGCCGCGCGCACGCGCGCGGAGCCAACCGGCCCCGCCGCGCGTCCTATGGGCTTACTGGACGCCCTTGGCGTCGCCTGCCGTGCCGGTATAGCCGAAATCCTCCATGATCGCGGCAATGGTGCCGTCTTCGACCAAAGCGTCGATCGCCTCGTCGATCTGGCTCCGCAGATAGCTGTCGCGCGCCTTCATCAGAATGCCCACCCGCGTCACCGTGTCGGGAACCGGTGCCAGTGGAATGGTGTGAAGGCCTGCCGCCTCGGGATTGCTCTTTTGCAGCTCGGCAAAGACCGGCTGCCAGATCACCATGCCGGCGATCGAGCCGTCCGCCACGCGCTTGGTCATCAGATCCATATCGGCATAAGGCAGCCGGATGAAGCGCTGCTCTTTGGGCTGCTGCTGGTTCCAGGTGATGAAGACCCGCTCGCCCATCGAAGACAGGGCCGTGCCGAGCTTGCGGCTTTTCGGGATGTCGGTCAGCGCTTTGTAATCGTCCTTGACCGCCAGCATATAGGGCAGGCTGACATAGGGCCGGCTGAGCACCGCCCATTCGGGATAGGGCGAGTTCTCCTGCACCGTCATCCCCAGCATCACGTCGCAGCTATTGGTCATCGCGATCTGCAATTCGTCGAGAAAGCCCTCGCCGCTGGTCGGATAGCCGCCGAAACCCTCGTGGAATTCGGGCTTGAGGAACAGCGCCTCGGCAAGGGCGGTGGCGACCGCACGGTCGAAGGCCTGCAGCTTGCCGGTGATGTCGACGCAGACCTGAAGCTTGTCGCCGTCCATGCGCCGCGTGTTCTTCAAAAGCTCTGCCGGAACGCCGTAGCTTTGCGCGAAAGACGCCGTTGTCGCCGCAAGGCCGATCAGCCCCGCCATCAGCAGTTTCAACATTCTCCGGGTCCTTTCCTCTTTGCAAAAAGGGGGCCGAAGCCCCCTTTTCAGTGTCGTGCCGCTCGGGCCTTATTTCGCGTCGCTTTTCAGCTTGAACACGAAGATCGAGTTGCCGTTGCCGTTCGGCAGCGGGGTCTCGGGGAAGGCCGACGAGATCGACGAAGCCGAGTTCGAGTAGCCGGTCGGAACCGCCAGATACTGCTCGCCGTCGATTTCATAGGTCACCGGCGAACCGCCGATCGGCGCGTTCAGACGCTGCTGCCACAGAACTTCGCCCGACTTGTCGTCGAAGGCTTTAACATAGCGGGCTGCGTCGCCGCCGAAGACCAGACCGCCTGCGGTTGCGAGAACCGACGAGGTCGGCGCTTCGCGCTGACGGTGCTGCCAGAGGTGGTCACCCTGAACCGGGTTGATCGAGAGCGCCTCGAACAGACCGGCTTTGTCCTGACCTTCCGGCAGAACGCGCGGGCCGAACTTGACCGAACCGACAGCGTTGCCTGCGGTGAATTCCGACTGGGTCGGGGTCACGTCGTTGCAGGCCTCGGTCAGCGGCACATAGTAGGTCTGGGTGATCGGGCTGTAGGAGCCGACCTGCCACAGTTTGCCACCCGAAACCGAGGTGCAGACGTGGACGGCCTGACCGACAGCAGTCGGGACCAGATCGTTGTTGATGTGGACCTTGCCGTCTTCGTCGATCTTGGTCACGACGTTCTGGAACACGGTCTCTTTCGACCACAGGTATTTGCCGGTTTCACGGTCGAGCGCAAAGGCGATGCCGTTTTTGCCCGGAACCGAGATCAGCATCTTGTGGAGTTTGCCGTCCACTTCCTGATCGACGAGGATACGCTCGAACGGGCTGTCGAGGTCCCAGTTGTCCTGCGGCAGGTGCTGGTAGTACCACTTCAGCTTGCCGGTGTTGACGTCCAGCGCAACGGTCGCGTTGGTGTAAAGCACGTCGCCGTCGCCCGAACCGCGGATCAGCTCCGCATAGGGACCGGGCATGCCGACGCCCCAATAAGTCAGGCCGAGTTCGGCGTCATAGGAGCCCGTGGTCCACGGCGTACCGCCCCAACGGTTTTCCGGCGGAACTTCGCCCCAGCTCTCTTGCTGGGCCGGGTTTTCCGGATCGTCGATGGTGTTGAAGCGCCACAGCTCTTCACCCGTGTTGATGTCGTGGGCCATGATGTAGCAGCCGCCGGCCGTGCCGGCGATCGAGCAGCCCGAGATCGCGGTGATGATCTTGTCTTCGACGACCAGACCACCGATCGTGTAGGAGTAGCCTTTCTCCCAGTCGAGAACCTGCTTGTCCCAAGCGACTTTGCCGGTTTTCACGTCCAGAGCGACCAGTTTGGCGTCCGGCGTGGTCAGAATGACCTTGTCGCCTGCCAGCGAGATCGAGTTCTTCTGGCGGCGTGCCTGGTTGGCCTGATAGGACCACGAGCTCGGCATTTCCGGCAGCACATGGCGGTACGTCCAGAGCAGGTCGCCCGATTTCGCGTCGAGCGCTTCGACGATACCGTTCGAGGTCTGCAGGAACATCACGCCGTCATGGATCAGCGGAACGGTTTCCTGAATGCCGACATCGGCCATCGGCCATGCCCAGGCCAGTTCCAGATTCTGGACGGTCTCTTTGTTGATCTGCTCGAGGCCCGAGAAGCCGGTGTTGGCATAGTCGCCGCGCCACTGCAGCCAGTCGCCCTTCGGCGGGTTGGACAGCATTTCGCTGGTGACGGGGGTGTAGCTGTCGAGCACGCTCTGAGCGAAAGCCGCCGGAACGCAGGCGATCAGCGCGGTCGACGCGATCAGCAGGTGCTTGCGAATGTTGAGTTTCATACTCTGTCTCTCCTTGAGGCAGGCGATCCGGTGATCAGCCTGCCGACATGCGGATTAGTTTTTGAATTGCGGCAGTTCTTTGCCCCAGGTGAAAGCCTGCGGGACATTGGTATCACCGGCTTCGATGTCGGTTTCCTGATTGGCCAATGCGAGTTGCGCCGCACCGTCCTTGGTTTCCGCAACCAGGCCGACATTGGCCATATCGGCGGTGGTCAGGGCCGTATCGCCTGCCTCTGCGCCGTTTTGCTGCATGATATAGGCCACGATGTTCAGATAGGCGGGCTCGCCCAGCTGGCCCGGCTGTGCCGGCGGCATCGCAACCGAGATGAATTCGTACAGGCCGCCTGCAGTGTCCCAGTTGCCCATGACGTCCTGACCGAAAAGACCGGGAGCTTCCGGACCTTCAAGGCGAACGCCGTGGCACTGCGCGCAGTTGGACTGATACTCGGTTTGACCGGCGGTTGCCTGCTCGGCCGTGAAGCCTGCTGCGACGATGGTCGAGCTAGACGCGAAGGTCATTGTCACGGCAGAAGTGATGGCAAGAACGGTGGTCCGTCCGAAGAGTTTGGCTGGCACCTGAGCCTCCATGCTGTTGCCCGGTCGCGCCCCTTGCGCACCGGAACGGTTCATCATGCGGCTTTCGCCGCGTCACAAGCACGCGCAACGGGCTGTCGGGCCCACAGCAATCCCACCCCCGAAAGGATGGGACGAAGAAAGGGTCGTCGGATCGTTCGCGCGCTTTTCCCAGACCGCCCCCATCCCAAAGGATGAGAGGACCAGCCTCATGCGGAGGGATGCGCCCCTTTTGCCCGAAGTTCAAGGCCAACCGTCCGCAGTTGCTCGTTAGTTGTCATTTTTTAGCGGTGACGCACCAAGATCATTAGCCCCTGCAACAAGCTGTTCGCGCTCCATTTCCCGCTGCAACGCAGCACGGACCCTGCGTGTCAGGGTGACATCTCCGCGCCACAAACCAAAGGCGAGGGCATGGCTCTCGCCCGCTTGTTCAGGAAGATCATGACTTTGCACGTCTTGCGCGAAACTTGTCAGGCTCGATGCAATCGCGGGACGGCCGGCCGCCAGCCATGCCGCAAGGGCGGAAGGCGAGGATAAAGGCTCGGCACGCCATCCTGCCTCGCGCATGAAACGCGATAGACGCAGCCTATCAAGCCCGGCCGAGCCCATGAAAACGCCGATCTCGCTGCCTGCGGGCGGCGGGGTTTCGTCGCCGCCGATTCGAACCAGGGCGATGCGCCCGCCATTGGGCAGCAATGTCAGGAAGCCGCGGTTGGCCGGACTGTCGGCCAGCCCTCCGCCCAGCAGATCGCATTGCCCGCGCCCGATCTGCCAATCGCGCGGATTGAAGGAGCGCCCCATATTGGCCACCTCGACCAGCTGCAGCTTCAGCCCGAGACGCGCGGCAACACCCTCCATCAGGCGCAGCTCGGGGCCGGGGCGGCCGACATCATCGGCACGGATCAAAGCATTGTCGCGATCGGGCACGCAAAAGCGCAGGACGCCCTGCTTTTGACGCTCGGCAAAGGAGGTATCGGGCGGAAGAAAGCTCAGCCCGGCCAGAAGCGCCGCGATCACCGCAATATCGCGCGCAGGTCTGCGCCAGCGTCGCCAACCGCCCATGCCCATGCTTGCCGGACCCGCCTTCGAGTCGCCTTGCGCACGGCTCCCGCTGCTGCCCCGTCCTTTGCTCACTTGCCGAAGCTCCGCAAAGCCCAAAGGAAGAAGCCGACGCAGCCCGCGGCGACCAGCCCATAGCCGTAAGCCGGCGGGAACTGATTGAAATTGATCAGAATGCCGCGCAGGGCATCGACCGCATAGGTGATCGGATTGGCGCGGATCAGCATGATCAGCCATTCCGGATAGGTCGCGACCAACTGGGTGCGCGTCAGCGAGGGATCGAGCGGGAAGACCGAGCTCGAGGCGAAGTAAAGCGGCAGGATCACCGTATTGGAAAAGACGCCGAACCCCTCGAAACTGCGGACTTTTCCGGCCAGAACCACTCCGAAACAGGTCAGCGCGAAGGACAGCGCGAACATATAGCCGATGGCTTGGACGACCTGCGGCAGGGTCAGCGTGACATCGGCGAACCGCGCGAGGATCAGGACCAGCGTCCCGTGCCCCGTCGCCGCCGTCGCCCCGCCCAGCACCTTGCCCAAAAGCACCGCCCAACGCGGCATGGGCGAGACCAGAACCTCGCGCAGAAAGCCGAATTCGCGGTCCCAGATCACCGAAACCGCGAACTGGATCGAGGTATACATGATGTTCAGGACGATCACGGCGGGGAACAGGAACTGCAGATAGCTATAGGGCAGCACCAGCCGCACTTCGCCGAAAACCTCGCCGCGGAAATAAGGGTTAAGCCCGACACCGAGGATCAAAAGCCAGATCAGCGGGCGGCTGACGCCCCCCAGAAGCTGGCCCTTGTCGCGGGTGGCGCGCATGATCTCGCGCAGCCAGACGCCGTGAATGCCGCGCAAAATGGGAAGGAATGCGTTCATCAACCGTCCTGAGGGCTGTCGGCCGCGAGGCTTTGCCCCCGACCGTAGAAATCCGAGCGCGGATCGTTGAGCACCATCTCGCGCAGCGCCCCCCATAGACGCTCGCGCAGCGAAATGAAATCGGGCAAGGCCCGCGGATCGGCGCTTTGACGGGCGAAAGGCACGGGAATTTCCGCCGCAATCCGGCCCGGACGCGGCGACATCAGCAAGATGCGGTCGCCGAGCAAAAGTGCCTCGTCGACGCTATGGGTGACGAAAACCACGGTGCGGCGCGCGCCTTCGCCCGTGGTGCGCGACAGCGCCATGACCTCGCCCTGCATCAGCTCGCGCGTCTGGGCATCAAGGCTTGCGAAGGGCTCGTCCATCAAAAGCACCGCCGGCTCGGCGCAAAGCGCGCGGGCAAAGGCCACCCGCTGCTGCATCCCCCCCGAAAGCGCGCGCGGATAGCTGTCCGCAAAGCGCGTCAGCCCGACGCGGTCGAGGTAATGGGCGACGCGCGCCTCGCGCTCGGGGGCCGCGAGATCGGGCAGAACGAAGGCGAGATTTCCGGCCACCGTCTTCCACGGCAGCAGCCGGAAGTTCTGGAAGACCGTGGCCGAGACCGCCCCCGCGACCGGCGGGCGCCCCTCGACCAGAACCGCGCCTGTTGCGGGCGCAACCAATCCCGCGATCAGGCGCAAAAGCGTGGTCTTGCCGCAGCCCGACGGGCCGAGGATCACCAGAACCTCGCCCTCGGCCACCGCAAACGACAGATCGTCCAGCACCAGCCCGTCCCGACCCGCAAAGCCGAGCGAGACATTCGCGAAGGTGATCTGCGCCGCGCCCATGATCAGCGCGAGACCGGATCGCCGCCGTCGACCGCACCGATCTTGGCCAGAACCTTGTCTGCCGGCGCGAAATCGACCCAATCCGCCAGCGCGACCTTGCCCAGATCCGCGAATTCGGGGTCTTCGGCCAGCCAGCTTTGCGTATAAGCCAACTCGTCCTTTTGCAGCCCGCCATTGACCGACCAGCTCGTCAGGAACGCCTCGCCCAGAGTGGCGAGAACCGCCGGATCGACATCGGGGCGCAAAGCCGCCATCGCCTCGGGCCAAGCTGTCTTGTCGGCGGCCATGTCGCGGGCGGCGAGGGTCAGCGCCTCGATCACGGCCTCGACCTCGGGGCCGCGGCTTTCGAGCGTCGCGGTCTTGACGGCATTGACCTTGCTCACGACGGGGGCGGATTTGTAGTAATCTTCGACCGTGACCAGAACCGGCAGGTTTTCATGGCCGGGCAAGGCGAGATAGGTGCCGATCGACATGGTGCTGGCCGCAACCTGCCCCGCAGCCAAGGCCTGCGCGCGGACATTGGGCTGGCCGAGCGCCATCATCTGGAGCCCTTCGGGATCGACGCCGTGATCGGCGAGCACTTTGGTCGAGAGCATCTGGTCGAGGCTTCCGACCCGCCCGATGCCGAAGCTTTGCCCCGTCAGCGCGTCCAGCGTCATGCCCTCGCGCCCCGCGATCAGATAGGGCAATGCCTTGTTGGGCGAAGTCACGGCGCGCAGGTTGTCCGTGCCTTGTGCCACCATCTGGATCAAGGTCTCGGTGGCGACATTGGCCATCTCGCCCTCGCCAGATTGCAGGGCCGCGACGGCCATCGGGGTCTGCTGGACGCGGATGATCTCGACCTCGACGCCCGCGCGCTCGAAATAACCGCCCGCCTGCGCGATATCGACGACGGAATTGGGTACCAGCGGCGGTTCGAGATCGGTGATGATCAGGCGGAACGGCTCGGCCTGGGCCATCGCACCGGTCAGCAAAAGGGCCGAGGCTGCGGCCAGCAGTCCCTTGAGGGGGCGGTTCTTCAGGGTCATGGGATGCTCCGCATCAAATCTTTTGTCATCATCGCCCGCCCTCGGCGCGCCAGCGGTTCAGGCGGTTTTCAAGAAAGCGCAGGCCTTCGGTCACAATTACGCCGATGAGCGACAAAGCCAGCACAACGACGAAATACTCGGCCATGCGGAAGCTCGCGCCATAGGTCGCCAGCAGGCCGCCAAGGCCCGAGACGGCGGTGTAAAGCTCGGCCACGACCGTATTGATCAACCCGATGGTCGCACCGATGCGCAGCCCCGTCAGCAAGAAAGGCGCGGCGCCGGGCAAGATCACATGGGCAAAGATCCGGCGCGGCCCCGCCCCTGCGGCGCGCGCCATCTCGATCAGGTCGCGGTCGGCGGCGCGCACGCCGGCATAGGTGTTCAGGATCACCGGCATCACCGCGCCAAGGAAAACGATGAAGACCTTGGCCTGCAGCCCGAGGCCCAGAATGACGATGACGAGCGGGATGAAGGCGACCCGCGGCGTGGCGGCCAAAGCATAGACGAAGATGTCGACGACGCGCCCGAAGAACGGCAGCCCGCCCATCACCAGCCCCAAGGCGATGCCGAAAACCGCCGCCAGAACGGTGCCCGCCAGATAGACCTGAAGCGAAGACAGGATTGCCGAATAAAGCCGCCCCTCGCCCAGCATCACCTTGGCGGCGGCAAGGGTTTCCGCGGGCGAAGCGAAAAGCCCCTGCGGCATGGATGCGGCCACGAGCGACCACAGCGCGATCAGCGCCGCGAGCACGCCCAGCCGCGCGAATGCGACGCTCATCGCCGCCCCGCCCGCCGTCCGGCATTGCGTTGCGCCTGCCGCTCGCCGTCGGCACGGTCGCGCAGAACCCGCCCCGTGAGGCCGAGAAACACTCCTTCGAGCGTCGGCGCCTCGAAGCGCATCTCGCGCAGACGATTGCCGAAACGTGCGAGGAAAGCGGCAGTGAAATCCGCGCCATCGGCGGGAATGGCCAGTGTCTCGGGGCCGATTGCATGGGCCTGCGGATAGGCCGCGACCAGCGCGGCGCGGTCCTCGGGCGTGGCCGCGACGACATGGAGGAAGCTCTTGCCCAGATCGGCCTTGAGCGCCTCGGGCGTGCCTTCGGCGATGATGCGGCCCTTGTCGATGATGCAGATGCGGTCCGCGGCCTCGACCTCTTCGATGTAATGCGTGGTGGTCAGAAGCGTCAGCCCGCGCGTGCGGCGCTGCTCGTCGAGATAGGCCCAGATGCGGGCGCGGGTCTGCGCATCGAGCCCCACCGTCGGCTCGTCGAGAAAGAGGATCTCGGGGTCGTGCATCAAGGCCCGCGCGATCTCGAGACGGCGCTTCATCCCGCCCGAGAAACTGCGCACGATCGCCTCGCGCCACTCCGTCAGCTCGACCAGATCGAGCACGCGCTCGACCGCCTCGGCGCGGGCGCGGCCCGTCATGCCGTAGACGCGGCCGTGAAAATCGAGATTTTCTTCGGCGGACAGACGGTCGTCGAGGCTCGGATCCTGAAAGACCATGCCGATCGACAGACGCACCTTGCGCGCGGCGCGGCGCACGTCATGTCCCGCAACCGCAACCTGCCCCCCATCGGCCTGCCGCAGCGTCGCGAGAACCGACATGAGCGAAGATTTACCCGCGCCGTTCGGCCCCAAAAGCGCAAAGGAGCTGCCGCGTTCGACCGTCAGCGAAACATCGTCCAGCGCGAGCTGGCTGCCGTATTTCAACGAGAGATTGCGCACCAGAACCGCAGCTTTCGGCAGCTCCGCCCCGCCGGCTTGCGCAAGAGGCGTCGCGCCCGACGGGTTGGCGCGCGTGTCTGGGGCTTGGGTCTGGGTCATCTCGGTCACAGCCAGTCGGTTTGCAGGCTTGGGATTGAAAACGTCGCTTCGGGCTTGGGTCGCGGCTTTGAAGGCGATCCGTGCGGCCCGAACCGGCGCATGGCTTTGCTTGGCGCGACTCCTGCCTTCTGGCGCGCCACGGGGCAAGGGTCAATCACGGCTTAAACCCATGAAGGACGCGAGGAAAGTCCGCATTTCCAAGGCTGCGACCAAGGCTTGAGCGACGGGCAACCGCGACCAATTGGTCATATGGCGCGATATGAGTTGCGCGGTCCCGCGCCTTCTGCCTTAGTCCAAACGGGCTTGATGCAATCCGGTCCGATCCGGTTTCACGCCCTTTTGCACGATCCAGCGTTGCCACCTCACCCGGAGAAACATGCAATGACGGTTTATCTGATCGCCGAAGTCACCGTGACCGACCCCGCCTGGGTTGCCGATTACGCGGCCAAGGTTCACGACATCGCCGCGACCTTCAACGGCCGCTACCTCTCGCGCAGCGGCAATATCGAGACGCTCGAAGGCGAGAAAACCAACGAGACCCTGATCGCCGTCATCACCTTCCCGAGCCGCGAGGATGCTTTGGCTTTCGCCAATTCCCCCGAATATGCGCCCTTCGCCAAGGCCCGTCAGGCGGGCTCGGTCAGCCACTTCCGCCTGATCGACGATACCGATATCGCGGGCGCGATTCCCTATCTGGGCAAAGCGGGCTAAGCGCGGAACCTCGGGGGCGCGCCACCTGACGCATCGCGCTCGCCCGGCGCAGCCCCCGCGGACCTCTGGCGACAACAAGCGTCGCGCGCTCCGGCATGCGCGGCGCCGCGTATTGCGAGAGGAGTGTCCGCGCAGGCCCCCTGTCCGCCCTTTGCCCCCGACGGAACCGGCGGTGTGACGCTTTGGCCCGTGGTTGCCCACATCCATTATGTTTATTATGATCGAGACTTTCTTGCCGAAGATTTTACGGCCTGTTAAATTATTTTCCATAACGTGATTAAACGGTAGACGGCGTGTTTGTACCAAATGTGGAACGGGAACGGGGACGGACGTTACCCCCGGCGGCGCTTGCGCCCGCCGAGGAGGAAGTCTTCTCGCTCGACCTGCTCCGCCTGCGCGACCTCGCCCCGCTCGACCCACAGATCGGGGTCTGGCCGAAGCGCTCGGTCATCCCCGCGCTCGATGATGCGCTTTTCGGCCCTGCGCCCGACGGCAGCAAACCGGCGAGCTATGCGATCCTAGACGCCGCCAAGCTCGCCAATCTGCCCGAAACCCTCGACGGCAGCGGGCTGCGCCACCGCTGCCTTTTCAAGGGCGACGCCCTGCGCGATTGGGGCCATGTCGCGCCTTGGCTGGTGGCTCTCGAACCCGGCCACCGCCTTACGCGGCGCCTGTTTACCGCCGCGGACAACGGGCTCGGCCTGTGGGACAAGGCGGCGGCGATGTATCTGCGCTCCTCGGCGCGGCTCGACGACCTCTGGCGCCATTTCCGCAAATTCACCCGTATCGAGGATGGTGCGGGCCGCTGGATCTACTTCCGTTTCTGGGAGCCGGTGGCGCTGATGATGCTCTACCGCAGCCAGAGCCTTCCGGGCGCGGTCAGCTTTTTCCGCCCCTGCCCCGTGGTGATTGCGCCCGAGCCTGCCGATCGCGCCTGTATGGTGCTGACCAGCCGCTACATTGCCGCACCCGTCAAGGATGCGACCCTGCCGCCCGGCGTCTTTCCCGCGCGCGACATCGATCTCTTGACCATGCCCCCCGCGCCGATGCCTTCCTCCGGCGGCCGCTCCTCGGGAGAGATGTCATGAAACTGACCGACATCCTCTCGGAGGATGCCCGCACGGCCGGTCGCGACATCAGGATCGAGCATTATCTCGACGAAGCCTGCACCTTTCTCGACTTCGCCTATGACGATGATGCCGCGCTGTCGGACCGCGAAATCCAGCGCAAATTCGCCCGCGCCTGCTACGAGCGCTCGCAGGATCTCGGGCTTTCGGCTTTGCGCGAACATCTGGGCTATCTCTCGACCAGCGTGATCTGCGGCTATGCTTTCGAGGCCAATCCGCTTTACCAAAGCGCGCTCGACCGCGCGGGCTGGATCGACTACCGCTGTCAGGTCCGGCGCGCGCCCGATCCGGCGGCGACCGATCTGTTCGCGCGCCATTGGCAGCAGCTCGCCACACTCGAATACGAAAAGCCCGCGACGATGCTGACGGCCTGTCAGGATGCGCTCGAACAGCTCGACGCAATGGGCATGGCGCAACGCGGATTCGGCAGGGGCTTTAGCGGCGCGCAGGCTCTGGCGGGCACGGCCGAGCTTGCGGCGCCGATCCCGCGCGATCTGCAGCTCTCGCTCTTGCGGCAGGCCTGGCCCGACCGCACCGCCATCCTGCCCGAGCGCCTGCTCGAATGGTTTTGCGATCTGCTGTCGCGCAACATCATGCAGCAGAAAATGCCGGCGGATGTGGCGGTGATGTTCTCGGTCCTGTCCTTCCACCTGGGCATCTTTTTCTTTCATGATCCGCGCTACAGCGCGCTTTCCGCGGCTTTCGCAGAACGCGACGCCGATCCGGTCGAACGCTCCGACCGTGTCGCCGCCGCAATCCGGCAATTGCTGACCCCATCGCCCTCGAACCAAGGGACATCGCATGGCTGAGGCCCAATTTGCCAGCCGAGGGATCGGCACGATGCTGCGCGAGCTGCTGGGAGAGTTCGGGGCTGCGGGCGAGGTCGCGCGCGGTGTCGGCCTGCCGGTGCCGGGCGGCACGCCTGCACCCGAAAAGATGCAGGCCTTTCTTGCGCAGGCCGCAGGCGGCGCGGTCGCGACCGATACCACGCCCTGCCCGCTGACGGTGGTGATTTCCGCGCGGACACGGGCGGGCGATGTGCCCTTGCGCGGGTTGAGCATCTATGCCGATGCCGTCAAGCTCGGCACGACCGACCAGAACGGCATGCTGCGCTCCATCGCCTCGGCCTGCGAGGGGCGCATGCGGATCAAAGCGGTCTACGAGAACGCCGACCGCCGCGTGAAGCGCGAGGAATTCACCCTCGAGATCACCGGAATAGACGCGCCCGCGCGCAAGGCGACCGGCGGACAGGCCCGCAATTTCATCGGCAAAGTGCAGGTTGTTTTCGGCTCGGGCGAAGGCGGCTTTCCGGGCGACAAGGATTTCGTCGACAGCTATTCGGGGTCCGAGCTCGCGACGATCGCGCCGACGGGACCGGCCGAGCTGCTGGTCAGCGTGAAGATGGCGACGCTCTCGCTGTCGGTTCCCTACCGCAACCAGAACGACCGCTCCGAGACCGTCGCATCGGCCCCCGCAAGCGGCAGCGTCCTGTGCATGCCCAGTGCGGCCGAGATGCAGGCGCGCTATTGGGGAATCGAGGCCGTGACCACCGCCGCCGACCGCAGCCAAAGCCGCGCGGAGATGGACCGCCTCGACATCATGATGCAGGCCTATAACCGCAATCGGCGCGGCTTTTCGCTCCACGAGGCGCCGCGCCACTGGCAGCAATGGGACAATCTGCGCGCCGCTCTGGGCGAGCTGGCCGAGGTCGCCTCGCCGGGTCAATACCGCGTCGGAACCGGCCCCGCAGGCGGCGCGGTCGAGACCATCCCCGGCCCCTATGCCGACGGCGTGACAGGCCTTCTGGCCAAGGGCCAGCCGGTCGTGACCTCGACCTTTGCCACGGCGTTCGGCCATGTCATGACCGCGATCGGGGCGGTCGTTCGCCATGACGGGACGGCCGAATGGCTCATCATGAACGACCCCAACGGCACGCTGGCCAGCGCGGATTCTCTTTACGGCACGCTCGCCTTGCGCGAGCCGGTCGGGCTGAACGGCACCAATGATCCCGCCGATCTGCGCGCCGTTCAGGAAGCGCTGATCCGTACCGGCCATTATCGGGGTGCCCCCGGCGCGCCGGTCGACAGCGCCGACCCCGCCGATCCGACCATTGCCGCGATCCGCGCCTTTCAGGGGTCGGCGGGCGACGGGCTGGTCAGCCCCGGCGGCGAAACGGAAAGGCGCATCAACGCCCGCATCGGCCAAGGCACCCGCACAGGCTATAGTGCGGGCGAAAACGAAACCAACCGCGCGACGGATGAAAGAGGCCGCCATGTCTACTACAATGGCGAAACCGAGGGCAACAGTAAGGGCCAGTTCAGGCTGAAGGGGCAAGCATGGTCGAGTGTGATCGAACCCGTAACTCCGCTGACCACGGCGCAAATCGCGGCGCGGCTGAACCCGGGCGTTGCGGCACCCGAGCCTGCGGTTCCGGCCGTGACGGCGGAACGCTAGACTCGGGCCGGATGGCCGCCACGACGCGAAGCCGCGCGGATCATCGGTTCGCGCTTTCCGGCGCGCGGCAGCGCGGTACCGGATGGGCCTCCCGCCTTTGCGCGCTCCTGTTTGCGGCAGCCTTGGCGCTTCCCGATCGGGCCTTTGCGGAAAGCTGCTCGGCCCCCGATCTTGCGCCGCTGCGCCCCTGCTCGGACCTGCGCGCCGCTGCCGTCACCCCTCCGCCCGCTTGGGTGGCCTGCGAAGGCGGCTGCATCATCCGTCAGGATGCGGGCAATGCCGTGCTGCTCGACCTCGAAGGCCGCGCCTTGTCGACATTCGAGGGGCTGAGCTTTCTGCCCGGCAACGGCATGACCCAATGCCTGACGGTCCTGCCGTTCCTCTCGGCCAATTCCGAACTTTTTCTCTTCGACACGAGCGAAGGGACGATAGGCGAGCCGCTGCAACTCCCCCTCGCGCCGCTATACGATCCCGCGCCGCACGAGGATCCCCTTCTCCTTGCCGCCATGCTGTCCTCGGCGCAGCTCTCTTGTGACGGCAAACGTTTTTTCAGCCCGCTTCAGGACGGGATGGGATTTACCGTCGAGGACATCGCGCCTGACGACGGGTCCGCCGAGCAAAGCGGGTCGGGAGCGGTCATCACCATCTCGCCCTCGGGCCGCTACGCGCTCGAGATCGGCGGCAGCGGCAATTTTGTCCTGCGCGATTTCGTCTCGGACAAGAGCTATCCGACGGCAGCCCGCCCCGAACTCGACGTGCCCTTTTTCGACGTGACCGAGCGCTATCTTCTGGTGCGCGTCGCCCCCGCCCCATCAGATCTGCCCGAGGCCGAGCCCGACACCCGAACCGCAGCCGGGAACTTGTCCGCGATGCAGGTCACCATCACCGATCTGGCGACCGGCAAACAGGTCGGAACCACCCCCTATCCGGTCGAAGGCGGCCTCGACTTCCGCGTGGAACCTGCAGCGGCTGATCAATCGGGCCGGATGGTGCTGGTGCCGGTGCGCTTTGACGATGAAGATGACGGGGCCGGCGACACGGAGCCGGCGGGCGGCGAATAGACAGGCGCTCCGGCTGAAACCGCCCGCCTGAAACCACCACCCCGAAACGGCAAAGGCGGGCCATGACGCCCGCCTCGCCTGTTCTTCTTCAGCGCCCCGATCAGGCGGCTGCGGGATCGACGCCCGGAGCCACGGTCATCACATCCTGCCAATCGGGGTGACGCAGATATTGCGCGCGGACATAGGGGCAATAGGGGATGATCGTGAACCCCTCGCTGCGGGCCAGCTCTATCATATGGGCGACCAGAGCCGCCGCCGCGCCGGTGCCGCGCAGGCTTTCGGGAGAGCCGGTGTGATCGGCGCTGATCCGGTTGGGACCGCGATGGGTATAGGTGATTTCCGCCTCGCCCTCGTAGCCTGCGACCGAAACCAGAAACCGGCCGTGACGCGCACCGTCGTCTTCGCGACCAAAGATGAATTCCGCCATGATCTTCTCCTTTTTCCGCAAGGGTGACGTCGAAACCCGCGCCTCGCAAGTGGGATCATCTTGCCCCAGCGCGCATTGTGCAAAAAAGACATATCCGCGCCGCTTTGCTGCCTCAACGCCGGTCGAAAGCGTGGCGCGCAGGCTCAGAGCCCGTCGAGATCGCTTTGGACATCCACGTCGCGGGCCTCGCCCTGCGTGATGGCGACCAGAGCTTCGGGTGCCAATCCCGCCAGAAACGCCCGCGCGCCGCGATCGCCTTGGGCCGAGGCGCGGGCAGCGGCGAGATCCTCGCGGGCGAGCGCCATCGGCGGCATGCGCACCCCTTGGCAACTGGCCGCCGCCGTATCGCGACGGGCCAGAAGTGCGCGCAGGCTCGCCGGAGAAACCGCAGGCATGTCGCCCAGCACCAGCAGCACCTTGCCGCCGTCGCCCTCCGGCGCCCGAGCCGGCCAATCGGGATGCCCCACCAGCGCAAGATCGATCGCGGCATGAAACGAGGCCGACATGTCCTGATCCGGCGCGATCATCAGCGCGAAGACATCTTCGGGCAGGATCCGCGCCACCTCGGGCGAGGAAACCACCGCCGCGATCCGCGCAACCCCCGCCGCCTTGACCGCATCGACGGCATGAAGCACCAATGCGCGCCCCGCCACCGGAGCAAGCATCTTGTCCGCCTCGCCGAAACGCCGTGACGCGCCGGCGGCTAGTACGATGGCGATGCTCACGGCCTAGGCCTCGTCCGTCTGTGGGGCGGGGAAGGCGCCGCCTGTTGGTGCGCCCGCCTGCGTTTCGGCTGCCAGAGCGGTTATCTCGGCCAGAACCGAGACCGCGAGGCTGTGGGGATCGCGGGTCGAATGGATCAGGCCGATCGGGCCGCGAAGACGCTGGCGCTCCTCGACGGGAATGCCGATTTCGGCCAGCCGCGCGAGCCGTTCGGCCTGCGCCGCGCGACTGCCCTGAGCGCCGATATAGAAGGCGGGCGAGGGCAGGACGCGGGAAAGGATCTCCGGCTCGACATCGTGGTCGTGATAGAAAAGGGTGACCGCCGTGCGGGCGTCCAAGGCGATCTCGTCCAGCCCCGCGAGGCCGGAGAGGTCGCGACAGGGCAGACCGCCCTCTTGCGCCGCAGCCAGCGTCGCGCCGTCATGGGAAGCCAGGACGACCCCTGCCCCGCCCGCTTGCGCCAGCGCGGCAAAAGCCACCGCCTCCGGCCCCGCACCGAAGACGACATGGCGCAGGGCGGGCCGGAATCCGATCGCGAAGGCACGCGCGCCGTCGGAGGCGGCTCCCCGCTCAGGGCCGGTCGGCTGATAGGGACCAAGGGCCAGCCGTCCCTGCGGCGAGACCAGCAGCGACAGGCTGTCGCGCGCGTGCCGCCTTGCCTGCAGTTCTGCCAGAAGCGCGCGGTCCTGCACGGCGAAAAGCATGACCTCGATCCCGCCGCCACAGGGCAGTTTCAGATCGAAATAGGGCGAGCCCTCGCCGTATTGGAGCCGCATGACCCCGTCCGTTTGCCGCAGTTTCGCGGCCTGCAACACAAGATCGGCCTCGACACAGCCCGAGGTGATCGCGCCTGCAACCTCGTCGCCGGCACCGATCGCCATGGCCGCCCCCGCCAGACGGTAGGCGGGGCCGATGGTGCGGGTCAGAACCGCCATGACCACACCCTCGCCGAGGTCGAACGCCGCCTGCCACGGGTCGCGCAAGGCGGGATGGCCCCGCCCCGAACCTTGTCCGGAACCCTGTCCCGAAGCGGAGCCGAAACCGAAGCCGCAAATGCGCTCGTCCCCCCTCATGCGCTTTGCGGCCCCAAAGCCTTGAGCACATCGGCAGGCAGGATCGGCAAATGGCGCATCCGCACCCCCACCGCATTGTAAAGCGCATTGGCGATTGCGGGGGCGATCACCGTCGTTCCCGGCTCGCCAAGGCCGGTCGGAACCTCTGTGCTGTCGACGAATTCGATCTCGATCTGCGGCGCGTCGATCATGCGCAGCGGCGTATAGGTCGCGAGATTGAGATCGGCCGGCACGCCGTTCTCGATCGAGGTCCCCTCGAACAAGGCCATCGAAATCCCCCAGAGCGCCGCGCCCTCGGTCTGCGCATGGGCGCCGTTCGGATCGACCACAACACCACAATCGACGACGATCCAGACCTTCTGGATATCGACGAAACCGGTCTTGCGGTCGACATGGAGCTGAACCGCGCCTGCAACCCATGTCGGCATGCTGCGCGACTGCCCGAAGGTCGTGGCCAGCCCGATTGCCGTGTCGGCAGGCAGATCCGCCTTGCCATAGCCCGAAAGCTCGGCCACCCGCGACAGCACCGCCGCCTGACGTTTCGCGCCCCCGACCGCATTCGGCGCCGAGCCGGCATTCGCGCCTTCGGCCGTGAAATGGTCCAGCCGGAATTGCAGCGGATCGGCCCCGATATGATGGGCGGTCTCGTCCATGAAGCTCTCGACCATGAAGTTGATCCAGCCCGGCGAGACCGAACGCAGCCAACCGGGCCGGAAGGTCGTATTGGCAAGCTCGTTCGAGACGACGCGCATGCGCTGGCCGCCGACCTCGTACCAATGCTCGCCCCCGTCCGAGGCGAAAGGATCATAGGGCTCGCCGTTCAGCCCCTTGGCGAGGCCGTCCGCCGCCATGACTTTGGTCGGCCAGCCCGCCGCATAGGTGCTGTCCATCGCGACGACCTGTTTGTCGGCGTCAAAGGCCATCCGCAGACGCGCCATCGAAGGGCTGCGGAACGAATCGAACAGGCTGTCTTGCTCGCGCGTGAGGACCATTTTGACAGGTTTGCCGCCCAAGGCCTTCGAAGCAAGCGCAACCGGCACGCAGTAATCGCCGTTCAGCCGCCGTCCGAAGCCGCCGCCCAGCATATGGCTGCGCATGACGACCTGCTCTTGCGGCACATCCAGCGCCTTGGCGATCCAGGGCAGGCAGAGCGATTGCCACTGGTTGCCGGTCAGGATCTCCCAGACGCCCTCGCCGTTCCGCAACGCGATCGCATTCATCGGCTCGAGCGCATAATGGAGAACCGATGAGGTGGTGTAATCGGCCTCGAGGATATCGGCGGCTGCGGCAAAGACCGGATCGACATCGGGATTGCCCGCCGTCTCCACCAGCGCACCGAGCGAGCCATCCTCGATCAGGCGCAGGTTCTCGGCCTGGATCTGGGCCTCGGTGACTGTTGCTTCGGGGGGAAGATCATAGGTGACCGTGACCAGTTCCGAGGCCTTGAGCGCCGCCCAATGGCTATCGGCAATAACCATCGCCCATCCGGCCGTCGTGCCCGAAGGATCATCGAGCCTCAGCACCTGCCGAAAGCCCTTGACCGCTTTTGCCGCGCTGTCGTCGAGCGCCGAAATCGTGCAGACGTTGCGCGTCGGCGGCAGGATCGGCGCGCCGTAGACCATGCCCTCGACCTTGGCGTCGATCCCGTAGACCGCCTGCCCCGTGGTCTTGGCGCGGATATCGAGCGCCTGCACCTCTTGCTTCAGCAAGGTCAGCTCCGAGACCGGCCGCAGGGGCAGAGCCTTCAGCTCGTCTTCGGTGAAGCTGCGGGCGATGCCTGCCGAGACCAGCTCGCCAAAGCTCGCGCTCCGGCCATCGGGCCCGCGTACGACGCTATCGGCAACAGTGATGCCCGCGACCGGAATGCCCCAGATTTCGGCGGCCTTTTCGATAAGCGCGGTACGTCCGGCGGCGGCGGCCTGCCGGTAGATCCCCCAGCTCATCCAGATCGACCAGCTGCCGCCCGTGACCATCGTGCCCCATTTGGCGTCGCTGTCGACATGGGTGATGTCGACATCATCCCAATTCGCGCCCAGTTCGGCGGCAAGGATGCGGGCGACTCCGGTGCCGACATGCTGGCCCATTTCGGCATTGATGATGTTGACGTTGATCCGGCCCGCGCCGTCGATCCAGTACCAGATGGTCGGCTCGAATGCCGCGCCGTCCGGTTCCAGCGGCACGCCAAGGGGCTGGGCGGGGTCCATCGCGGCCAAAGCGTCGCGCGGAAAGCCGAACATGGCGACGCTTGCGGCCATGCCGACCAGAAAGCCCCGACGGCTGACGGCCATCGCCGCCGCGGTTGCGGGAGCAGAGGCACTTGTCGCGCCGCCCTTGATCAGATCGATCTTACCCATTGCGGCGATCCTCCGTCACGAATGCGCCGCCACCGGCATCGGCATCGGCGCGCATCTGGGTCGCGGCCTGACGCACGGCGGCGCGGATACGGTTATAGGTCATGCAGCGGCAGAGATTGCCGGTCATCACCGCATCGATATCGGCATCGCTCGGCTCGGCCACATCCTTGAGCAGCGCCGCCGCCGTCATGATCTGGCCCGACTGGCAATAGCCGCATTGCGGCACCTGCAGGCTGCGCCATGCTTGCTGGACGGGGTGGTTGCCTTCGGGGTCGAGGCCTTCGATCGTGGTGATCACCGCGCCCGCGACATCGCTCACGGCGGTAATGCAGCTGCGCGTCGGGCGACCGCCCACATGGACGGTGCAGGCCCCGCACATCCCCTGACCGCAGCCGTATTTCGTGCCAGTGAGGCCGACTTCGTCGCGGATCGCCCAGAGCAAAGGCATCTCCGGATCGACATCCAGACTGACCGCGCGGCCGTTGATGGTGAATTCGATCATCGCTTCATCCTCGATCTCCGGTCGCGCAGGACCGTCAATGGTTCCGTGGTCAATGGGTTCCGACATGGGCGCGCAGATCCGCCACGCGCTGGTCGAGGTTCTCCCAGGCGGGCAATCCGGTCCGGCTGGCCCGCAGATATTCGGCAATCGCCGCGATCTGGCTGTCGCTCAGGGCTTCGCGATAGGCGGGCATCACAACGCCGCCCGAGCCCTCTTTCACCGCGACCCCGTCAAGGATGACATGGATCAGGTTCGAGGGATCGGCCTCGCGCGTGGCGGAATTGATCCCGAGATCGGGCCGCGCCGCCGTCACGCCGTTTTCCGGCACGCTGTAATGGCATGATGCGCAGGCCGAGACGTAAAGCCGCTCGCCCAGGGCCTGACGATAGGCGGGATCGGGCTTTCCGGCCGCGATGCTCGCCAGAACCACGGGGCTTTGCTGGGCATCGGCCTCGGGTGCGCCGACGATATCGCCGAGATAGGTCGCGATCGCGGCAATATCGCTTTCGGGAAGCTCGGCAATCCCGCCATGGACGACCGGCCCCATCGGACCGGCGGCAACGCCGTGGAATGTGCCCGCCCCCGTCACGAGGTAGCGCGCGAATTCCGCTTGCGTCCAGGGCACGCCCGAAGGGTTTGCGGCAGTCAGCGCGGGCGCGGTCCAGCTGTCGACCACCGCGCCGCCATATTGCTCGGCGCGCTTTTCGGCCCCGAGCGCGTTGCGCGGCGTATGGCAGGCGCCGCAATGGGCGACCCCTTCGACCAGATAGGCGCCGCGGTTCCATTCCGCCGATTTCGACGGATCATCCTGATAGCGGCCGTAATCGACGAAAAGGAGCCCCCAGCCCGCCTGAAGGAAGCGCAGGTTCAGCGGAAAGGGAATGGTCGGCTCGAGCGTCGCCTGACGGACCGGCTCGACCTCGGACATGATATAGGCATAGACCGCATCGACATCCGCATCGGTCATCTTGGTGAAATGGTCAAAGGGGATCGCGGGGAAAAGACGCGCGCCTTCGCGGTCGACACCCTCGTGCATGGCGCGGCGGAAGGCTTCGGGCGACCACAGGCCGATGCCGGTTTCGGGATCGGGCGTCAGGTTCGAGCCGTAGATCGTGCCGAAGGGCGATGCGATCGGGAAATTGCCCGCATAGGCCTTGCCGCCCGCCGCGGTATGGCATTCCGCGCAATAGCCCGCCGAGGCGAGGATGCGCCCCTTTTCGATCGTTGCCGCGTCGAAAGCGGGGCGGTCGGCGGGCTGCATCGCCTCGATCGGGCTGCGATAGGCGTAAAGGCCGAAACCCGCAGCCGCGACCACGCCGACCCCGAGCACCGCCAAGACCACGGATTTGAACATCTGGTGCATATCCTTCTTGCTGAGCCTGCGCTGATGCCGGCCTGGCTTGGTGCGGCGCACCCGTCATGAAAAAACAATCGGCCGCGACCCCGAGGCCGCGAAAACAGGGCGATCTTCGCGATAATGGCCGCAAATGGTCGCTGCGGGGTTAACGCCATCGCGGGCGGGTTGTTCCCGCCTTGTTTTATTGGACCGCATCATTTTGCACAATTGGTTTGCGACAGTTTCCGGACCCGCCGCCGCGCCGCGCAACCGCGGCGCAGGTGACGTTCGGGCAAGCTGCTTCGCCGCGCCGCGGCAAAGAGAAAGGCGCCACCCGAACGGATGACGCCTTCCCCATGGTTTGCGCACCCTGCGGCTCGCGATCAGTGTCCGGCGGGCTTTGCGGCATTGCGGTAGAGGTAATCCTTGCCCGCACCCAGACCGCCGACGCTTTCGACATCGAGCCGGTCGGCGTCGCGCTGGCGCACGGCAGCCATGACCTCGCCCACGACCTCGGCGCTTTCGCCAAGACGCGAGAGGGCCTCGGCGGCAATCGCCTGCGCACTCTCGTAGGTTTCGCGCATCTGGTAATCGGCTCCGAGCTGCATCAGCTTGATCGCATGGCCGCGATCCTGTGCACGCGCCAGAACCGGCACCAGCGGATATTCGTGCTTCATCACCTCGACCGTGCGCGCGGTCGCATCCGCATCATCGGCGGTAGCGATCACCAGCTTGGCCTTGGCCGCACCAGCGGCATGGAGGATATCGGCGCGGCTGCCGTCACCATAGAAGACGCGGAAGCCGAATTCCTCGGCATCGCGGATCTGGTCGGGGTTGGTCTCGATGATCGAGAGGTGGTAGCCGCGCGCCAGAAGCGCCTGGCTGATCACCTGCCCCATGCGGCCGAAGCCGATCATCAGCACCGCGCCTTCGCTGTCCTCGACCCCGTCCAGCCCTTCGGTCGAGGCCTCGACGGGCTTCTGGATGCGCTCCTTGACGATCAGCACCAGCGGCGTCAGCACCATCGACAAGATGATGATCGCGGTCAGGTTGGCGTTCCATTCCGGCGTGAGAATGCCGAAGCTCGTGGCGCTGGCGTAAAGCACAAAGGCGAATTCGCCGCCCTGCGCCATCAGCACCATCCGGTCGAGCGCCTCGCGGTGCCCTGCCTTGAACAGGCGCGCGACGCTATAGATCACCGCCATTTTGAGAATCATATAGGCCGGAACCGAGATGACGATCGTGGTCCAGTTCTGGAGGATGATATTGAGGTCGAGCGCCATGCCGACCCCAAGGAAAAAGAGGCCCAGAAGCAGACCGCGGAAGGGTTCGACATCGGCCTCGAGCTGGTGACGGAAGGTCGATTCCGACAAAAGGACGCCCGCAAGGAAGGCCCCCATCGCCATCGACAAGCCGCCCGCCTGCATCAGCACCGCCGAGCCGAGTGCCACCAAAAGCGCCGCCGCCGTCATCACCTCGCGCGCGCCAAAGCGCGAGAGCATGCGAAACATGGGATCAAGCAGATAGCGGCCGGCAATGACCAGCGCGGCAATGGCGCCTAGCCCGATCACGATCGACCAGATGCGGTCCGCCATTGTCGCCTCGACCCCGCCCGGCGCAAGGAAGGCGACCAGCGCCAGAAGCGGCACGATGGCGAGATCCTCGAACAAGAGGACCGCGACCATTTTTCGGCCGTGGGGTTGGTTCAGCTCGCCGCGCTCGGCCAGAACCTGCATGACGATGGCGGTCGAGGTGAGGACGAAGCCCGTGCCCGCGATGAAGCTCGCCTCGATCGGAAAGCCCTGGACGATGCCGACCCAGACCAGCACCGCAATTGCCAGACAGACCTGCACCAGCCCGAGGCCGAAAATCTCTCCGCGCATGACCCAGAGGCGCGAGGGCTGCATTTCGAGGCCGATCACGAAAAGGAACAGCACCACGCCGAGTTCGGCGACATGGATGATGGATTGCGCATCATGAAAGAAGGCCAGACCGAAGGGGCCGACCAGAAGCCCCGCCGCGAGATAGCCCAGAACCGAGCCAAGCCCGATCCGGCGAAACAGCGGCACGGCAAAAACGCCCGCCGCCAGAAGAACCACGACCGGAACCAGATCGAATGCGGCATGGGCCGCGTCAGCTGCTTGGCTTGGATCTGCCATTTGTCACCCGTTAGTTGTGAAACCCAAATGCCGGCCACCGGCATCGCAAAGAAAGTCGCCCGTCATCCCTGCGGACCGCTTGTCGAACCTGCCGGTTCGCAAACTGCCCCAGATGCAAGGATTTCGCGCGGTTTCGGTTCCCTAACCGAAAAGCGGAATGCTTGACAGGTTAATTGTACAAATACACGGTCTCAGGGAATGTGGTTGTTTGAAACGGAGGCGATTGTGACCCCGACACCGCTGATTATCCCGCCCCTGCGCCGCTTGTACGACTTTCTCGACCCGATTGCCTTTACGGTTCTGCGGGTTCTGGCCGGACTGATGATGATGCAGTTCGGCTATGCCAAGCTCTTCGGCGCGGGCGATATCTCGCGCGATATCGCGCATATGCAGAACCTCGGGCTCGAGCCTGCGCAGTTCTGGGCCTATTTCGTCGTCGGCATCGAATGCTTTGCCGCGGCGGGGCTGATCTTGGGCCTTTTGACCCGCCCCTGCGCGGTGGCGCTGACCATTCTGGTCTCGGTCATGCTGGTCTCGGTTCTGATCCCGCGCGGCGAGGGCTATCAGCTCGGCGCGCTCTGGTTCGGCGCTTTCGCCTATTTCGCGGTCAAGGGCGGCGGGCCGATCTCGGTCGACCGGCTGATCGGGCGCGAGTTCTAGCCTGCGGACAAGGACCCCGCGGCAAGAGGGCCTGACCGCGGCGGGGGCCGCCTCAGCCCTCGCTCGCCGCGATCCGCGTGGCGGCTTGAGCATTGAGCCGCAGCCGCCGCAGGAAGGCCGCGACGAAAATCGCGCTCAGGATCAGCACGATGGTCGGTGCAGGCGCACTGTCGAGATAAAAGCTCGCATAGACCCCCGCCAGCATCGCGCCCATACAGACCGCGACCGCCACGACCATCATGCGCCCGAAGCTGCGCACCAGCAAAAAGGCGATTGCGCCGGGAGCGATCAGCAGGCCCACCGCGAGGATCAGGCCGGTCGCGCTCATGGTGGCGACGATGGTGAGCGACAGGATGGTGAGCAGCCCGTAATGCAGGACCCCCACCGCCAGCCCCGATGCCCGCGCCTGCGTGGGATCAAAGGCATGCAGCATCAGATCCTTCCATTTGAGCAGCAAAGCCGCCGTCACCGGAACGGCGATCCAGAGCGCGGTGCGCAGATCCTCGGGCCCGACGCCGAGCATGTTGCCGAAGAGGATATGGTCGAGATGCACATCCGAGGTGATCGAGGTGTAAAGCACGATCCCCAGACCGAACATGCCCGAGAAGACCACGCCCATGACGGTATCTTGTTTGACGCGGCTGTTGTCCGACAGAAATCCCGTCGCCAGCGCCGTCACCATGCCCGCGCCGAAAGCACCGAGCAGCAGGGGAAAGCCGAAGATATAGGCAAGCACGACACCGGGCAGCACGGCATGGCTGACCGCATCTCCCATCAAGGCCCAGCCCTTGAGCACGAGAAAGCAGGACAAAAGCGCCGTCGGGACCGAAACGATCACCGCGATCAGAAAGGCGTTCTGCATGAAGGGAAACTGGAAGGGCAGCGTCGGGTCGATCATGGTGCAATCCCCTCCGCCAAGGCCGCGCGCGCTTTGGCGCGGGCCGCGAGGAGCCCGTATTTCGGGGCCCAGACAAAGGCCGCCAGAAAGATCAGCGTCTGCAAAAGGACGATGATCCCCCCGGTCGCGCCATCAAGGAAATAGGACAGATAGGCCCCGACAAAGCTCGTGCTCGCGCCGATCGCCACCGACAGCAGGATGAGCCGCTGGAAACGGTCGCAAAGCAGATAGGCGGTCGCTCCGGGCGTCACCACCATTGCGACGACAAGGAAGGCTCCGACCGTCTGCATGGCGGCGACAACGCAGGCCGAAAGCAGCATGAAGAACACGCCCTTGAGCAGGCCCGGCCGCAATCCGATGGTCCGCGCATGGCTTTCGTCGAAGAAAACCACCATCAGATCCTTCCATTTCGCCAAAAGCACGGCGAGAGAGACCACGCCGATGATGACGAGCTGCAGCGTATCTTCGGGAGTGATCGACAGGATGTTGCCCATGGTGATGGTCTGCACCGAAATCGCCATCGGATTGAGCGAGACCATGAACAGGCCGAGCCCGAAGAAAGAGGTGAAGATCATCCCGATCACCACATCGATCTTGAGGCCCGAACGCTCGGACAGGAACAGCATCGCCGCCGCCGCCAGCCCGCCCGAGAGAAACGCGCCCAGCGCGAAGGGCAGGCCCAGCATATAGGCGCCCGCCACCCCCGGCACGACCGAATGAGAAAGCGCGTCGCCAATCAGCGACCAGCCCTTGAGCATGAGGAAAGCCGACAGAAAGGCGCAGACCCCGCCGACAAGCGCCGAAACCCACATCGCATTGGTCATGTAGAGATAGTTGAAGGGCTCCAGCAGGGTGCTCATTGCCGCGCTCCCTTCGCTGGCGCCGATGCCGCGTCAACCGCTTGCACTGCGGCTTCCGCTTCTGCCTCGACCGGCCCCGACAGGGTATGGGTGCGGTCGCCGTAGCGCACGAAGGGGCGCTCGTCATCGGTCAGGATCGAAATCTGGCGCGCATCGGCATCGTCGTGGAGCACATCGCCGCCGATGGTGAAATGGCGCAGCACGCCGCCGAAAGCCGCTTCGAGATTTTCATGGGTGAAGGTGGTTTCGGTCGGCCCGTAAGCCAGAACCGTGCCCTTGACCAGCACCACGCGGTCGCAAAATTCCGGCACCGAGCCGAGATTATGGGTCGAGACCAGCATCACCCGCCCCTCGTCGCGCAGCTCGCGCAGAAGGGTGATGATCTGGTCCTCGGTCTTCACGTCGACGCCGGTAAAGGGCTCGTCGAGCAAGATCACCCGCCCGTCCTGCGCCAGTGCCCGCGCCAGAAAAACGCGCTTGCGCTGGCCGCCCGAAAGCTCGCCGATCTGGCGGTGGCGGAAGTCCTGCATATTGACCCGCGCGAGGGCGGTGTCGACCGCGGCGTGATCGGCGCGCGAGGGGCGGCGCAGAAAGCCCATATGGCCGTAGCGGCCCATCATCACCACATCTTCGACCAGAACCGGAAAGGTCCAATCGACCTCTTCGGATTGGGGAACATAGGCCACGAGGTTCTTCTTGAGCGCCTCTTTGACGCTCATGCCGAGCAGGCTGATCTCGCCTTGCGCGGCGGGAACGAATCCCATGATCGCCTTGAAAAGCGTCGATTTCCCCGCGCCGTTGACGCCGACCAGCGCCGTGACCGTACCCTTGGGGATCTGGAAACTCGCATGACGCAGGGCGGTATGGCCGTTGCGGTAGGTCACCGTCACATCGCGCGCGGCAATACCGCCGCCCGGCTCACGCAGCTGTTCGGCGGCAAGACCGTCTGTTGGTCCCTGCTGCCCCAAGTATTGCGCCGCTTTCGTCCTGTCCTCAGCCATTGCCCATTCGCTTTCCGCCGGAACGGGACGGCAGCCCATTTGCTTGCTTTGCACCCACAGTTTCAGCCTGCCCGCGCTTTGACAACCGCACTTAATCGTCCTTTCCGGCCAAGCCTTTTCCGGTCAGCCCGTCGGCAACCGTTCTGGTCGTGACCACCAAAAGATCGAGATAGCTCGGCACCGGACCATCGGGCTCCGAAAGGCTGTCGACGTAAAGCACGCCGCCATATTGCGCCCCCGTCTCGCGCGCGACCTGTTTGGCCGGCGCGGTGTTGACGGTGCTTTCGCAGAAAACCACAGGGATCTTGTTGGCGCGAACCTCGTCGATCACGGTGCGCACCTGACGCGGCGTGCCCATCTGGTCCGAGTTCATCGGCCAGAGATACAATTCCTTGAGCCCAAGATCACGCGCGAGATAGGGAAAGGCCCCCTCGCAGGACACCAGCCAGCGCTGCGCCTCGGGGATGACCGCGATCTCGGCTTTCAGGGGTTCCAGCGCGGCGCGCAGCTCGGTCTTGTAGGCCTCGGCATTGGCGGCATAGGTCGCGGCATTGGCGGGGTCCTGCGCCTCGAAAGCGGCGGCGATGTTGTCGACATAGATCTGCGCGTTCTCGAGCCCCATCCAGGCATGGGGATTGGGCTTGCCCTCATAGGCGCCCGCGGCGATCGGCACCGGCGTGATCCCCTCGGTCAGCGTCACCGAAGGCACGTCGCCCAGATTGGCCAGAAACTGCTCGAACCAGCGTTCGAGATTCATGCCGTTCCACAAGATCAGATCGGCATCCTGCGCGCGCACGATGTCTTGCGGCGTCGGCTCGTAGCCGTGGATCTCGGCACCCGGTTTGGTGATCGAGACCACCTCGGCCGCATCCCCCGCCACATGCGCCGCCATATCGGCCAGAACGGTGAAGGTCGTCACCACCTTCATCTTGTCCTGCGCCAACGCGGGGGCGGCCATGATCACAGAGGCAGCCACAGCGCCGAGAAGACGCGCGAATTTCGGGGTCATGCATAATCCTTTCCTGTTCCTCGTCCGTCGCGCGGCACCTGCCCTGCCCTTGTGATCGGGGCGCTTGTGCCGGTCCGGCGCGCGATTGGTGGGCGCGCCTGCTTCGCCGGCCAGATGCGAGCGAGTCGCAATATAGATAATCAAGCCCGAACGGATTGCAACTGCAAATCATTCTCAACAAGCGGTGAGGCGCGAGCCGTGGCCCGAACGCCCCGCCTCTTGGCGACGATGCGTCGGGTCCAAGCGCAAGCGCGTGATTTGGCTTCCACAATCTGCGGGCGCCTGCCATCATCGCCTAGCCAAATTGGATATATCGAGCGACAGCGATGCTTGATTGGCGGTTGGGGGGAGATCTGAAACGCAAGCTGGTGCTGATCGCGCTCGGGCTCGGGCTGGCGCTGACCGTCTGGCAGGCCAACCGGATCGCGCTGCGCCATTACCTCTCGGTCGATGCCGCCCGCGCCGAAACCGCGATGCGGCTGACAATCAACGCGCTCGAAGGCGATCTCGCACGTTACGAGGTCGTGCCGCAGCTTCTGGCCGATCTGGACGCGATCCGGCTGCTGGCGGCGACCCCCGACGACAACAAACGGCGCGCGGAGATCAACGCCCTGATGGCGCGGCGCAACATCATGCTCGAATCCTCGGACATCTATCTGATGCGCAGGGACGGCGAGACCGTCGCCGCCTCGAACCACGGCCATTCGGGCACATTCGTCGGCCAGAATTTCCGCTACCGACCCTATTTCCAGGATGCGCTGATGGGCCATCCGGCGCGGTTTTACGGGGTCGGCACGACTTCGGGGGTCAGGGGCTACTTCTTCTCGGCGCCCGTGCTCGATCCGGCGGGCGCGATTGCCGGCGTGCTCGCGGTCAAGATCGGCGTCGACCGGATCGAGGCGGCTTGGCGCGGCAACGAATACCGCATCCTCGTGACCGATCCCGAGGGGATCGTCTTCATGTCCTCGGTCCCGAGCTGGCTTTACGGCGCGACGCTGGAACGCACGCCCGAGCAGCTCGCCCGTACCGAAGCCTCGCGCCGCTATGCCGATGTCGTGCTCCATGACCTGCCCTTCCGCCGCTCCCAGCGCGACGGGGCCCGACAGGTGCGGCTGGACGAGGACGACCGTGCCGGCGGCAGCGGCGATTTCCTGATCGCCGAGCATGTCATGGGCAATGCCGGCTGGAAGGTTCAGGTGCTGCTCGACACCGCCAATGCGCGCATTCAGGCGCGGGTCGCGGCGATCACCGTCTTTTTGCTGCTTTGCGCGGCGCTCTTCGGCGGCTTGGTCGTGATGCAGCGCCGCGCCCGCATCACCGAGCGGCTGATGATCGAGGCCCGCGCCCGCGACGAGCTGGAGACACGCGTCAAGGAGCGCACCGCCGATCTGGCGCGGGTGAACAGCCATCTCGAACAGGAGATCGACGAGCGCCGCGCCACCGAAACCGAGCTGCGCCGCGCGCAGGCCAATCTGGTGCAGGTCGGCAAGCTCGCCGCTCTCGGCCAGATGTCTGCGGCGCTCAGCCACGAGATCAACCAGCCCCTCGCCGCCGCCCGCAACTACGCCGACAGCGCCGATATCTTCATCGCGCGCGGCGATCTGCCCCGCGCACGCCAGAACCTCGGCCATATCCTGTCGCTGATCGACCGCATGGCGGCGATCGGACGGCATCTGCGCAATGCCGCGCGCAAACCCAACGAGCGTCTCGCCGCCGTCGATCTGGCGGGGCTTCTGACCGAGACCCAGATCATCGTCGAGGGCCGCCTCAAATCCGCCCGCGCCACGCTCGAGCTGGATCTCGCAGCGGATCTGCCGCCGGTCAGGGGTGGCGCGACGCGGCTCCAGCAGGTGCTGGTCAATCTGATCAGCAATGCCGCCGATGCGGTCGAGGGCGGCGCGGACCGCCGCATTACCCTGTCGGCACGGATGCAGGCCACGCCGGACGGTCCCCGCGTCGGGATCCGGCTGCGCGACCGCGGCCCCGGCGTACCGCCCGCAATTGCCGACCGGATTTTCGACCCGTTCTACACCACCAAACAGGCAGGCAGCGGCCTCGGGCTGGGACTCTCGATCAGCTACAACATCATCCGCGATTTCGGAGGCGAGATTACCGTGCGCGACGCAGGCCCCGGGGCCGAATTCACCATCACCCTGCCCGCCGCGGCCGCGGACGAGGCCGCAGCATGAGCATGCACCGCGTCCTTCTGGTCGATGACGACGATACGATGCGCCATTCGACGGCGCAGGCGCTCGAACTCGCCGGTTTCGAGGTCGAGCCGCTGTCAAGCGCCGAAGAGGCATTGGCGCTGGCCGGCCCCGGCTTCGACGGCGCGGTTGTCTCGGATATCCGCATGCCGGGCATGGACGGGATGTCGCTGCTCTCCGCGCTCCACGACGTCGACGCCGAAATTCCCGTCATTCTGGTGACCGGTCACGCCGAGGTCCAGCTTGCGGTCGCGGCCATGCGGCACGGGGCCTATGACTTCATCGAAAAACCCTTTGTCGTGCAGGAGCTGGTCTCGGTACTACGCCGCGCCGTCGATCACCGCGGTCTGGTCATCGAGAACCGACGCCTGCGCGCGGTGGCCGGAAAGCGCGACGACATCGAGGCCCGCCTGCCCGGCCGCACGCAGCTCATGGTCGAGCTGCGCTACCGTCTTCGCGCGATCGGGGCCTCGGATGCCGATACGCTGATCATCGGCCCCACCGGCGTCGGCAAAGAGGTCGTGGCGCGGGCCCTGCACGATATCTCGCCGCGCGCGGGCAAGCCCTTTGTCGCGATAAACTGTGCGGCTTTGCCCGAGGCGCTGATCGAATCCGAACTCTTCGGCCATGAGGCGGGCGCCTTCCCCGGCGCGCTGCGCCCAAGGTTCGGCAAATTCGAACATGCGCGCGGCGGCACGGTCCTGCTCGACGAAATCGGACAGATGCCGGTCGAGTTGCAGGCCAAACTGTTGCGCGTGCTTCAAGACCGCGTCATTACGCGGCTTGGCGCGAACGAGCCGGTGCCGCTCGATGTGCGCTTCATCGCCACCTCGAAAACCGATCTGGCCGAGGCGGTCGCCAAAGGCAGGTTCCGCGAGGATCTTTACTGGCGGCTCAATGTCGCGGCGCTGCATGTGCCGCCGCTTTCGGCCCGGCGCGAGGATATCCCGCTGCTTTTCCTTCATCTCGTGCGCGAATCCGCCGCCCGCCACGGCGTGGCCGAGCGCGAGATTCCCCCCGCACATCTGGCCGCTTTGGCCGCCGGAGACTGGCCGGGCAATGTCCGCGAATTGCGCAACCAATCCGAGCGTTTCGTTCTGGGTCTCGACCCGATGCAGGCCGCCGCCCCGCAAGGCGCGCGCCTCGCCGAGCGCATGGCAGAATACGAGCGCAGCCAGATCGCCTCGGCCATCACCGCGCATGGCGGGCGGCTCAAGGCGGTCTATGAAACCCTCGGAATCAGCCGCAAGACGCTTTACGAGAAGATGCAAAAGCACGGTCTCGACCGTCGTCTGATCCTCGATCCGGCGGAATCCGACGACGATTAGGGACCGGCAAGGTGCAGGCTCACGCGCGGATGGGTGGATTTCCACCCACGCGAACCGCGCCATGTTCCCAAATCCACCCATTCGGCCGCCCGTTCGGCAAAATTGCCGGCCTCCGGCCCCGCATAACATTTGTGTGACTT
Organism: Paracoccus cavernae; assembly: GCF_042430175.1. Lineage (NCBI taxonomy): Bacteria > Pseudomonadati > Pseudomonadota > Alphaproteobacteria > Rhodobacterales > Paracoccaceae > Paracoccus > Paracoccus cavernae. The sequence continues at coordinate 4,518 of NZ_JBHMDZ010000049.1, read as the reverse complement.
GTCCATGACGGTTTTCATCTGCCCATCCGCTTCGCACGGGAGAGCAGGCGGCAACATCTTTGTTTCTGGGAGGAAACCATGGCCATCCGCAGCTTGCTCGGCGCCTTTTTCACTGCAACAGCCCTGTCTTCGGCCGCTTTCGCGCAGGCCTATCCCGAGCGCCAGATCACGATGGTGGTCCCTTTCGCGGCCGGTGGTCCGACCGATACGGTCGCCCGTCTCGTGGCCGAGAAAATGTCGGGCGATCTCGGCCAGCAGATCATCATCGAGAATCTCGGCGGCGCAGGCGGGACGCTTGGTGCGGGCCGCGTCGCGGAATCCGATCCCGACGGCTATACGATCCTGATGCACCATATCGGCATGGCGACCGCCGCCACGCTTTACCGCAGCCTCGCCTATGACACGGTCAACGCCTTCGACTATGTCGGCCTCGTGACCGAAGTGCCGATGGTCATGGTCGCGCGCAAGGATTTCGAGCCGGCCGATTTCCCGGCCTTCGTGCAATATGTCAAGGAAAACGCCGATGGCGTGACCATGGCCAATGCCGGTATCGGCGCGGCGAGCCATCTGTGCGGCATGTTGTTCCAGTCGGCCATCGACACCCAGTTCGTGACCGTTCCCTATAAGGGCACCGGCCCCGCCATGACCGACCTTCTGGGCGGTCAGGTCGATTTCATGTGCGACCAGACCACCAACACGACCCAGCAGATCACCGGCGGCACGATCAAGGCCTATGCCGTCACCACGCCCGAGCGCCTGCCGCTTTTCCCCGACCTCCCGACCGTCGCAGAGAACGACCTGCCGCAGATGGAGGTCAGCATCTGGCACGGGATCTACGCGCCCAAAGGCACGCCCGCCGAAGTGACCGAGCGTCTGTCGAAATCGCTGCAACTCGCGCTCGCCGATCCGGGCGTGATCACCGCGATGGGTGATCTCGGCACCGCCCCCTCCCCCGCAGCCGATGCGACCCCCGCCGCGCTCAAGGCCAAGCTCGAATCCGAGATCGCGCGCTGGAAAACCATCATCGATGCCGCAGGCGTCTACGCCGACTAAGGCACCCCGCCGACAAAGCCCCCCGCCGGTGACCGGCGGGGGATCCCTTCCGTTCCAAGGGGACACCGCATGACGACATCTTCAAACGGGCGCCCAGAAAGCGCCGTATCAAGCGCCGCCTCCAGCGGCCCCGACCGCTCGGATATGGTCGCGGGCATCCTGCTGATGCTCGTTGCCGCCTTCTTCGCCTGGCAATCCTCCGGTCTGCGCATCGGCACCACATTGCGCATGGGGCCGGGCTATTTTCCGGCCATCCTCTCGGGCCTGCTGTTCCTGCTCGGGTTGATCACCACGCTCAAGGCCCTGCGCTCCCCTGCCGGAGAGCCGGTCGGCACCATCGCATGGCGCGGCATGATCTTCATCCTGCCCGCTCCGGTCTTCTTCGGCCTGACCGTGCGCGGTCTGGGCTTCGTTCCGGCGCTGTTCTTCACCTCGCTGATCGCCGCGATGGCCTCGCAGCGCATGAAGTTCCATTGGGCGCTGCTCCTTTCGGTGCTGGTCACGCTCTTCTCGACGCTGGTCTTCAGCTATGCCCTCGGCCTGCCCTTCCGGCGCTTCGGCCCCTGGCTTCCTTTGTAAGGGGACCGACATGGATTTCCTCTCCAACCTCGGCCTCGGCTTTTCGGTTGCAACCTCGTTCGAGAACCTGCTGTTCTGCCTGATCGGGGTCATCCTCGGCACGCTGATCGGTGTGCTTCCGGGCATTGGTGCGACCGCGACCATCGCCATGCTGCTGCCGATCACCTTCCAGCTCGAGCCCGTCTCGTCGCTGATCATGCTCGCCGGCATCTATTACGGCGCGCAATATGGCGGCTCGACCACGGCGATCCTGATCAACATGCCCGGCGAATCCTCGTCGGCGGTGACGGCGATCGACGGCTACCAGATGGCGCGTAAAGGCCGCGCGGGGATCGCGCTCGCGGTCGCGGCCATCGGCTCGTTCTTCGCGGGTTCGGTCTCGACCCTGCTGGTCGCGCTTTTCGCCCCGCCGCTGACGATCATCGCGCTGAAATTCGGTTCGGCCGAGTATTTCAGCCTGATGGTGCTCGGCCTCGTGATGTCGGTCGCGCTGGCGCATGGCTCGATCGTCAAGGCTTTGGCGATGGTCGTTCTGGGCCTGCTGCTCGGCACGGTCGGCAGCGACATTTTCGACGGCACGCCGCGCTTCACCTTCGGGATCACCGCCTTTGCCGACGGGCTGAACTTCGTCGCGCTGGCAGTCGGTGTCTTCGGTATCGCCGAGATCCTGCGCAACCTCGAGAACGAGACCGACCGGCAGGTCCTGACCAACAATGTCGGCCGCCTCTGGCCCTCGCGGCAGGACTTCCGCGCCATGGTCGGGCCGGTTCTGCGCGGCACGGGCCTCGGCTCCGTCCTCGGCATCCTGCCGGGCGGAGGGGCGATCCTTGCCTCTTTCGCCTCCTATACGGTCGAAAAGAAGCTCTCCAAACACCCCGAGGAATTCGGTCAGGGCGCGATTGCAGGCGTGGCGGGACCGGAATCGGCGAATAACGCAGGCGCACAGACCTCGTTCATCCCGCTGCTGACGCTGGGGATCCCCGCCAACCCCGTCATGGCGCTGATGATCGGCGCGATGATCATCCAGGGCATCGTGCCCGGCCCGAATGTCGCCGCCGAACAACCGGCGCTATTCTGGGGCATCATCGCCTCGATGTGGATCGGAAACCTGATGCTCGTCGTGCTGAACCTGCCGCTGATCGGGCTCTGGGTGAAGCTGCTCAAGGTGCCCTATTACATCCTCTTTCCGATCATCATGGCGATGTGTTCGATCGGGGTCTATTCGGTCAACTCGAACACCTATGACCTCTATGCCGTCGCCTTCTTCGGGCTGCTCGGCTATGTCATGGGCAAGCTGCGCTTCGAGCCGGCGCCGCTGCTTCTGGGCTTCGTCCTCGGCCCGCTGCTCGAGGAACATCTGCGCCGCGCCATGATCTTGTCGCGCGGCGATGCCACCACCTTCGTTACCCGTCCGATCAGCCTGACGCTGCTGCTTCTGGCCGTCGGCGTGCTGGTGCTGGTCTTCCTGCCCTCGATCCGCAAAAGCCGCGAGGAGGTTTTCACCGAAAGCGATGCATGACCACCACGGGCGGGGCGCAGGTCCCGCCTTTCTTCATCATCCCACCACCAAGGATAATGCCATGACCGCCACTTTCACCCGTCGCGCCGGACTGGCCCTGATTGCCGCTCTCGCGCTGAGCCAGGCCGCTTCGGCCCAAAGCGCCTTTCCCGATCGCGCGATCACGCTGGTGATCCCCTTCGCCGCCGGAGGCTCGACCGATCTGGTCGGCCGCGTCGTCGCCGAACGCATGAGCGAGCAGCTCGGACAGCAAGTCATCGTGCAGAACGTCGGCGGCGCGGGCGGAAGCCTTGGCGCGACCCAGGTCGCCGAGGCCGATCCAGACGGCTATACCATTTTGATGGGAACGGTCGCGACCCATGCGCTCAACCCACTGATCCTGAGTGAAAAACCCTATGATCCAGTCGCGGATTTCGCGCCGGTCTCCCTGCTGGTTCTGGTACCGAACGTGCTCGCGGTTCATCCCGACGTGCCGGCGACCACCGTTCAGGAGCTGATCGATCTCGCGAAATCCGAGCCGATGTCCTATGCCTCCTCCGGCAATGCGACGCCCTTGCACCTCTCGGGCGAACTCTTCAAATCCATGGCGGGCGTCGATATCACGCATATCCCCTACAAGGGTTCGGGCCCCGCGCTGACCGACGTTCTGGGCAATCAGGTGCCGATGATTTTCGACAACCTGCCCTCGGCCTCGGCGCATATTTCTTCGGGCAAGCTCAGGGCGATCGGGGTTACCACGGCCGAGCGCTCGCCCGCCTTTCCCGATGTCCCCGCCATTGCCGAGACGCTTCCGGGCTACGAGACCTACAGCTGGAATGCCCTCTTCGCTCCCGCCGGCACACCGCCCGAGGTTGTCGACACCCTCGCCAAGGCGGCGCAGTCCGCGATGGCCGACCCGAAAGTCGCCGAAAAAATGGCCACCTTCTCCGCCACAATCGTCGGCAGCGGCCCCGACGAACTCGCGCAACATGTCGCGGCCGAGATGACCAAATGGAAACCCGTGGTCGAAGGCGCGAATGTCAGCATGGAATAAGCTCTGACCGCTCAAACCCAAACGCCGCGGCTGTTAAGGCCGCGGCGTTTTCATGTGGTAGGCGCGTCGAGCCAATGGCGGGGCGTCGTCGTGGCCAAGGCGTGAAGCAGCGGGGCGGCTGATGGCCTAAGGCAATCCTTTATGCGTGACGATCTTGGGTCTTGGGGGCCATTCAAGGCTCCGAGCCTCCCCGCACGCATCTGGCCGCCTTTGTCGGCCGCTATCCGCTCCCTCCGATTACCGCCTCGTTCCCTGATCAGCCCCACTTGAGTGGTCCGTTTTAAAAGTTAGTGCATGACCGGCCTTTGGTCCATCGGGATGGTGGTTTCTGGAG